>NZ_CP043473.1:3056981-3362679 GCF_008275125.1 Chromobacterium paludis
CGGTAGCCCTCGATATAGCCCTCGCCCTCCAGCCGTTTCAGCCGGCGCCAGCATGGCGTTTCGCTCAGCGACACCTGCTCGGCCAGCTTAGCATTGGACAGGCGCCCGTCCTGCTGCAACAGGTCCATCAAGGCAAGGTCCACAGTATCCAGCCCAGTTTTTAAAGGATTCATTTCGTATTGTGAAAATACAGGAAAGAGTCTTCTAAAATCTAACCCATCCACGCAAGAGAAAGCAAAGCAATTTCAGCGCGCCAGGCGCACACTAGCCGCATTGTTTCCCCTGCCCCGGAGCCTGCCATGCTGTCCCTGTCCGCGCTGTCGCTATACCTTGCCGCCCTGGTCGCCGTCTATGTCTTGCCGGGGCCGGACATGGCCATGGTGATGGCCACCTCGGCCAGCCGGGGCGTCGGCGCGGGCCTGCTGACCGCGCTAGGCATCGCCGCCTCGCGCTTCCTGCACGTGATGATGTCCGGGCTGGGCCTGGCCGCCCTGATGGCCACCCACCCCATGCTGTTCAGCGCGGTGCGCTGGATAGGCGCCGGCTACCTGCTGTGGCTGGCCTGGAAAGTGATACGCGCCCAGCCCGCGCCGGCCGATGCGCCACCCGCCGCGGAGTCCACTCGCGCCGCCATCGCGCGCGGCTTCCTGACCAATCTGCTCAATCCCAAAGCCCTGATGTTCTGCGCCCTGTTCCTGCCGCAATTCGTCTCGCCGGCGCATGGCGCGCTGCTGCCGCAATTCGCGCTGCTAGGCGCGATCCTGGTCGCGGTTGGATTGTCATTCGACACCGCCTACGCCTTCGCTGCCAGCGGCCTGGCCCGCCGCCTGCAGGGCCGCCGCCCGGCAGCCAAGCTGCAAAAAAGCTTGCTGGGCGGCGTGTTCGTCGCCATGGCCGGCCGGCTGATCTTCGGTTAAGGCACTGGATGGGCTTTGTTGCACAAATGACCCTCCCCGCAGGCGGGGTAGAATGACGGCATGAGTAAGCCCACCCCGCCCAAGTACAAGACCACTAACTGGAAGACCTACAATGCTGCGCTCAAGGCGCGTGGGTCGCTGATGATCTGGTTGGACCGTGATATGCGCTGGCATGGCTCTGCACTCGGCAAACGCGGAAGGACACCGACCTTCAGCGATGCCGCCATTCAGTTCTGCCTGACGATCAAATGCCTGTTCAATCTTGCGCTCCGACAGGCCGTGGGTATGGTGCAAAGCCTGCTCAAACTGGCGGGGCTGGACTGGCTAACGCCGGACTACAGCACCGTGTGCCGGCGGCAAAAGCATTTGCAGGTAGCCATTCCTTGCCGTCCAACCACGACCGGGCTGCACCTGTTGATCGACAGCACCGGCATCAAGATGATGGGTGAAGGCGAATGGAAAACGAAGAAACACGGCGCGGAGTACCGCCGTCAGTGGCGCAAAGTGCACTTGGGCATTGATGCGCAGACGCTGGAAATCCGGGCGATTGAAGTGACCGACAACGCGGTGGGCGATGCGCCAATGTTGCCGGAGTTGCTGGACCAGATTCCTGCGGGGGAAAGGATTGCTGCAGTCAGTGGCGATGGTGCCGACGACACCAAAGGCTGCCATGAAGCGATTGCCAAGCGAAAAGCCGAGGCGGTGATTCCTACCCGGAAGAATGCCAAGCCGTGGAAGGAAAATCGGTTGGGCGCCCATGTCCGAAACGAGATACTGCGTGCTACCCGGCTCCTGGGACGAGCGATCTGGAGGAAATGGAGCGGTTACCATCGCCGCAGCCTGGTGGAAACCAAGATGCGCTGTTTCAAGCTGCTGGGCGAGCGGGTGATGGCAAGGGACTTCGACCGTCAAGTCGCAGAGCTCCAAGTGAGAGCGGCGATCTTGAACCGCTTCACGCGGCTCGGGACGCCGATGACGGTGCGCATGCCATAAATCCGTCTGGGGAAAGGGGCTTTGCATGCCGAAGCCTATTTATGCAACAAAGCCGCTTCGTGCCGTAAATCATGAAGGCGCAGATCTTGAAGAAATGGATCTGACTTGATCTTGTCGATGGCTTGGCCTTCTGCAAAACCCTTGGCCATTAGCGAGGTCTTCTGTCCGATCTCATATTCCGTTCTTGCCCGTGTGACAGCACGGCTAAAGGCTCGAGAAACAGCGTCCGGCGTTAATGTGAAAATCCGGCCATCCATCTGGCGCGGGAGGCCGTTGAAAGCCTCGATGGCTTTGCTGGACAGAGGGACGTCCCTTGCAGACCCATTCTTGGTATCCGCTAGACGCGCGACTCTCTTTTTGACATCTACATGTTAAACAGCGTGCAAAAGTGACCAGGTTCCCGGGGTAAACAGCGTCCAATTTTGACCACCCCGGGCATGTGCCACACTTCGTCTTTTTGGCGAGGGCAAACCTGGAGTGATTTGCATGGAAACCATCGGCAAGATCCGACGCCGTCACCTGGTGGGCAACGAGAGCATCAGCGCTGTTGCCCGCTCCCTCAACCTCTCCCGCAACACCGTCAAGAAATACCTCAAGGCCACCACCGCCCCGCAATATCAGCGCCAGCCGCGCCATCCCAGGCTCGGCGCCTTCATGGACACGCTGAACGCCTGGCTCAAGCGCGATAGCCAGCTCCCCAAGGCCCAACGCCGTACCGCCCGCCGCCTGTTCGAATGCCTGCAGGCCGAGGGGTACAGGGGCGCCTACGACAGCATCCAGCGCCACGTCAAAGCCTGGAAGGCCGCTCAGCCCGGCACGCTCACCCCAAAGCAGGCTTTCGTCCCGCTGCTCTTCGCGCCCGGCGAAGTTTGCCAATTCGATTGGAGCTACGAGCAGGTGGTGCTCGGCGGTATCGCCCAGACCATCAAGCTGGCGCACTTCCGCCTGGCTTATAGCCGCCAGCCTTTCGTCATCGCCTATCCGCGCGAAACCCAGGAAATGGTGCTGGACGCTCACGTCCAGGCTTTCGCCTTCTTTGGCGGCGCGCCGCGCAAGGTGATCTACGACAACCTCAAGGCAGTGGTGGACGCCATCTTTACCGGCAAGTCCCGCCGTTTCAACAGCCGCCACCTGGCTTTGGCCAATCACTACCTGTTCGAGCCGGTGGCCTGCACGCCGGCATCGGGCTGGGAGAAAGGGCAAGTGGAGAATCAGGTCGGCAATATCCGGGAATGGCTGTTCACGCCCACCCCGCGCTTTGCCGACTTCGCGGCGCTCAATGCCCATCTGGCGCAACGCTGCCGCGAACTGGGGCAACGCCAACACCCGCACCAGCCGGTGACGGTGGCCGCAGCCTGGGCAGACGAGCGGCAGCAGCTGACGCCGATCGCCATGCCGTTCGACAGCTATGTGGAGCAGGCGCTGCGCGTCTCCAGCACCTGCCTGGTGACGATAGAGCGCAATCGTTACAGCGTGCCGGCGCAATGGGCGGGCAAGGTGGTGTCGGTGCGCGTCAGCGCTGGCCAGATCCGCGCCGTCGCCGACGGCGCCGAGATCGCCTGCCACGACCGTCGCTTCGGGCGGGATCAGTGGATCTGCGAACCCTGGCACTACGTGCCGATCCTGCAAACCAAACCCGGCGCCTTGCGGCATGGCCGGCCCTTTGTCGAATGGGTGCTGCCGGCGGCGATTGAAACCGTGCGCCAGGCGCTGATGAAAGAAGCCAAAGGCGATCGGGCCTTCGCCGATCTGCTGCTGGCCGCGCGAGAAACCGGCCTGGAAGCGCTGGAAGTGGCCTGCCAGCTGGCGCTGGAGCACAAGGCTATCAGCGCGCCCATCATTCTGAATGAGCTGCGCCGGCTGACCGAACCCGCCCGTCCGGCAGCGTTGAGCGTGATGGAGAACTTGCAGCTGAAAGAAGCGCCGGCGGCGAACTGCGCGCGTTACGACCAGTTGCTGGAGGGCTGCCATGACTGATCCCCTGAGCAAACTGAAAGCGCTGAAGCTGTACGGGATGGCCAGCGCCTGGGGAGAACTGATGGCCGAACCCCGCCGCCAACCTTTGACCGGCGAAGCGATGCTGCTGCGACTGTTGGAGGCGGAACAGGCCGACCGCCAAGCGCGCAGCCTGAGCTACCAGATGAAAGCCGCGCGCTTCCCGCACCACCGAGATCTGACAGGCTTTGACTGGGCGGAAAGTCCGCTGCAGTCAGACAGATTGACCGCGCTGGCCGGCGGCGACTACCTGGCGGAAGCGCGCAACCTGATTCTGGTGGGCGGCACCGGGACGGGCAAAACCCACCTGGCGACAGCGCTGGGGGTGGCGGCGATCCATCAGAGCAAGCGGGTGCGGTTCTATAACGCGGTGGACCTAGTCAATCTGCTGGAGCATGAAAAGCGCGCCGGCAAAGCCGGGCACCTGTCGCGTCAACTGATGCTGATGGACGCGGTGATCCTGGACGAGCTGGGCTACCTGCCGTTTCCGGAATCAGGCGGCGCGCTGCTGTTTCACCTGATCAGCCAGTTGTACGAGAAGACCAGCCTGATCGTGACGACGAACCTGAGCTTCGGGGAATGGGTGAGCGTGTTCGGCGACGCGAAGATGACGACGGCGCTGCTGGACCGGGTGACGCACCACTGCGACATTCTGGAGACGGGGAACGATTCCTACCGGTTCAAGAAGCGCCGGAAAGCGGTCTGATGCCTGGTCAAAATTCAACGCTGACAGGTGGTCAAAATTCGACGCTGATTGACATGTATGCATCCTCGTCAGTCATTCGTCCTCCTTCCATCCAGCTTTCACCGCTTTTCCAAACAGTTCAGCCGCAGATGCGATGAGCTGATAGAAGATCTCCGGCTCCATTTCTTTGATTTCTTGGAGAATGCGTTCATCGATCCAGCTGTGATACAGATCGTTTTTCCGTCCAAGAGAAAACTTCGGGGCGTAGCAGAGGGCATGAAGTATTTCTGCGTAGCTCGTTACTGAGAACTGTGTTGCAGCGCCTCGCTCGACAATCGACGCCCACCCACGAATATCGAGTTGGCCGAGTAGCCATTCGCAGCGGGCCTCTGCCGCCTTAGAGTCGCTCTCCGTGTCCCAGATCGTACGAACCGCATGAAGTAGGGCGAGCGTGTATTGATTGAGCCAGGCGAGCTCATGGGGAACTTGCAGTACCCTTGCCAACCGCAGCCGCTGGGAGGCTTCTCGTATCGCTCGAAGCTCGGCGGTTTCGACCATTGATCCGTTGTCGAGTGGTGCATGCAGCAGGTGATATGTCAATTCATCCTCCAGCACTGGCACGAACGTGTATCCAGATCGTCTCAGGGTAGTCCGGTGCTCTCGTCCGTCCTCGACGCTAAGGCCACCGGAAGCGACCAAGTATTCAATTATGTCCAGGCTGGTCAGGATCGGCGTTTGCTGGTCGCCGCGGGTCATTTGGATGTGGCGATTGACGAAGCGGTCATCGACGACGAAGGCATCAATCGGTTTGTCCGTAGCCAAAAAGTTCAGTTGGGCTTGTAGCTGCGCCTCTTCGCTATCGTGATCGGGCGACCCTATTGTCTCAATCCGCCCATCGGCCAGGGCTGGGGCCAGCACCGTCCGGATGTATTCGATGGTAGCCAGTTGCTCGCTAGCGAAGCTCTCGTAAGCAAGAAGTTGGTTATCTTGATCATCCTGCGACTTCGTGATGTAGACCGTGAAGCCAGCACCCCTCAACTTCCCGAGAATACCCGTTGTGCGCAGGTAGGTGGTGGAGAGATTGTCCAGATAAAGGGTCGCCCCATCACGGATGCGTGGCTCATTAGGCCAACGTTCCTCATGGAGCTTGAGATAAGAACAGGCACGTTGCTCCTCGGTTGCCGTGATCATTCCCCTTAGGCGCAAGGCCTCGACCACTGCCTGGCAGCTGCATAAGCATGCTTCATACGCAGTGAGGTTAGCCTCCTCTTCCATAACGCTGCCAAGACGATGAACCGGTGAGGAGCGGACGACATAGGTACAGTTTGAAGATTGAACTGCGGCTTCCAACATGGACGCAAGGTCAAACCCAACCTCTTGTGCGAGGCTCGCGTTGGCCTGCTTTTGCTGGGCGAAGATTTCAAGGGAACCGGCCGCAAGCAAACGCTTGAGGAATTGCGCATCCTTGACTTGGCTAGGCTGATGAAACGCGACACGCTGTCGCTCGTGAAACAGCCATACCAGCAACTGGTCTGGAACAAGTACGCGTTCGAAGTGAGTAATGAGAGTAGGTAGAAGGCCAAGCTGCGCGAAGGTGCAAATCGCCGTAAGATCGAGAGCCACGCGTCTCAGCTCTACTTGGACCCTCGACGGGCGTGCACCGCTGAATGCGTACACAAGGCTCCACCGCCGTGCATCGGACTCCTGCAGATTGATCGCAGGGGCCAACAAGCAGTTTTTGATTATTGACTGGTTCAGCACATAGGCCGCGCCGGAGATGGTAATTTGGCCAGCGTTCAAGGCTGTATAGGTTTGGTCCTGGCGACGATCCCAATTGGGTCGGAGCTCAAAAAGCTCTTTCATTGTGATCGATTTGAGTGGGCCTTGGTCGCCTGACTTTTCTGAGGCTCGCAGCAGCCAGTCCCTAACCTCCGAATCGCCCTCCCATCCGGCACTCGTAGCATGAAAGTACGCCGACGCCAGGATGTGGGGGTCATCATGGGAGGCTTCAGTTGCCGCTACAATCAGCTCCCTTGCATGCGGTGCATTGACGGCCTGGGCCAATTGCCCTGCACGAAGTAATTCCTCTGCGGTGCGTTGATCTCTCTGTTCCCATTCGCAAGTCGTATACCCAACCAGTGTGTCCCACTGTCCCAAGGCAATGGCCAGGTTGACGAACAATGCACGATCATTGGCGTGATCTCGCTTGGCCCGCAATGGTGCCAGGATCACTGACGCTTCTCTGAGTTGTCCATCTCGAAAAAGCGCCCATGCAAGTAGGGATTGCAGCTCGCTCTCCTGAGCCACAATGTCGGGAATTCGTTGTAAAAACTGCAGAGCACGTTTGTTTTCACTAGCGCCGTTGAATGCGCGAGTCGCACGAAATGCATCTTCGATCGAGTGCGTCTGATCGAACAGCACTTCAATCAGTGGGCAGAGCTCCTGCCACGCCTTCTCCTGCTCGAGAAAGTTGACTAGGTTCACGAGATCGCGCAATTCGCCAGTTTTTTCGTAGAGCTTCCGGCGTTCGGCGGCTGGGTCAGCGCCTTCTGCCTCAGCAATCATGCGTTGTAAGCGCTCATACTCACGCTCGCCGATTTCAGACGACGTTGCTTGGCCAAGAGTCGCTTTTGCCGTCTCGATCTGCCGGGAATGGCACAGTAGCTCGATTTCAATAGCAAGAAGTCGCGAGCGTTCCAAAAACTCGGTCAACTGGTCCCGGTGTGCGGCGATGTATTCGAATGCTGCCGCAGATGTTTCTTTCTCCATTGCCAGTGTGAGGCGGGCCATGGCTGTATCGGCCGTGCCTTTGCCGGTCAGTGCAACCTGTTCGTTGATGCGACGCTCTACGGCAACGAGGTCGACCTTGAGACCGAATTGCACGGCCAGAGGAAAGTAACTGAGCATCAGCGTGTCGTTACGCATGTTCATGCGCAGAACTTCTAATGCTCCGTTATTCAGCTCGGAATCCCGGAGGCGAATCCACAAGGCCATTTTGGAACACAGCCGCGCGGCCTCGATAACTCCGAACTCCTCGGCAATAGTTGCTTGCTTTTCATAGAGCGCAATGCTCCGCTTCCTGTCCCGCAGAGCTTGTTGATCGTCCGCCATGGGGAAGCGCACGGCGTCGAACGGCAGATATAGCACCTGCATCCGAAGTTCCTCAGGAACGACGTGGGCAAGATGCGCATGAGCTGCTGGAAAGTTCAGAACCGGCGTTTCTTCAAAGTCCGTTTGGGTCAGCAGTTGAACATGTGCGTATGCATCTAACCAGCGTCCAGCGAACTCTTCATTCATGATGAAGTTCAGCTTGCCGTCGCTATCAAACGCACTGAAATCCAAGCCGGCGCTTTTCGCCCAAATCAGAGCATTTTCAGGGCCTTTGTCATTAGTGACGATTCGCAGCATGGCGGATCGCGATTCAGGAGTTCCAATCGGCGAGAGCAGTTGTAGCGCTGGCATGCTCGACCCAGACTCGGCCGCCAAGATGAAAGCATTAGCTATGTTAGTTTCTGGAGCCCCTCCAAGGCTGCGCGATTTCGCCAGCAATTCTTTTGCACGGTCTAGATTCTCATCTCGCGAAAGCATCCTGGCGCACCAGGCTAGAGCTTGGGCCCTTACGGATTTGGAACCACCTGCAAATTCACTGTTTTCGACATTGGTCGACAAAGCGAGCACCTTATCGGTGCTGGGATATCCTGCTAGATGGCGAGCCTGCCGGATACGACGCACTTCCGCTTCGATCTCCTGATCCGTCAGTCTAACCGTGAAGGCAAATTGTTGGGCCTGCTTTTGGCGTTGAATGCCCTCGGCGGTGTCCGATTGGAATTTTGCTTCATGATCCCGCTTCCACTGCTTTAAAAGTTCTGCGGGGTAGTCCTGGTATTGGGTATCCACCATCGGATGATGGAAACCGCACAAGAGGATCAAATTATCGGGGCTGTTCCGTTCTTCATCAGGGAGGTCTGGCTTTCCTCTTGGCCCGTTATCAGAAGCGGCGTAGATATGGCAGATTTGGGCCAATACGGCGGCGTCGGATTTTTCCGAACCGGGGGAAATGACGGGATGAGTGCAATCGGGGTGAGCACATTGATTGCCACTGTTGCCGAACAAGACCTTGAGGGTCCACTGTGTGTATGAACGATTTGCCATATGCGTATCTTACGCTTTGATCCTGCCCCACAAAACTGTCCCATTAAAAAAACTAACCCGCCGTTTGGCGGGTTAGTGTTGATATGGAACTCGGTGTGACATGGCTCTTGGAAACACGCTTGAGCAGCACACGTAGGCCTGGCGATAGCATATTTTTGCAGTTTGTCTGGGTAGCATATCTTTGCAGTAGCTGCAAAAAAATGCTTCCTGTTTCAACTCTGCCAAGCCCTTGATATTCCTTGGTGGACCGAAAGGGGATCGAACCCTCGACCTCTGCATTGCGAACGCAGCGCTCTCCCAGCTGAGCTATCGGCCCATACGTCTGAATCAACTGTCAAATGCTAACACGACGGCATTTCTTTTGACCAGCCCCCTGCCTAACTCTGTCCCCCTCCGGCCAAAGGCAGGCTGAACCAGAATACGCAGCCGCCTTCCTGGCTACTGACGGCGCCGAACTCGCCGCGGTGGAATTCCACGATGGAGCGGCAGATGTTGAGGCCTATGCCCATGCCTTCCGGCTTGGTGGAGTAGAACGGCGTGAACAGATTGTCCTGCATGCCGGCGGCCAGGCCGGGGCCGTTGTCCACGACTTCCACCCGCCATTTTCCGTCCGCCACGCAGGTATGCAGCTCCACGCCGGGACGCGCCGTGCCGGCTTCCACCAACGCCTCGATGGCGTTTTTCATCAGGTTCAGCAGCACTTGCTCGATCAACACCGGGTCCATGTCCACCTGGCAAGGGCGGCGGTCCGGCGCCAGTTGCAGGCTGACGCCGTGCTTGGCGGCCAGCGGTTCGGCCAGGCCCAGCGCGCGTTGCACCACGCGCGCCGGCTCCACCCGCTCCAGCTGCGGCTCGTGCTTCTTGACGAAGGCGCGGATGCTGCTGACGATCTGCGCCGCGCGCCGCGCCTGTTCGGCGATGGCGTGGATGGCTTCGCGCACGCCAGGCGGCAAGGCCAAGTTTTCCGGCAGGCGGCGGCCCACGCCGGCCGCGTAGGTGTTGATGGCGGTCAGCGGCTGGTTCAGCTCGTGCGCCAGGGTGGAGGCCATTTCGCCCATGGCGATCAGCCGCGCGGTGTTCTGGAAACGCTCCTGTTGCGCTTGCTCTCGCTCTTCGCGGTCGCGCTCGGTGGTGACGTCGCTGACGATGGCCAGCCAAGCGGATTCGCCGCTGACCCATTCGATGCGGCGGCGGCGGATCAGCAGGTAGCGGTGCTCATGCGCCACGATGAATTCCTGGGCGTATTCCTCTCCGCGCCCGCCGGCCATCAGGCCCGGCAACAGCACGCAGCATGGCGCGTCGGCGTCGCCCACCAGCCACATTTCGGCAAAGCCGGGGTTGGCGTACAGCAGCTGCCCGCTGCCTTCGTCCACCACGCACACGCCGGCGGCCAGGCCGTTCAGCACGGTGAGAAAGCGGCGATGGGCGGCGTCCAGCGCCGTGCGCTGGCGCTGGCGCTCGGTGATGTCGAACAGGGAGGCGATCCAACCATGCTGGCTGCCGTCTTCCCCCACCAGCGGCGTGGCGAACAGCCGCACCACCAGGGTGCCGCCATGCTTGCGCCGCAGCGTCAGTTCGAAGCCCTGCTCCGGCTGGAGGTTGTCGCGCACCGCCTCCATGGCCTCGGCCAGCGGGCCGTGCTGCGAGGCGGGCCAGAACGGGTGCGGCGGCAGGCTGCCCACCAGTTCCTCCTGCGTGAAGCCCAGCATGTCGCAGAAGGCGCGGTTGACGCGCACGATCTCGCCTTCCAGCCCGATGGCCACCAGGCCGCTATGCATCGAGTCCTCTATCGCCTGCCGCAGCGACACCTCCTGCGCCAGCCGCTGCTCCGCCTGCGCGCGCTCCCGCACATGGCGCCGAATGCGCCACACCGCGTACAGCAGCGTCAGCAGCAACAGCGCGATGACGCCGGTCAGCACCGGGAGGGTCAGCCCCAGGCCGCTGCGGTAACTGACGGCCCGCAGATAAAGGCCGAAGCCGGGCGGGTCGAAGCTGGTTTGGTGGGTGATCGTTCCCGGCTGCTCGGCGGCGTCGAATTTCTGCGCCAGGATTTTGCCGTCCAGATCGACGATGCTGATGTAGTTCTTGGAGGCGATCCACCACGGCACCTGGTGATACAGCAAGGCGTCCAGCTGGTAAGAGATGCGCAGCCCGCCCAGCACGCGGCCATCGCGCACGATGGGCACGGCCAGGTCGAAGCGGTACTTGCCGGCCGCCCCCTGGTAGGGCGCGCCATAGCTGGGCCGCAACAGGCGCCCGGCCCGCCACAGCGCGTCGTATTCGGCGGAATTCAGCTGGCGGCCGTCGCGGCGCACGCCGTGGGAATCCCACTCCACGCGATGATCGACGCCCACCCGCTCAAAACTCAGCAATTCCGGGTTTTCGCGCTGGTAAAACGCCGCCAGCTGGCTGAAGCGCTCGCTGCTGACCTTGCCGGCGGCGATATCACGCCCCAGCGCGTCCGCCCACTCCTGATGCCCCTCCAGGTGCATGCGCAAGGACTGCTCCAGCCACAACACTTCCTGGATCAGATTGTCCTGCTGCTCGTCGCGCCAGTCGCGGTACACCAGGTAGCTGAGGCTGCACAGGGCCAGCAGCAGGGCGATCAGCGCGATGCTGACGCCGGGCCACAGCATGCGCGGCGCGCGGCGCGCGCCAGAGGCGGAAGAAGACATGACGGCCACCAGACAGGAGTACGGCCTTGATGATACCGCGCCGCGCAGCGGCCGGGGCGACATGCCCATGTTCTGGAATTCCCTAATGGCCAAGGCGCGCTAGAGCTTCTACTTTATCGACAAGAACATCGGCTGAAGCCGGGACTTAATCTACAACGCCGCCGAATGGATGGAGAAACCCATGAAACTGAAGCACATCGCCCTGGCCTTCTGCGCCAGCCTCACCCTGTCCGGCTTCGCCCAGGCCGCCGGCCCCATCATCATCAAGTTCAGCCACGTGGTGGCGCCCAACACGCCCAAGGGCAAGGCCGCCGAGTATTTCAAAAAGCTGGCGGAGCAGCGCACCCACGGCCGCGTCAAGGTAGAGGTCTATCCCAACAGCCAGCTGTACAAGGACAAAGAAGAGCTGGAGGCGCTGCAGCTGGGCGCGGTGCAGATGCTGGCCCCCAGCCTGGCCAAGTTCGGCCCGCTGGGCGTGAAGGAATTCGAAGTCTTCGACCTGCCTTATGTGTTCGACAACTACGACGAAGTCAACAAGGTGATGCACGGCCCCATCGGCAAGCAGCTGCTGGGCAAGCTGGAGTCCAAGGGCATCAAGGGCCTGGCCTACTGGGACAACGGCTTCAAGAACTTCTCGTCCAACAAGCCCATCCACACTCCGGCTGACCTCAAGGGCATGAAGATCCGCATCCAGTCGTCCAAGGTGCTGGAGGAAGAAATGCGCACCCTGGGCGCGCTGCCGCAGGTGATGGCCTTCTCCGAGGTCTACCAGGCGCTGCAGACCGGCGTGGTGGACGGCACCGAGCTGGAGGCGTCCAACCTCTACACCAGCAAAGCCTACGAGGTGCAGAAGAACCTGACGCTGACCCAGCACGGTTTCCTGGGCTACGCGCTGATCGTCAACAAGAAGTTCTGGGACGGCCTGCCGTCCGACATCCGCGGCGAGCTGGACAGCGCCGTGGCCGACGCCTCCACCTACGCCAACCAGATCGCCAAGGAAGAAAACGACAAGGCGCTGGCCGCGATCAAGGCTTCCGGCAAGACCCAGGTTTACGTGCCGACGCCGCAGGAGCGCCAGGCCTTCAAGAAAGCCATGCTGCCGGTGCATCAGAAGATGGCCTCCCGCATCGGTCCGGACCTGCTGAAAGCCATTTACAAGGAAACCGGCTTCAACCCCGCCCAGTAAGCCCTGCCTGGCCGCGCCCCAGCCGGGGCGCGGTTTTTCCATGCGCTTAGGAATACCGCCATGCTGAAAGTCCTCGATCATCTCGAGGAGTGGCTGATCGCCTGTCTGATGGGGGCCGCCACCCTGATCACCTTCGCCGCGGTGCTGCACCGCTACGGCTCGGGCGTACCCGCTCTTCAACCCTACCTCGCCCATATCAATATGGCCTGGGCGCAGGAGCTGACCATCTATCTATTTGTCTGGATGGCGAAATTCGGCGCCGCCTACGGCGTGCGCACCGGCATCCACGTCGGCGTCGACGTGCTGGTCAACCGCTTGTCCGACAAGAAGCGCGCCTATCTGATCGTCGTCAGCCTGCTGGCCGGCGCGTTGTTCACCGGCGTGGTCGGCACCCTGGGCGCCAATTTCGTCTGGGCCATCGGCCATACCGATCAGACCTCGCCGGACCTGGAGGCGCCGATGTGGCTGGTCTACCTGGCCGTGCCCTGCGGCTCTTACCTGATGTGCTTCCGCTTCCTGCAGGTGCTGGCGGGCTTCCTCCGCACCGGCGCGCTGCCCAAGCATGACCACACCCACGTGGAGGGCATGGACGACGTCGCCCAAGACAGCAACTGGTTCGCCATGGACGACAATCTGCACCCGCGCGATATGCCGGGTGAGGACCGCAAAGGGAGCAAACGGCAATGAGCGTGCTCATCATTTTCGGCCTGCTGGTCATCCTGATGCTGACCGGCATGCCCATCTCCATCGCCCTGGGCCTGACCGTGCTGAGCTATTTGTTCGGCATGACCGATATTCCGGTCGAATCGGTGGCGCTGAAGCTGTTCACAGGCATCGAGAAGTTCGAGATCATGGCCATCCCCTTCTTCATCCTGGCCGGCAATTTCCTGACCCACGGCGGCGTGGCGCGGCGCATGATCAATTTCGCCACCAGCCTGGTCGGGCACTGGTACGGCGGCCTGGGCCTGGCCGGCGTGCTGGCCTGCGCGCTGTTCGCGGCGGTATCCGGCTCCAGCCCGGCCTGCGTGGTGGCCATCGGCTCCATCCTGTTGCCGGCCATGGTGAAGCAGGGCTTTCCCAAGCAGTTCGGCGCCGGCGTGATCACCACTTCGGGCGCGCTGGGCATCCTGATCCCGCCCTCCATCGCCATGGTGATGTATTCGGTGGCCACCAACACCTCGGTGGGCCAGCTGTTCATCGCCGGCGTGGTGCCGGGCCTGATGCTGGCCAGCCTGCTGGGGCTGACCACCTGGTACCGCGCCCGCAAGCATGACTACCCGCGCCTGCCCAAGGCCAGTTTCGCCCAGCGCATGAAGGCGCTGCGCGAGAGCATCTGGGGCCTGCTGCTGATCGTGCTGGTGATAGGCGGCATCTACAGCGGCATCTTCACCCCGACCGAGGCCGCGGCCATGTCCGCCGTCTACGCCTTCATCGTCGCCGTTTTCGTCTACAAGGATCTGACGCTGAAGCAGGTGCCCAAGGTGTTGCTGGATTCGGCCAGCATGTCGGCGATGCTGCTCTACATCATCACCAACGCCGTGCTGTTCTCCTTCCTGATGACCTCGGAAAACGTGCCGCAGATGATGGCGGGCTGGCTGATCGACGCCGGCCTGGGTCCGATCGCCTTCCTGCTGATGGTGAACGTCCTGCTGTTGCTGGCCGGCAATGTGATGGAGCCGTCTTCCATCATCCTGATCATGGCGCCCATCCTGTTCCCGGTCGCCCAGCAGCTAGGCATCGACCCCATCCACTTCGGCATCCTGATCACGGTGAACATGGAGGTGGGCATGTGCCATCCGCCGGTCGGATTGAACCTTTACGTCGCTTCGGGGATCACCAAGATGGGCATCACCGAACTGACCGTGGCGGTCTGGCCCTGGCTGCTGACCATGCTGGCCTTCCTGCTGGCCGTGACCTACATCCCGGCGATCTCGCTGTGGCTGCCGCGCACGCTGGGCATGATGAATTAAGGCCGCCTGGCCGGACGATATGCCGCCGCGACGGGTCCGCCCGCCGCGGCTTTTGTCTGACACGCGTAGCCCGCCCGCTACATAAAGCCTTATAATGCCCAGCTATCCCTTACCGCATAAGAACATCTCTCTCTCAATCAGGAGCCTGCGAATGGACGAGCAATTGCGTCAAAGCGCCTTGGAGTTTCACCAGTTCCCGACACCGGGCAAGATTCAGGTCGCCCCGACCAAGCCGCTGACCACTCAGCGCGATCTGGCGCTGGCCTACTCCCCTGGCGTGGCCGCCCCCTGCGACGCCATCGTCGAAGATCCGCTCAACGCCTACAAATACACCGCCCGCGGCAACCTGGTGGCGGTGATCTCCAACGGCACCGCGGTGCTGGGCCTGGGCAATATCGGCGCGCTGGCCAGCAAGCCGGTGATGGAAGGCAAGGGCGTATTGTTCAAGAAATTCGCCGGCATCGACGTGTTCGACATCGAAGTCAACGAGCTGGACCCGGACAAGCTGGTGGACATCATCTGCTCGCTGGAACCCACCTTCGGCGGCATCAACCTGGAAGACATCAAGGCGCCTGAGTGCTTCTACATCGAGAAGAAGTGCCGCGAGCGCATGGGCATTCCGGTGTTCCACGACGACCAGCACGGCACCGCCATCGTGGCCGCCGCCGCGGTGCTGAACGGCCTGCGCCTGGTGAAGAAGGAAATCGGCGAAGTGCGCGTGGTGGCCTCCGGCGCCGGCGCCGCCGCCATCGCCTGCCTGGACCTGCTGGTGGCCCTGGGCGTGAAACGCGAAAACGTCACCGTCTGCGACTCCAAGGGCGTGATCTACCACGGCCGCGACGAGAAGCTGGACGAATCCAAGCAACGCTACGCCATCGCCGACAAGGGCTGGCGCAAGCTGGCCGACGCCATGGCCGGCGCCGACATCTTCATGGGCCTGTCCGGCCCGCGCCTGGTGTCGCAAGACATGGTCAAATCCATGGCGCGCGATCCGCTGATCCTGGCCATGGCCAACCCGGAACCGGAAATCCTGCCGCCGCTGGTCAAGGAAGTGCGCCCGGACGCCATCATCGGCACCGGCCGCTCGGACTTCCCGAACCAGGTCAACAACGTGCTGTGCTTCCCCTTCATCTTCCGCGGCGCGCTGGACGTGGGCGCCACCACCATCAATGAAGAGATGAAGCTGGCCACCGTGCGCGCCATCGCCGACCTGGCCATGGCCGAGCAGAACGACGTGGTCGCCACCGCCTACGGCGACCAGGAGCTGTCCTTCGGCCCGGAATACGTGATCCCGAAGCCGTTCGACCCGCGCCTGATCGTCAAGATCGCCCCGGCCGTGGCCAAGGCGGCGATGGACTCCGGCGTCGCCACCCGCCCGATCCAGGACTTCGACGCCTACGCCGACCAGCTGGCTCAATTCGTGTACAAGACCAACTTGTTCATGAAGCCGGTGTTCGCCCAGGCCAAGAAGGACCCGAAACGCGTGGTGATGACCGAGGGCGAAGACGAGCGCGTGCTGCACGCCACCCAGGAAATCGTCACCCAGGGCCTGGCCAAGCCCATCCTGGTGGGCCGTCCCAGCGTGATCGAGAAACGCATCGAGAAGCTGGGCCTGAAGCTGCGCGCCGGCGTGGATTTCGAGCTGGTCAACAATGAATCCGACCCGCGCTTCAACGACTACTGGCAGGACTACTACCAGCTGATGAAGCGCAAGGGCGTGTCGCAGGAGCAGGCCCGCCGCCGCGTGATCGGCAACACCACGCTGATCGGCGCAATGATGGTGCGCCGCGGCGACGCCGACGCGCTGATCTGCGGCACCTACGGCCCGTACCGGCAGCACTTCGACATCCTGGAGAACGTGCTGGGCTACGCCAATCAGGACAAGGTGGCCGGCGCGATGAACGCGCTGATCCTGCCGACCGGCAACATCTTCATCGCCGACACCTACGTCAACGCCGACCCGAACGCCGAGCAACTGGCCGCCATCACCAAGATGGCGTCGGAGTCGATCAAGCGCTTCGGCATCCAGCCCAAGGCCGCGCTGCTGTCCAACTCCAGCTTCGGCGCGCTGAACACACCGTCGGCGCAGAAGATGCGCGCCGCCTTCGACCTGATCCGCGAAACGCAGCCGGAACTGGAAATCGACGGCGAGATGCAGGGCGACGCCGCGCTGGTGGAAAGCATCCGCCAGCAAGCCATGCCGGACTCCACGCTGAAGGGCTCCGCCAACCTGTTGATCATGCCGAACGTGGAAGCCGCCAACATCAGCTACAACCTGCTGCGCGTATCGGCGTCCGACGGCGTGACCATCGGCCCCATCCTGATGGGCATGGCCAAGCCGGCGCACATCCTGACCCCGATCTCCTCGGTGCGCCGCATCGTCAACATGGTGGCGCTGGCCTCGGTCGACGCGCAAGCCGTCCCGCGGGGCTGATCCGGCGCCTCAGGCGTCTTATACTGAACGGGCAAGCGTCGCTTGTCCGTTTTTTTATCGCCGGAATCCGCCATGAGCCAAGACAATCCAAATGATCCTTTCGCCCTGTTCCGCCAGTTCTGGCAACAGGCCACGCCCCCGGGCATGCAGGCCTTCCTGCCGCCGATGTCGGAAGAGGAAATCGAGCGCAGGCTGGCCGAGCTGCGCGTGGTGGAAGGCTGGCTGACCATGAACCTGGGCGTGCTGTCCATGCAGATCAAGACGCTGGAAATGCAGAAGGCCGCCCTGCATTCCATGCGCCCCAAGGACCCGCCCGCCGGCTAAGCGGAGAGCGCCTTGCGCCCCGCTCCGGCGCCCGGCTGGCTGGCGACGGCGCTGCTGCTGGCGCTGTGGCTGCTGCCCGGCCTGGTGGGCCATGAGCCCTGGAAACCGGACGAAGCCTATACCTTCGGCCTGGTGCGCCATCTCGCCGCCAGCGGCGACTGGACGGTGCCCGCGCTGGCCGGCGAGCCCTTCCTGGAAAAGCCGCCGCTGTTTTTCATCACCGCCAGCTGGACCATGACCCTGTTCCAGGGCTGGCTGGGCGCACCGGATTCGGCGCGGCTGGCCGCCGGCCTGTGGAACCTGATCGCCTGGCTGGGCCTGGCCATCGCCGCCCGCGGCCTGTTCGGCCCCGGCCACGGCCGCTGGGCGCCGCTCTTGCTGATCGGCGCCATCGGTCTGCCGGTGCGGGCGCACCAACTGATCACCGACACCGCGCTGATGGCCGGCTTCTGCTGGGGCCTGGCCGGCCTATGCCATGCCGCCGCGCGCCCGGTGCGCGGCGGACTGATGCTGGGCGCCGGCGCCGCCATCGCCTTCCTCAGCAAGGGACTGCTCGGCCCCGCGTGCATCGGGCTGGCCGCGCTGGCCCTGCTATGGCGCCACGCTTACCGCACGCGCGCCTACCTCGCGGCGCTGGCCATCGCGCTGCTGGTCGCGCTGCCGCTGCCACTGCTGTGGATGGGCGCGCTCTACGCGCGCAGCCCGGATAGCTTCCATGTCTGGCTATGCGACAATAATTTCGGTCGCTTCAACGGCACGTCCAATCTCGGCCCGCGCGCCCGGCGCTGGTTCTATGGCCGCACGCTGCCCTGGTACGCGCTGCCGCTGTGGCCGCTGGCACTGTGGACGCTTTGGCGTCTGCTGCGCCGGCCGCAAGCAGGCATGCCCCTGAGCCCCCCGCTGGCCTTATTCGCTTGCACGCTGCTGGTGCTCACCTCCGCGGCGGACGCGCGCGAGCTGTATGCGCTGCCGCTCTTGCCGCCATTGACGCTGCTGGCGCTGGCCGCGCTGTCGTCCGGCTGGCAACCGCCCCGCTGGCTGAATGTTGGCCTGGCCACCTTGTTCGCCCTGCTGCTGGCCTATCTGCTGCTGGTCGCCTGCGCGCTCAGCTTTGCCATGGACGCGGCATGGCGCCACCAGCTGCTGCAAGGCCAGTTCAGCGGCTGGCAGGCGACGTTTTTCCCGCGGCGCTGGCTGGCTTTCGGACTCGCCCTGCTGGCGCTGGCCTGGTGCTGGCGGCAGGGGCCGCCCGGTCTGCCCCGCTTGCTCTGGCGCTGGAGCGTGGCCACCACCCTGCTATGGTGCGGCGCGGCCATGCTGTGGCTGCCGGCCCTGGACCACGGCATGCGTTACCGGGAAACCTTCGCCGCGCTGCGGCCTCGCCTGGAAGCCATACGCCGCGATGGCGGCTGCGTGGCCAGCCAGAGCCTGGGCGAACCGCAACGCGCGCTGCTGGAGTATTACACCGGCTACCGCACGCTGCGGCTGGAAACCCAGCCGGCCGCCCGGAGCTGCCATTGGCTGCTGCTGCAGACCCTGCGCGAGCAGATCCCGCCGCGGCTGGCCGGATTGCATCCGATATACACCTTCCAGCGTCCCGGCGACCACAAGGAGCGCTTCCTCCTGTATTTCCTGCCATAAATCGGCAAAAACTGCCATGACAAAGCCGCTCCGCGTCACATACAGTCACAAGCCACTAAACAACTTTTAACAATTTCTTGTCAGAACTTACCGTATCCTAACAACCTTAAAGGTGAGGTATGGCATGACTGTAATCAATTCCGTGGATCTGTTCTGGTCGCTGGCCAGCGGGAATTTTTCCCGCCGCGATGGCTTTGACGAGGGCAAGAACCGCTTCAAATTCGCGCTTCGCGGCATGCTGACGCTGCCGTGGACGCTGCGCTGGCTGGGAACCTTCGGCTCCCCGTCCTTGCTGCCCTACCTGCGGCACAATCCACGGCTGGCCTGCAAACTTCACCGTCCTTACCTGTACCGCTCGCTCGGCGCCGCCGGCAAGCTGCGCGCGCTGCAAGCGCATTACCAGCTGCTGGAGCAGCGTTTCTCTGCGCATGCCCGCCGCCAGCTGCTGTCCAGCGAGCCGCTGCTGCTGGCGCAGTTGAGCGGCAAGAACGAAGGCGCGCTGTCAGTCTTGCTGACCCAGCAACATAGTTTCGACAAGGAAGGGGAAATGTCGCTGCAGGTATGCAATGGCGAACGCGTGCCGCTGGCGACGCTGACCTTCACCCTGACCCGCCGCGATGACAGAACGGTGCTGGTGGTAGGCGGCTTGCAAGGCCCGCGCAAGCCGCATGGCGCGGAAGCGGTGCAATTGGCCACCAAGACCGCGCACGGCCTGTTTCCGAAGCGGCTGGCCATGGAGGCGCTGACCGCGCTGGCGCGCCGCATCGGCGCCGATGAGATCCTGGCCATCGGCAACCGGGAGCACATCTACAGCTCCTGGCGCTACCGCCGCGACTTTTTCGCCGACTACGACAGCTTCTGGCAGACGCTGGACGCCGAGCCGGTGGACAACGGCCGCTTCCACCGCATCCCGCTGACCCTGGCGCGCAAGTCCATGGCCGACATCGCCAGCAAGAAGCGCGCGGAATACCAGCGCCGCTACGGCCTGCTGGACACGCTGGCCGCCCAGGCTCAGGCCGCTATCTGACCGCTTAAGGCCGCGCCAGGCTGAACGCCGGCTCTGCCAGGCTGTAGCGGTCGCCGCCCAGCTTGCCCACCGCCCGCAGCGCCACGTCGTCTATCGCGCCGTCGCGCCACACCTCGTCCGCCACATGGATGTGCTTGACCTCGGCCAGCACCAGATTGCCGGCGCCGCTGCCGTGGCCGAAAGTCAGGCACTGGTGCAGAACGCACTCCAACCGCACCGGCGCCTCCTCTACCCCGGGCGGCTTCACCGCCACGCTCTGCGATTTGGCCAAGCCTGCCAGCTCGAACTCATCGACCTCCGACGGATACGCCCCGCAGGTGGCGTTCATCGCCGCCGCCAGCGGCTGGTTGACGATGTTGACCACCAGCTCGCCGGTCAGCCGGATATTGGCCAGGGTGTCCTTATCGCGCTCCGACGCCTGTTTCAGGATGCTGATGCCCAGCAAAGGCGGCGTCACGCTCATGACATTGAAAAAGGAAAACGGCGCCAGATTGCACACCCCCTTCAAATCCTGGGTGCTGACCCAGGCGATGGGACGCGGCAAGACGCTGCCCACCAGCAGTTGATACAGATTCGTTCGTTCCAATTGCTGCACATTGAACTCCATCTTATGCTTCGCCTGCGGTGAAAATTGCCATGCCATCATTCTAATGCGCAGCGGCATGGCCGTGCCAGCCGTGAATTGAACTGGTTCGCCTTACGGCCAGCCGGTAAAATGCCGGGATGAACGCACCTCGCTTTGTCCATCTTCGCCTCCACTCGGAGTTTTCCATCACCGACGGCATCGTCCGCCTCGATGACGCGGTCAAGCGCGCCGTCAAGGAACAGATGCCCGCGCTAGGCGTGTCGGACCTGATGAATCTGTTCGGCATGGTCAAGTTCTACAAGACCTGCCGCAACAAGGGCATCAAGCCCATCATCTCCGCCGACATCTGGCTGGAAAACGAAGAGGACCGCGACAAGCCCTACCGGCTGCTGCTGACGGCGAAGAACCGCGAGGGCTACCGCCGCCTGTGCGAACTATTGACCGAGGCCTTCAGCCACAACCAGTACCGCGGCCGCGCCGAGGTCAAGCGCGAATGGCTGGCGTCCGGCGACAACAGCAACCTGCTGTGCCTGTCCGGCGCCCATCTGGGCGACGTCGGCATCGCGCTGTCCATGGGCCAGCGCGACGAGGCGCGCCGCCGCGCCGAATACTGGGAAAGCCTGTTCCCCGGCGCCTTCTATCTGGAAGTCCAGCGCGTGGACAGCCCGCAGGTGGAGAACGTGGTGCAGGCCACGCTGTGGCTGGCAGGCGAGACGGCATTGCCCGTCGTCGCCACCCACCCCATCCAGTTCATGGACAAGGACGACTTCAAGGCGCACGAGGCGCGGGTGTGCATCGCCGAAGGCTACACCCTGGGCGACAAGCGCCGGCCGCGCAGCTTCAACGAGTGCCAGCACTTCCTCAGCGCGGACGAGATGATGGCGCGCTTCGCCGACATCCCGGAGGCGCTGGCCAATACCGTGGAAATCGCCAAGCGCTGCAATATCAACGTGGTGCTGGGCAAGAACTACCTGCCGCTGTTCCCCACGCCGGACGGCATGACGCTGGACGACTTCCTGGTGCATGAGGCCAAGCGCGGCCTGGAGGAGCGGCTGAAGCAACTGTACCCGGACGAGGCCGAGCGCGAGGCCCGGCGGCCGGAATACGACGCGCGGCTGAAGTTCGAGTGCGACACCATCATCCAGATGGGCTTCCCCGGCTACTTCCTGATCGTGGCGGACTTCATCCAGTGGGGCAAAGCCAACGGCTGCCCGGTGGGGCCGGGCCGCGGCTCCGGCGCCGGCTCGCTGGTGGCGTACAGCCTATACATTACCGATCTGGACCCGCTGAAATACGCGCTGCTGTTCGAGCGTTTCCTGAACCCGGAACGGGTGTCCATGCCCGACTTCGACGTGGACTTCTGCCAGGAAAACCGCTGGCGCGTGATCGAATACACGCGCCGCAAATACGGCGAGGAGGCGGTGAGCCAGATCGCCACCTTCGGCACCATGTCGTCCAAGTCGGTGATCCGCGACGTCGGCCGCGTGCTGGACCTGCCCTTCGGCCTGTGCGACCGCCTGTCCAAGCTGATCCCGCTGGAGGCCAACAAGCCGCTGAGCCTGGACAAGGCGATGCAGATGGAGCCGCAAATCGGCGAAATCATCGAGAGCGAGGGCGCGCAGGAGCTGATCGAGCTGGCGATGAAGCTGGAAGACCTCACCCGCGGCATCGGCATGCACGCCGGCGGCGTGCTGATCGCGCCGGGCAAGCTGACCGACTTCTGCCCGCTCTACATCGCCAGCGGCGAAGGCGCCTCGCCGGTCTCTCAGTTTGACAAGGACGACGTGGAGCAGATCGGCCTGGTGAAGTTCGACTTCCTGGGCCTGCGCAACCTCACCATCATCGAGCTGGCGCAAAAGTACATCAAGGACATCACCGGCGAGGACGTGGACGTCGCCCACCTGCCGCTGGACGACAAGGACGCCTACAAGGTGTTCGCCAGCGCCAACACCACCGCCGTGTTCCAGTTCGAGTCCACCGGCATGAAGAAGATGCTGGTGGAGGCCAAACCCAGCAAGTTCGAGGAAATCATCGCCTTCGTGGCGCTGTACCGTCCGGGCCCGATGGACCTGATCCCGGACTTCATCCAGCGCATGCACGGCGCCAAGTTCGAATACCTGCACCCGCTGCTGGAGCCGGTGCTGGCGCCCACCTACGGCATCATGGTGTATCAGGAGCAGGTGATGCAGTCGGCGCAGGTGTGCGGCGGCTATAGCCTGGGCGGCGCCGACCTGCTGCGCCGCGCCATGGGCAAGAAGAAGGTCGAGGAGATGGTGGCGCAGCGCGCCATGTTCGTGAAGGGCGCGGCGGAGAAGGGCCTGGACGAGGCCAAGGCCAACGAAATCTTCGACTACATGGAGAAGTTCGCCGGCTACGGCTTCAACAAGTCGCACGCCGCCGCCTACGCGCTGGTGGCCTACCACACCGCCTGGCTCAAGGCCCACCATTGCGCGGCCTATATGGCGGCGACCATGTCCACGGAATTGGACAACACCGACCAGCTCAAGGTGTTCTACGACGACTGCCAGGACGCCAAGAACGGCATCACCTTCCTGCCGCCGGATGTCAACCACGGCTTCTACCGCTTCGTGCCGGTCAGCCGCAAGGAAATCCGCTACGCGCTGGGCGCGATCAAGGGCACCGGCGAATCGGCGGTCAACCATATCGTGGAAGTGCGCGAGGCCGGCGGCCCGTTCACCGACCTGTTCGACTTCTGTCAGCGCACCGACAAGAAGCTGGTCAACAAGCGGGTGATCGAGGCGCTGATCCGCGCCGGCGCCTTCGACGCCATCGAGCCCAACCGCGCGCTGCTGTTCGCCAACGTCGGCCTGGCCATGGAAGCGGCCGAGCAGGCGCACGCCAACGCCAACCAGGGCGGCCTGTTCGACATGTTCGGCGACGACGTGGCGCCGGCGGTGGAAATGGCGCCCACCCGCCCGTGGAGCGACGCGGTGAAGCTGGCCGAGGAAAAACTGGCCATCGGCTTCTACCTGTCCAGCCATCCGTTCACCGCCTACGAGAAAGAGGTGCGCGGCTTCATCAAGACCCCGCTGTCGCGGCTGAGCCCGCGCAAGGAGCCGCAGCTGTTGGCCGGCTTCGTCACCGGCATCCGCGTCAAAGTGGGCAACCGCGGCAAGATGGCCTTCGTCCAGCTGGACGACGGCACGGCCAAGCTGGAAGTCAGCTTGTTCGCGGAAAGCTTCGAGCTGAACCGCGACAAACTGAAGGAGGACGTGGTGCTGGTGGTGGAAGGCAAGGTCAGCGAAGACAGCTTCGCCGGTCCCGGCCGCCTGCGCATCATCGTCGACAAGCTATACAGCCTGGGCGAGGCTCGCGGCCGCTATGCGCGCGGCCTGGCGCTGCAGCTGCCGGCCAAGCCCGACATCGCGCGGCTGAAGTCCGAGCTGCATCCGTTCAAGAGCCAGGACGCCGGCTGCCTGGTACGGCTGGCCTACAGCAACGGCCAGGCCAAGGGCGAGCTGATGCTGCCGCAGGAATGGGGCGTGCGCCTGGATGACGGCCTGCTGCTGGCGCTGAGCGATTGGCTGGGCGAAGGCAAGGTCAAGGTGCTGTGGTAGGGCGGAAGCCCCGCGTCAGCGGGGCGTTCCGCCTAGCCTGCGACTCCAACCTCTCCTGCGCATGCCGATACCAGCTGGCGGAACGCCCGGCTTGCCGAGCTTCCGCCCTACTTTCAACCGCTGACGCGGATCGCCACCTCCCCCAGGCCGCCATTCGAGCGGCTTTTTTCATGACTGCACGGCGCCTTGCCACCCGCCAATCCATGCCTATACCATAGGCGGCGGCACCCGCTGAAACCCAAGCCAGGCGGGCACTGGCGGGCCGCTGTCGCCTGTCTGTCGCCCTGCTGTCCTTGTACCGTCCCAGAAACCCAACCACACTGCGGCCAGAAATCGAACGGAGGTTTTATGCTGATACAGAAACTGAGGCTGCAACGCGGCTGGTCGCAACAACAACTGGCCGACCTGAGCGGTCTGAGCGTGCGCACCATCCAGCGCATCGAACGCGGCCAGGGCGCCAGCGTGGAGTCGCTGAAGTCGCTGGCCGCCGTGTTCGAGATCGACTTCTCGGAACTGAACAAGGAGATCGCCATGACAGACTCAAGCCCCCTGGACACCGCCGCCGCGCCGATGGCCTCGCGCGAGCTGGAAGAAATGCTGGCGCTGCAACACGTGAACCGGCTCAAACACTTCTACCGCCACTTGGCGCAATATGCGCTGGTAATGGCGCTGCTGACCGCCATCAACCTGCTGACCATGCCGCACCGGCTATGGGTGGTCTGGCCGGCGCTGGGCTGGGGCATAGGCCTGTTGCTGCATGCCGTCAGCGTCTTCGAGCTGCTGCCCGTCCTGGGCCCTGACTGGGAGCGGCGCCAGGTGGAAAAACGGCTGGGCCGCAAGCTTTAGCCCTCATAGCCTGTTCACGATTTTTGGGGCTTTGAATCCGCCACGCGGATAACCGTTTTCATCGCCGGGGCTGCCCGGCGTGCAGGGAGCGGGCACATCGAAACCCTATTTGCCTCTCGCAAGCCAGGTCCAAACACCAAAGATCGTGAACACGTTCTAAGAGCCAGTTCACAATCAATGAACCAGATGCAAGATGGCGAGCGCGGTCAACCGCTGACGCTGACCGCGCCGGTTTCCACATGGCCCGCCAGGCGGCGCGCGAAGCTGCTGTCGTTCGCGGTAGTGACGGTGAAGTCGTACCAGCCATACACGCTGGACAAGTTCCAGCTCAGTATCTGGCTGCCGCCGGCCGCCACGGCCACCTGCTGCGCCGCGCTGCCGCCATAGCCATTGGCGCTGACCTGGAACACCGCCGCCTGGCCCCCCTGATTGTTCAATTGCAGCATCAGCTGCGGCACGCCTTGCACCACACTGACGCCGCTGACGGCTTCCAGTTTGCCGCCGGCCTGATGGATATTGCCGGCGAAGCGGCGCAGGAAGCCGTTGGGACCGTACAGCGTCAGGTCGTACCAACCCAGGCCATACGTCTGGACATGGAAATAGTCCTTGATCTCGGCGCCGCCATCCACGTCGTACTGCCAAGGACCGTCCAGGCGATAGGCGTTGGCATGGACCGAGTAATGCGCCGCCTGCTTGCCGCCATTCTGCATATGAATCCACACGATGCCGGCGGACAGGTCGGCGCTGGCGTAGGCATTGCATTGGTAAGGCAACGGGCGCGCCAAGCGGCGGCCCGGCTCCTGCTGCGGCATCTGGCCGGGCTTGGGCGCGTTGGGCTTGGGCCAGTTCTTGCTTTGCAAAGCCTGGGTCAGCAGCGAGGCGGTGTCCGGGAAGGCAGGCAGGCTGAGATTGCTGCTGCCGAAATCCAGCGCCGAGGTCAGATCGCCGCAGACTTTGCGCCGCCAGGCGGAGATATTGGGTTCCTGCACGCCGCTCCAGGTTTCCAGGAAGCGGATCACCGAGGTGTGGTCGAACACTTGCGAACAAGCATAGCCGCCGCGGCTCCACGGCGACAGCACCAGCATGGGCACGCGCGGCCCCAGGCCGATGGGCAGCAGGGCGACGCGCTCGTCGGCGGCGCCCGCCGGCGGAACCGGCGGCGGCACGTGGTCGAAGAAGCCGTCGTTTTCGTCGTAGTTGAGCAGTAGCACGGTGGATGCCCAGACCTCGGGATTGGCCGTCAGCGCCTGCAGCACCTGGTCTATCAAATAAGCGCCGGCCGCCGGCGCCGCGCTGGGATGTTCCGAGTACTCCTGCGGCGCGACGATCCACGATACCTGCGGCAGCGTGCCGCTGACCGCGTCGTTGCGGATGGCCGCCACCAGGTCCGCTACCGAATTGCCGCTGACCTTGGGCACCGAGGCCATGCCGCGGTCGTGCAGCGGATTGCCGGGCTTGGCGTTGCGGTACTGCGTGAACCAGGCCAAGGCATTGTCGTCGAAGTTGTCGCCCAGCACTTGGTACACCTTCCAGCTGACGCCGGCGTTCTGCAGCCGCTCCGGATAGGTGGTCCAGCTATAACCCTTCTCGCTATTGTCTATCACCGGCCCGCCATGCTTGCCGGACGGGTCCACCATGCCGCTCCACAAGTAGAGCCGGTTGGGGTTGGTCGGCCCCAGCACCGAACAGAAATACTGGTCGCAGATGGTGAAGGCGTCGGCCAGGGCGTAATGGTAGGGGATGTCGGCGCGGTTGAAATAACCCATGGCCATTGCCGTCTTCGCCGGCACCCAGCCATCGTACTTGCCCAGGTTCCAGGCCGCGTGCGTGCCCAGCCAGGAGTGGTCCAGGTCGCTCAGGTACTGCGCGCTGGTGCGCGCGCTGTCCAGATGGAAGGGGTACTCCGCCGGCAGCAGCAGATTGGGCTGCTTGAACACGCTGTTGCCGTTGCGCAGCTGCAGCGCGCTGCGGTCGCCAAAGCCGCGCACGCCGCGCAGGCTGCCGAAGTAATGGTCAAACGACCGGTTTTCCTGCATGAACACCACGACATGCTTGACTGCCGACAGGCTGCGGCCGGCGGGCTTGACGCCCATGGCGGCGGCCAGGCCAGGCGGAATGGCGCCGGCCGCGACACCGGCCGCCGACAGCTTGAGAAACTCGCGACGCGACAACTCGCTCATGACAACGCTCCGGGATGTGCAAGATCAGTAAGGGGAAAACGGCAAAACAGCGCGCAGTGTGCGCAATCAATATGATGATTTCATTAAGCGCAGCCTGCGCCGCGGGCTATGCGGCCGTCCGCCGGTGGTTTACCCTTGCCCCCCTCCAGACGCACACTTAAGGATAGACCCCATGCAACTGCGCCAGGCCCGCCGCGCCGACCTCGCCGCCGTCTTCGCCATCGAACAGGCGGTGTTCGGCAGCCATGTCTACCCGGACTTTTTCTTCCGCCAGGCGCTGGACCTGTGGCCGGACTGGTTCTGGCTGGCGCTGGATCCGGCCGGCCAGCCTGTCGGCTACGCCTTGGGCGCGCCCAGCCAACAGCCGGACGAGCTGTGGCTGCTGTCGTTGGCGCTGCTGCCTGCCTGCCGCGGCCAGGGCGCCGGCAAGGCGCTGCTGCAAGCCGCGCTGGCCGCGATGCAGCCGCGCGCCGACGACATCCGGCTGACCGTGGACCCGGCGAATCCCGCGGCCGCGCTCTACCGCCAGCTGGGCTTTGTCGAAATCGGCCGCGAGGACGACTACTTCGGCCCCGGCGAGGCCCGCTTGCTGATGCGGTGGCAGCAAGGCTGACATGCGCTACACTCGGTCTTTTGCCCGACTGAAACACGCATGAAGTCTTTGCTGGTCTTGCTCGCCGCGGCCGTCTGCCTCGGCTACTACCTGATCCTGGCATGGCGCCCGGCCTGGCTCGCCGCCAGCCTGGGCGGCCTGCCCGCCTCCATCGTCCTGGCGCTCGCCGCCATGCTGCTGTTCTGCCTGATCGCTGCCGTTTACAGCCGGGGAGAGCGGTTATGAGCCTGGCGCAAGCTTTCTTTCTGGCCCTGACGCTGCTGACCCTGGGCCTGACCGCCGCCGCGCGCCGCCACACCGTGTCCCTGGGCGACTTCTACACCGCCGGCGGCCGCGTGCCGGCCTGGCAGAACGGCCTGGCGCTGGCCGGCGACTATTTATCCGCCGCCGCCTTTCTCGGCGCCGCCGGCATGTACCTGGGCCAGGGCTACGATTCCTTGGCCTACGCCGTGGGCACGCTGGCCGGCTGGCCGCTGCTGCTCCTGCTGCTGGCGGCGCCGCTGCGGCGGCAGGGCCGCTACACCGTGGCCGGCATCCTGAGCCAGCGCTTCGATCACGCCGGGGTGCGCCTGGTCGGCATCGCCGGCTCGCTGACGGTGACGCTGTGCTATCTGATCGTGCAGCTGGTGGGCGCCGGCAAGCTGATAGCGCTGCTGTTCGGCCTACCCTATCTGGCCGCCGTCGGCCTGGTGGGCGCGCTGATGATGCTCTACGTGGCGCTGGGCGGCATGCTGGCCGCCACCTGGGTGCAGATGAGCAAGGCCGGCCTGCTGTTCGTCTGCGCCCTGCTCCTGGCTGGCGGCGTGCTGGCGCGTTTCGATGGTAGCCCGGCCGCCCTGTTCGCCGCGGCGGAAAAACTGCGCGGCGCGCCAGTGTTCCTGCCCAGCAAGAGCCTGTCCGATCCGGTGGAAGTGCTGTCGCTAGGCCTGGGTCTGAGCCTGGGCCTGCTGGGCCTGCCGCACGTGCTGATGCGTTTCTTCACCGTGGCGGACGAGCGCGCCGCGCGCCGCTCAGTGGGCATCGCCACCTGGCTGGTGGCCGGCTTCTTCGTCCTCAATCTGCTCATAGGCTACGGCGCGCTGACCCTGGTCGGCCCCGATCCGCAGTTCCACGGCGCGGACGGCAAACTGCTGGGCGGCGGCAATATGGCGGCACTGCACCTGGCCCAGCTGCTGGGCGGCGACTTCGCCCGCGCCGCCGTGGCCGCCGTAGCCTTCGCCACCATCCTGGCCGTGGTGGCCGGCCTGACCCTGGCCGGCGCCAGCGCGGTTAGCCACGACCTGTACGCAAACTGGCTGAAGCGCGGCCAAGCCGATGCCCGCAGCGAACTGCGCGTGTCGCGCCTGGCCACCCTGGGCCTGGGCCTGGCCGCCATGCTGCTGTCCACCGTGTTCCAGCAGCTGAACATCGCGCTGATGATGGGCCTGGCCTTCGCCATCGCCGCCTCCGCCAATTTTCCGCTGCTGCTGCTTGGCCTGCACTGGCGCGGCTTGAGCGCGCGCGGCGTGGTGTGGGGCGGCGCGGCCGGCATCGCCTCCTCGCTGCTGCTGATCGTCTGCGGGCCGGCGGTGTGGGTGGGCGCGCTGGGCCACGCCCAGCCGCTGTTCCCGTACTCCAACCCGGCGCTGTTCTCGCTGCCGCTGGCCTTCGCCGCGGCCTGGCTGGGATCGCGGCGGACGAACTAAGATGGTGTCTACGCATGAAAAGAAAGCAAGCGCAATGAGCAACCTGATCCTCTACGGCAACCGCTACTCCGGCCACAGCTACAAGGTGCGCCTGGCCCTGGTGCTGGCCGACATCTCGCACGACTACGCCCACATCGACCTCGCCCTTCCGCGCGAGGAACGCCCGGCAGACTTCCGCGCCGCCAGCCGCTTTGGCGAAGTGCCGGTGCTGGTGGCCGACGGCGTGCCGCTGTGCCAGTCCAACGCCATCCTGCAATGGCTGGCCGACAGCTACGGCGCGCTGGGCGGCGCCCTGGGCGAGCGCCAGCGCGTGCGCGAATGGCTGAACTGGGAAACCAACCGCATCGGCCTGTCGCTGCCCAATCTGCGCGTCTCGCGCAGCTTCCGTTCCAAGGGGGCGGAAGTGGAAGCCTGGCTGGAAGAGCGGCTGCGCGAAGACCTGGCGGTACTGGAGGCAGAACTGGCCGAGCGCCGCTACCTGGCCGGCGATCAAGTCAGCATCGCCGACATCTCGCTATGCGCCTACCTGTGGTGGCTGGCCGACGCCGGCCTGGCCATCGCCGATTGGCCCAACATCCAGGCCTGGCTTGCCCGCATCGCCGCCCAGCCGGGCTGGCAGCACCCGGACGAGCTGATGGCGGCCGACATCCCAGAATAAGCGGCCAGCCATGAGCCCGCCGCAGGTGATATGGTTGAAGGCGAAGGCCCCGGCCAAACCGGCACCCGGCCAGCCTTGCAATGGCTGCGGCGTGTGCTGCGCCGCCGCGCCCTGCCCGCTGTCCCGCCTGCTGCTGAAACATCGCGCCGGCCCCTGCCCGGCGCTGGAGTGGGAAAGCCCGCGCTACCGCTGCGGCCTGATCGCGCATCCGCGCGGCCATTTGCCTAGCCTGCCCGCCTGGCTCGCGCCGGGTTTCCGCCGTCTGGCGCGGCGTTATCTGGCGATAGGCGCGGGCTGTGACAGCCTGACCCATACAGAGGAAGATAGATGAGCCGTCCCGATTGCATCCAACACTGGCGCCAACTGGAAAACCCGGAAGCCGGCCGCTACCCGGGCAGCCAGGAAGACATGGGCTATGCCGCCCGTCTCGGCCAGCATTTCGGCTTTGCCCGGCTGGGCATCAACCATGTCCGGCTGGAGCCGGGCCGCCGCAGCAGCCTGCCGCATTGCGAAAGCACCGAGGACGAGTTGATCCTGGTGCTGGAGGGCGCGCCCGACGTGTGGCTGGATGGCGCGCTGCATCGCTTGCAAGAAGGGGATGCCGTCGGCTTCAAGGCCGGCGACGGCCTGTGCCACACCTTCATCAACAATACGGATCAAACCGTGCGCCTGCTGGTGGTGGGCGATACCCGCCGCGCCGACAACCGCTACCACTACCCGCTCAACCCGGAACGCAACGCCGTGGCCGGCGCGGAACACTGGTCCGACGCGCCCGCGCGCCCGGACGGCGGCCACGACGGCCTGCCGGACAAGCTGCGCGAAAACAACGGGCCGTTTTGAATGCCGCCAGACGCCATGCTGACCTTAGCCGACCCGACACTGCTAGCCATCCCCATCGCCGATCAGGACGAGTCTTTCGTCGATCTGGCGGCTTACCCGGACTGGCTGGCGGACCTGAGCCGCAGCCAGATTTCCAGCCGCAGCCCGCACTTCCTGAAAGCGCGCCGCGCGGTGGCCGAGCGGCTGCGCGACGCCGCGGGCCGGCTGCCTGACGGACTGAGGCTGTGCGTCAAGGAAGCCTACCGTCCGCTGGCGCGGCAGCAACGCTCCTACGACGAACACCTGGCCCGGCTGCGCCGCCTCAGGCCCGACCAGGAAGAGGCCGCGCTCTTGTGCGAGGCCAGCCTCTACGTCGCGCCGCCGGCCGTCGCCCCCCATCCCACCGGCGCGGCCCTGGATGTCACGCTGATGGATGCCGCCGGTCAGGAGCTGGACATGGGCTGCCCATTCAACGCCGACAGCGAGGAATCGAACGGCGCCTGCTATACCGACGCCGCCGGACTGTCTGAAACCGCCCGCGCCAACCGCGCCGTCCTGATCCGGGCGATGCAAGCCGCCGGTTTCGTCAACTACCCGTCCGAGTGGTGGCACTGGTCCTACGGCGACCGCTACTGGGCGGCCGTGACCGGCGCGCCGGCCGCGCTGTACGCCGCCGTCGACGAAAGCCTTCTGGAATCCGCATGAACGATTTTCTGTCCGCCCTGGCCGCCATCGTCGGGCCCAAGCACCTGCTCACCGCCGCGACCGACACCGCCCCGTTCGCGCTGGATTGGCGCCGCCGCTACCAGGGCGCGCCGCTGGCCGTGGCGCAGCCCGGCTCGACCGCGGAAGTCTCCGAGCTGGTCAAACTGTGCCGCGCGCATCAAGTGGCCATCGTGCCGCAGGGCGGCAACACCTCCACCTGCGGCGCGGCCACGCCAGACGCCAGCGGCCGGCAGCTGATCGTCGCGCTGCGGCGGCTCAACACCGTGCGCCATGTCGACACCGACAACAACGCGCTGACAGTGGAGGCCGGCGTCACCTTGCAAGAGGCGCAACAAGCGGCGGAAGCGGCCGGCCGGCTGTTTCCGCTGGCGCTGGCCTCGCAAGGCACGTGCCAAATAGGCGGCAACCTGTCCACCAATGCCGGCGGCGTGGCGGTGCTGCGCTACGGCACCATGCGCGAGCTGACTCTGGGACTGGAAGCGGTGCTGCCGGATGGCCGCGTGCTGAGCCAACTGCAGGGCCTGCGCAAGGACACCACCGGTCTGGACCTGAAGCAGCTGTTCATCGGCGCCGAGGGCCAGCTGGGCCTGATCACCGCCGCCACCTTGAAGCTGTTTCCGCTGCCCAGCGCCCATGCCACCGCCATGATAGGCCTGGCGGACATCGAAACGGCCATCGCCTGGCTGAACCGGCTGCGCGACCGCTTCGGCGACCGTCTGACCGCGTTCGAGGTGATGGATGCCCACTGCCAGCAAGTGCTGCTGCGCCACCATCCCGGCCTGATGCCGTTCAGCGCGCCCTGGCTGGCCTTGATCGAGCTGTCAGACGGCGGCGGCGCGGCCGAACTGAACGACGCGCTGGCGAACTGGCTGGCGGAGCAGGACATACTGGACGGCGTGTTGGCGCAGAACGAAACCGAGCGGCGCAAGCTATGGACCTTGCGCGAGGAGATATCGGAAAGCCAGCGCAAGGACGGCCCCAGCATCAAGCACGACATCGCGGTGCCGACATCGGCCCTGCCGCGGCTGGTGCGCGATTGCTCGGCGGATTTGGAAGCCGCCTTTCCCGGCGTGCGCATCGTCGCCTTCGGCCATGCCGGCGACGGCAATCTGCACTACAACGTCAGCTACACCCGGCCCGGCAACGCCGACCTGTTCGACGACGAGGACGCGGTCAACGCCATCGTCTACGACCACGTCTACCGGCTGGGCGGCACGCTGGCGGCGGAACACGGCGTCGGCCAGCTGAAAAAGGACTGGCTGGTGCGCTACAAGGACCCGCTGGCGCTGGAGCTGATGCGCGGCATCAAGCGCGCGCTGGACCCGGACGGGCTGATGAATCCGGGCAAGTGGCTGTAAAGACTCCCCCTCTCCCCCGGCCCCTCTCCCGCGAGGGGAGAGGGGAGGCCAACCATTTCGGCTCCACCCTTGCCGAAATGTGACGAACAACCACGCCTTGTCGCGCCCTCAAGCCACCCGCGCTGTGGGTTTGAGGCAAGGCTCGCGCCCCCTGCTTGGTTTTCGCCATGGGCTTGCCGCAGGAGAGCCCCTCTCCCCTCGCGGGAGAGGGGTTGGGGAGAGGGGCGGCTCAGACCGCCAATCGACCGGCCAAGCTCTCCCATCCCTCTCCTCGCCGCCGCCTCTCCAAGGTCAAGGACGCGTACCACGCCGTAACGTCGCCGCCCTGCCCCCAGCGCCAATCCGCATGCTCGTCTGCCAGCAGCAGCCGGCAAGGCCGGCCCAGCGCGCCGGCCAGGTGGGCCATCGCCGTGTCCACCGCGATCAGGCCGTCCAGCGCCGCCAACCGCGCCGCGCTGTCGGCAAAGTCCGTCAAGCCGGAACCCCACTCCACCACGCCGTTTTCCGCCAGCCATGCCCGCTCGGCATCGGTCGGCTCCGCTTGCAGCGAAACCCAGTTGACGCCGCGGTCGGCCAACAGCGGCAGCAGGGCCTCCGGCCCCGGCAAGGAGCGACAGTGGTCGAACGGATGCTCGGCGCGGCCGCGCCAGACCAGGCCGACATGGTTTCCAGGCGGCAAGCGCGCGCGCCAGGCCTGCTGCAGGGCCGGCTCCGCATCCAGGTAAGCCTCGCATGGCTGCGGCTCGAAATCGCGTAAGACCCATGGCAGGCTCATCGAAAACACATGGCAGTCATGCGGCGGAAATTTAGCCGGATACGCGCCTTCCATCGCCAGCCATTCCACCTGCGGCCATTGCCGGCGAAACAAAGTCAGCAGCGGCGCGCGGCACAGCGCGGCGACGCCAGCCGCGCCGCGCGCAAGCAGCGGATTCAGATAGCGGCTGAACTGGATGGCGTCGCCATAGCCTTGTTCGAACAGCAGCAACAGGTGCTTGCCGGCCAAGTCTTCCCCCTGCCAGCGCGGCGACGGCAACACGGGGTAGCCAGGCCCGTCCAGCCGCGCCTCGTGATTCTCCCAACCGGCCTGCCACGCGCCGCGCGCCAGTTGCAGATAGCCCAGGTTTTGCCGCAGCCGACGGTGAGTGGGCGCCAGGGCGAGTCCGCGCTCCCATGCCGCGGCGGCCTCATCGCCCCGCTTCTGCTCGGCCAACGCCACGCCAAGCAGGCCCAGCCAGTCGGCATGATCCGGCTGCGCAGCCAGCGCCTGCCGCGCCAAGGCTTCGGCTTCGGCGGCGCGGCCGGTGGCGCACAGCAGCGCGGCCAGATTGGGCAGCGCCGCGGCCGGCTGCCTGGCGTGAGCCGCGCGCAATAAAGCCTCCGCCTCGTCCCAGCGCCGTCGCGCCATCAATAACATGCCCAGATTGGTGGCCGCCGCCAGATGCCCAGGAGCCAAGGCCAGCGCGCGCCGCAGCAGCGCTTCCGCCTCCGCCGCCCCGCCGCCCGCAGCCAGCAGCTGCCCCAGCAGCTGCAGCGCTTCGACATCGTCAGGCGCCTCGTCCAGGCAGGCGCGCAGATGTCCCTCGGCCTCGCGGCTCCGGCCCTGCTCAACCAACAGTCTGCCCAGCTGGTAATGCGCGGCAGCCGAGGGATGAACGCCAAGGCGGCGGCGGAAACACGCTTCGGCCTCGGCCAGGCGGCCTGCGTCCTGCAGCAGATTGCCCAGATTGCCCAGGCTGGACGCATGGTCCGGGTCGCGCGCCAGTTCGGCGCGGTAATGCGCTTCCGCCTGCGCCGGCGCGCCCTGCTCCGCGCTCAGACAGCCCAGGTTGTAGTGCGCGTCCGGGGTGGACGGCTCCCGCGCCAGCGCCTCGCGCCAGCATGTCTCAGCCAATGGAGCCTGGCCCAGCCTGGCGGCGCAGACGCCCAGCAAATTCCATAGCGGCGCGTTGCCGGGTTCGGCCTGCAGGCCGGCTTGCGCCGCGCGCAAGGCCCCCGGCAGGTCGCCTTCGGCCAATAGCCGCGCGGCAAGCAAGGTGTCAGGAGAAAGCAAGGTCATCTCGCGCTAGCCAATCGGAAATTTGCCTCGGATCATCGACGCAAAAACGCCGCCTGGCAAGGCGGCGTTCAGGATGGAGGACGCGGCGCTTACAGCCGGAACTTGTTGAACTCGGCGTCCATCTTGCCGGCGTTGCCGGCCAGGCCCTGCAAGGTGCTGCTGACGTTCTGCAGCACGTCGTCGTTCTCCAGCACATGGCCGTTGATCGCCTCCGAGCTTTGCGCGATCAGCGTGGTGGCCTTGTGCTGCTCCTGGGTGGAGCTGGCGATTTCGCTCATTTTGGCCACCACTTCCAGCATGGAGGCGCGGATGGCGGCGATATTGTCCACCGCCTCGCGGGTCAGGCCCACGCCCTCGTCCACCGCCTGCACCGTGCTGTTGACGTCGCCCACCGCGCGGCCGGTTTCCTCGCGGATGGCGCCCACCATATTGGAGATTTCCAGCGTGGCCTGGGCGGTGCGCTCGGCCAGCTTGCGCACCTCGTCCGCCACCACGGCGAAGCCTCGGCCCTGCTCGCCTGCGCGCGCGGCTTCGATCGCCGCGTTCAAGGCCAGCAGATTGGTCTGGTCGGCGATGTCGCGGATCACATTGGTGATGCCGGAGATTTCCTGCGAACGCTTGTCCAGCGAGGCCAGCATCTCTTCCAGCCCGCGCACCGACTGCACGGTGTTTTCCATGCCCGACGACAGGCGCTGCATATTGTCGGAACTGGCGGCCAGATTGTGCCCGGTGGCGCTGGCCAGCTCATCCGCCTGGCGCGCGCTGTCGGCAATGTGGGAGATGGAAACGGTGATCTGCTCCAGCGTGGCCGCGTTGGACGAAGACACGTCGGAGATGTGGCGCGAGCTCTGCGCCACCTCGGCCACCAATTGGCTGGCATCCTGCACGCCGCCCACCACGCCCTGGGCATCGCCCTTCAGGCCGCGGAACAGGTGGCCCAGCTGGCCGACAAAGGTGTTGAAGGCGCGCGCGGTGGCGGCGATCTCATCCTGGCCGTCGTCCTTCAGCCGCAGCGTCAGGTCGCCCTGGCCGCGCGCGATGTCCTCCATCGCCGCCTTCAGTTTGACCAGGCCGGCCAGCATCTTGCCTATCACCAGGCTGGAGAACGGAATCATGAATACAAACACCAGCAGCGTCAGCCCGCCTATGGTGTACAGCAGCTTGTTCAGCGGCGCCAGGATCACATCCTTGTCCGTGGCGAGCGCGAGGATCCAGCTGGTGCCCGGAATGGCCTGGGCGGAGATCAGCATGTCCTTGCCGCCGATATTCATGTCCGAGGCATTGGTGCTTTGCGCCAGCTGCGCCAGCCGGTCCGCCGTCAGCTCCGGCACCACGCTGGTGATGGGCTTCAAGGTCAGGTCGGCTTGCGGGTGGGCGATGACCGTGCCCTTGCTGTCGACGATGAAGGCGTAGCCGTCGCCGCGCACCTTCATCGACAACACCGACTTGACCAGGGTATCCACCATCACGTCGCCGCCCACCACGCCGGCGAAGGCGCCGTTATGGTTGAACGGCGCGGCGATGGTGACGGTCAGCTTCTTGGTGGCCTCGTCGACATAGGGCTCGGTGACGATGGGCTGGCCGGCGGCCTGCGCCTGCTTGTACCAGTCGCGGTCCGCCACCTTGTAGTCGGCCGGGGCGGTCCAGTCGTCGGAGAACAGGGTATGGCCATCGGCGTAGCCGGCGTAATTGACATTGAAGCCGCCGGCCTTGCTGCCCACCTTGAGGAAACGCAGCGCGTCCGGCTCATTGGCCACGCTGGTCTGGGCGACGATCTGCTGCTTTTTCTCGCCCAACCAGGTGGTCACCACCGCGCTCTGCCCCTTCAGGCTGGCGGAGAACTCGTTGTCCAGGCCGTCCAGGATTTCCGATCGCATCTGCATGAAGACTATGGTCACCAGGACCAGGCCGAACAGCGCCATCAAGAAGGCGTTGAGCGCTATCAGGCGGCTGCGGAGTGATTTCATGTGTTTCCCTTTTCCACGCTGTTTGAAGCAGGCAGAACCTACATTCCCAAGATAGAAGGCATCCGGCGGACATTCCGCGGCACGGCGCGCTCCGGCGGAGAAGCTACCGTTTTATTGTGATTGCTTGAATTCTACCGGCATACATTAAACCAAGCACGACAAATGACGCTTGATCGAAAGCATTCCCTTCTGCTGAATGATAGGCGGCGAGGAAACGAAGAGCCATGACGACTGATGACAATAGGGCAAAAAAAATACCCCTGCGGCATTGCGGCAGGGGCCAACACGAGGAAGAAACATCGGACCGGCTTAGGCCAGCGCGATATTTCGAGGGGCTAACACCTCAAAACCTTGCGGCTCTCAGTGCAGGCGGCATTCTAACGTAATTGCTCTACAAAAAGCCAGCGTCTTAGAGCATTTCATCCAATTTTCACGATTCCGGCCATTGATGATCGCGGAATTGCTCGCGCAGCTTCATCTTCAGCAGCTTGCCGGTGGCGGTGTGCGGCAGCTCGTCGACGAAGGCCACGTCATTGGGCGTCCACCACTTGGCGATCTTGCCGTCGAAGTAGGCCAACAGCTCCTCGCGCGTGGCGCGCGCGCCGGGCTTCAGCGTCACCACCATCAGCGGCCGCTCGTCCCATTTGGGATGGGCCACGGCGATGGCCGCCGCCTCCGCCACCGCGGGATGGCCCACCAGGATGTTTTCCAGGTCGATGGAGCTGATCCACTCGCCGCCGGACTTGATCACGTCCTTGGTGCGGTCGGTGATGCGCATGAAGCCATCCGGGTCTATGGTCACCACGTCGCCGGTGAGGAACCAGCCGTCCGCGCTGTGGTTGGCGTCCAGCTCGCGCTTGAAGTATTGCGACAGCACCCACGGCCCGCGCACCTGCAGATTGCCGAAGGACACGCCGTCGTGCGGCAGCGGCAGGCCGGCGTCGTCCACGATGCGGATGTCCACGCCGTATACCGGGCGGCCCTGCTTGATCAACAGCGCGTTCCTCTCCTTGCCGTCCAGGCCCTCATGCTTGAGCTTGGGCGTGCAGGTGGTGCCGCAGGGCGACAGCTCGGTCATGCCCCACAGCTGGCGCATCTCGATGCCGTGCTCGGCCAGTTGTTCGATCATGCTCTCCGGCACGGCGGAGCCGCCGGCGATGACGCGCTTCAGCGGCGCGAGCGGCAGCTTTTCGCGCTGGCAATATTGCAAGAGCTGCAGCCACACCGTGGGCACGCCTATGGTGGTGGTGACGCCTTCTTCCGCGATCAGGCTTTGCAGGCTAGCGCCGTCCAGCTTGGCGCCGGGCAGCACCAGCTTGCTGCCGTTCATCGCGCAGCTATAGGGCAGGCCCCAGGCGTTGGCGTGGAACATCGGCACTACCGGCATCACCACGGCGCGCGCCGAGATGTCGAAGCTGTCCGGCAGCGAGCTGCCGAAGGCGTGCAGCACGGTGGAGCGGTGGGAATACAGCACGCCCTTGGGATTGCCGGTGGTGCCGGAGGTGTAGCACAGGCTGGAGGCGGTGTTTTCGTCCAGCTTGGGCCAGTCGTAGACGTCGCTGTGGCTGTTCACCAGGTCTTCGTAGCTGAGCAGGTCCGGAATGCCGCTGTCCGCCGGCAGATGGGCATGGTCGGCCAGCAGCACGAAACGCTCCACGCTCTTGAGCTGGTCCGCGATCTGCTTCACCAACGGCAGGAAGCTGGCGTCGAACATCAGCACCTTGTCTTCGGCGTGGTTGATGATCCAGGCGATCTGCTCCGGAAACAGCCGCGGGTTGACGGTGTGGCAGACGGCGCCGCTGCCGGAAACGGCGAAATAGATTTCGAAATGGCGGTAGCCGTTCCAGGCCAGGGTGGCCACGCGGTCCCCGGCAGCCACGCCCAGCGCCGGCAGCGCGTTGGCCAACTGGCGCGAGCGACGCGCGGCGTCGCGGTAGGTGTAGCGGTGGATAGGCCCTTCCACGGTGCGCGACACGATCTCGGTGTCGCCATGAAAGCGCTCGGCATGCACGAGCAGGTCGGAAATCAACAGCGGCAGTTCCATCATCTGGCCACGCAGCATCTCGCATCTCCCCATTATTGATATGGAATTGGCAAGTTACGCCGCATTGGAGCATTCACTCCAATCATATTTTCTGATGGGCCGCCATTGTCCGATTTATATATCCGTCATGGCATGGAATCAGCTTTTGACCGGTTTCTTGGCCAGCATGCGCTGCAGGGTGCGGCGGTGCATGTTCAAGGCGCGCGCGGTGGCGGAAATATTGCCGTCGTGCTCGGCCAGCACGCGCTGCAGATGCTCCCAAGTGACGCGGCGCAAGGACATGGGCTGCGGCGCCACCGGCAGCGCCGGGTTGGCGGCCTGCTGCGCGAAGGCGGCCAGGATTTCGTCGACGCCGGCCGGCTTGGCCAAGTACTGCACCGCGCCCAGCTTGGTGGCCTCCACCGCGGTGGCGATGCTGGCGTAGCCGGTCAGCACCACGATGGCGCTGTCCGGGCTGGCCGCGCGCAGCGCCGGCAGCAGCCGGAGGCCGCTATCGCCGTCCAGATTCAGGTCCAGCAGGATGCGCGCCGGCCGCTCCGCCGCCCGCGCCAGCGCCTCGCCGGCGTCGCGCGCCCACACAGCGGCATGGCCGCGCCGCGCCAGCGAACGCATCAGCACCGCAGCGAAGGCCTCGTCATCGTCTATCAGCAGAAAATCGCTCATTTGCTTTCCTCCAGCGCCAGCGGCAGCTCGATGCGCGCGTGCACGCCGCCCTCGGCGCGGTTGTCCAGGCTCAGCGAGCCGCCCAGCCGCGCCAGCGTGGCGTGGCTCAGCATCATGCCCAGGCCCATGCCGGCCGGCTTGGCCGACTCCAACGGCGCCAGGCCGGCGCGGGCCAATTGCGCCTCGCTCAGGCAGCCCTGGCGGTTGACGATGTCCAGCCGCAGCCGGCCGCCGTTGAGGCTGGCCGACACCGCCACCTCGCCGCCGCCGGCCTCGGCCGCGTTGTTGACCAGGTTGAACAGCGCCGGCCAGAACGCCGCGTCCAGCCTCACCCGCGGGTCATCACCGTCCGGCGCGCGCCAATCCAGCTTCAGGTCCGGCCGCAGGCTGCGCCAGCCTTCCAGCCGCTCCGCCAGGCTCGCGAACAGCGGCAGCGCCTCCGGACGGGCTTCGGAACCGTGCTTGAGCCGGACCAAGGTGGCGCGGCAGCTGGCCAGCTGCGCCTGCATCAGCCGCAAGTCCTGCGCCAGCGCGGGATCGTCCGCCCGCTCGCTGAGCAGCTCGTCCACCAGCAGGGTCAGCGTGTTCAGCGGCGTGGACAGCGAGTGCGCCGCGCCGGCCGCCTGCATGCCCACCGCCAGCAGCTGCTCGTCGCGCAACTGGGTCTCGCGCGCCGCCGCCAGCGCCTCGCTCTGGCGGCGCAGCTGGCGGGCCAGCCAGGACACGAAGCCGGCGATCAACAGCGCGGACAGCGCGAACGATATCCACATGCCGGCCAGGTGCAGATTGAAGGCGTAGGCGGCGTTGCCGCCGTTCAGCGGCCAATCCAGGTGCCACTGGAACAAGAGGCCGTAGGCGGCCATGGCCAGCAGGGCCAGCAGCCAGGCGAACGCGCCCGGCGACAGCAAGGCGGCGAACAAGACCGGCGGCAGGTAGAGCGAGGCCAGCGGATTGGCCGCGCCGCCGCTGAAGGCCAAGAGCTCGGTCAATACCAGCACGTCGGCCAGCAGGCCCAGCCGCAGCGCGGCCTCGTCCGACAGCCCCCAGGCCGGCAGCCTGGGCAGCGCCAGATTGACCAGGGCCAACGTGGCCAGCGCCTGGCCTATCAGCGGCCACGGCAGCGCCACCTCGGCCAGCGCGCAGGCGGCGGCCAGCGCCAGGGCGAGCAGCAGCATCAGCCAGCGCAGGCGGCCGACGCGGCGGCCGGTGTCCCGCGCGTCCACCGCCTGCTGCGGCGCGAATATCGCATTCCATTTCATGCCGCCACTTTACACCAAGCCGCCTGCGCGGCGCGCTGCGACAATATGCCGCATTCCGGGCGGGAACCATTTCCAATAGCATCGCCGCCAAACTCAAAAAACGATTTTCCGCGATGAACCTGAAACCCCTGCTTCCCGTGCCGCTGGCGCTGGCGGTCGGCCACGCCTTCGCCGCCGATCTGCCCGTGTTCCAGCTCGACCCCATCGTCGTCACCGCCGTCAAGACCGCGCAGCCGCTGCGCGTCGAAACCGATCCGCGCGCGCCGCGCCAGCCGGTTCCGGCCGGCGACGGCGCCGACCTGTTGAAAACCATCCCCGGTTTCAGCGTGGTGCGCAAGGGCGGCAGTTCCGGCGATCCGCTGCTGCGCGGCCTGGGCGGCTCCCGCCTGAACATCCTGGCCAACGGCGGCTTCGTCTACGGCGGCTGCCCCGGCCGCATGGACCCGCCCACCGCCTACCTGTTTCCGGACGCCTACGACAAGCTGGTGGTGATCAAGGGGCCGCAATCGGTCAAATACGGCGGCGCGCTGATCAGCGGCGCGGTCAGCTTCGAACGCAAGACCCAGCCGTTTGCCGAGCCCGGCTTGCGCTTCGACGGCAGCCTGTTGGCCGGCTCCGCCCAACGCCAGGACGCCTACGCCGACCTGAGCCTGGGCGGCGAGCTGGGCTATCTGCGGCTGATAAATTCCCACAACCAGGCCGATGACTACCGCGACGGCGACGGCCGGAAAGTCCATTCCGCCTACCGCCGCGACAGCCAGAGCGTGATCGCCGGCCTCACCCCGGGCCGCGACACCACCCTGGAGCTGTCCGGCGACGTCAGCAACGGCCGCGCCGCCTACGCCGACCGCATGATGGACGGCAGCCGGTTCGACCGCCGCGCCTGGGGCCTCAAGGCCGAGCAGCGCAACCTGGCCGCCTGGCTGGATGCCGTCAGGCTGGCGGCCAACCACAGCTACGCCGACCACGTGATGGACAACTACACGCTGCGGCCGCTGGCGCCCGGCAAGACGCCGCGCGCCAGCAACCCGGACCGCCGCACCGACGCCGCCAAGCTGGAGGCCGATCTGGCCTTCGCCGACATCGAACTGACCGCGGGCATGGATTGGCAGAGCGACCGCCACACCAGCCGCGTCGGCGGCCTGAACTATGCCAGCTTGCCGCGCCTGAAAGACCAGCACATCGAACGCGCCGGCCTGTATCTGGAAGGCAGCGCCCCGCTGCTGGGCGGCAAGGCGGTGGCCGGCTGGCGCCGCGACCGCGCGCGCGCCTACTACGACGCCACCGCCGCGCGCGGCGAGCAGCTGCAGGATTACCGCCTGTACAGCGGCTTCGCCCGTTACGAATATAAACTGGCCAACTGGACGCCCTACCTCGGCGCGGGCCTGGCCGAACGCGCGCCGGACTACTGGGAGCGCAGCTACGTCGCCGCCAATCGGCCGGTGCTGCAGCCGGAGCGCAATACCCAGCTGGACTTGGGCGCGCTGTACCAGGGCGACAAGGTCAAGGGCTCGCTGTCCGGCTATCTGAGCCGCATCGACAACTTCCTGCTGATCGACGACAGCGCCGCCCAGGCCACGCGCAACATCCAGGCCTACCGCTATGGTTTGGAAGCCGACGCCTCCTGGCAGCTGGCGCCGCAGTGGCAGCTGTCCGGCAGCGCGGCCTACAGCTGGGGCGCCAACGCTACCGACGGCCGGCCGCTGGCGCAGACGCCGCCGCTGTCCGCCACCTTGAGCCTAGCCTGGGACAACCAGACCTGGGCCGCCGCCGCCGTATGGCGCGCCGTGGCCGGCCAGGACCGCGTCGCCGTGGGCCAGGGCAATATCGCCAGCCAGGACATCGGCCCGACGCCGGGCTTCGCCACCCTGTCGCTGAACGGCGGCTGGCGCGTGAACAAAGCCCTGAAACTGACCGCCGGCCTGGACAACCTGTTCAACCGGACTTACGCCGAGCACATCAGCAGCGGCGGCGCCGACGTGGCCGGCTACACCCGCACTACCCGCGTCAACGAACCGGGCCGCACCCTGTGGCTGAAGCTGCAGGCGCATTGGTAAGACGGCCGTAGGGCGGCAGCCCGGCAAAGCCGGGCGTTCCGCCGCAAGCCGCCCGCCGTCCCCCCTGGCAGGGCGGGCAGGCCCTGCGCAAGCACATGCGGCGCAACCTGAAGGCACCCTAGCGACCGATGGCGGATCGCCCCATGGGGCATCCGCCCTACGGCTTGCATAACAAGAAATGGAGAACCGTGATGAAGCGAAATTGGATGTTCCTACCCGCTGTTTGCCTCGGCCTGGCCGGCTGCCTGGGCGGCGGCGTCAGCAGCAGCGAAGGCCCCGCGCAAAGCCAGAATGAAGCCCCGCCCGCCGGCTACGGCGGCGGCGCCACCACCGTCCGCTTCGTCCTGAAGTCCGGCAGCCAGGCGGTGACTTGCAACAGCCAACTGACCGGCATCGGCACCAGCCAGACCAACGCCACCCTGGCCGAGGGCATGGTCTATGTGCACGACGTGGCCCTGATCAACAGCCGCGGCCAGGAAGTGCCGCTGCAGCTGGACCAGGGCAATAAATGGCAATTCCTGAACCTGGCCCTGTTGGACTTCGCCGGCGGCAGCTGCAAGGACAAGTCGCGCGACGACGGCGACACCCCGGTGGGCAAGCCGCTGCCCGGCAGCAACAGCGAGGTGGTGGGCAGCGCGCCGGCCGACACCTATACCGGCCTCAGCTTCAAGGTGGGCGTGCCCGTATCGGCCAAGAACGCCAAGGGCGAAGATGTGGCGTTGAACCATCAGCCGGCGCACAGCCCGCCGCATCCGATACTGGGCGTGTATTGGCTGATGTGGGAATGGCAATCCGGCCACCGCTTCATGCGCATAGACCTGGCACCCGCCGGCGGCGTCAAGCGCGCCGACAACTCGACCGCCGACCGCTGGGCCTTCCACCTGGGCTCCACCGACTGCCAGGCCGACGACGCCATCGTCGGCGGTTTCCGCTGCGGCAAGCCCAACCGCTTCAAGGTGAAGTTTGACCGCTTCGATCCCAAAACCGACCGCGTGGCGCTGGACATCCAGTCGCTGTTCGCCGGCAACGACATCAGCCGCGACGCCAGCGCCGACGTCGGCTGCCGCTCCAACGCCACCGACACCGAATGCCAGCCCATCTTCGACCGCCTGGGCCTGCGCCTGAACGAGAGCAGCCCCGGCGCCAACGACGGCGGCCAGCCGCTGGGCGACGGCCGCGACAGCCGCGTGTTCCGGGTGGAGAAGATAGGCTCATGAAACCTTGCGCCGCGCTGCTGTTGACTGGCCTGCTGGCCGCCTGCGGACGCGAAGCCGCGCCGCCGCCCGCCCCCGTGGGAGACTGGCAGTGGCAGCTGCCGCCCGGCGTGCAGCCTCCGCCGGTGCCGGCGGACAACCCGATGAGCCAGGCCAAGTTCGAGCTGGGCCGCCGCCTGTTCTACGACAAGCGGCTGTCCGGCACGGGCAACATCAGCTGCGCCAGCTGCCACCCGCAGGGCAAGGCCTTCAGCGACAGCGTGGCGCTGTCGCTGGGCGCCACCGGCGAGCGCACCCTGCGCAACGCCCAGCCCCTGGCCAACGTCGCCTGGCGCAAGAGCTATACCTGGGCCAATTATTCGCTGACCACGCTGGAACGGCAGATGGACGGCCCGCTGTTCCGCACCGAGCCGGTGGAGATGGGCATCAACGACGGCAATCTGCCAACCGTGCTGGCCAGGCTGGGCGCGGACCCGCTATATGCGCGCGAATTCGCCCGCGTGTTTCCCGGCGAGGAGAAACCGCTGAGCCTGGCCAATATCGTCAAGGCCATCGCCAGCTTCGAGCGCGGCATCGTGTCCTTCGATTCGCGCTACGACCGCTACCAGGCGGGCCAGGCCCAGCTGTCCGCCGCGGAGCTGCGCGGCATGCGGCTGTTCCGCTCGGAAAAAGGCCAATGCCTGCGTTGCCACGGCAGCCCGGACTTCGACGACCAGATGGCCGGCCACGGCGAGGGTCTGCCCTTCCACAACATCGGCCTCTACGACACCGACGGCAAGGGCGGCTATCCGTTTCCCAACCGCGGCGTGCTGGAACTGAGCGGCCGGCCGGCCGACATGGGCCGCTTCCGCAGCCCCAGCCTGCGCAATGCGGCGCTGACCGCGCCGTATATGCACGATGGCAGCGTAGCCACCCTGGAAGAGGCGGTGCGCATCCATGCCGACGGCGGCCGCGACAATGGCAAGCAGGGCGATGGCCGCCGCAACCCATGGAAAGACCCATACATGGACCGCATCCGGCTGACGCCGGCCGAGCAGGCGGATCTGGTCGCCTTCCTGAAAACGCTGAGCGACGAGACCCTGGCCCACGACCCGCGGCTGGCCGATCCATTCGCCCCGGATAAAACCGCCGCGCGGCCATGACATCGGCGCTCGCCGCCTGCTTCCCAGTCTGCTACCCTGTCCTTTTTTGCTGCGTCAAAGAAGGCGGATGAAGACCCCCTACCTGAAAATCCTGGCCTGCGGCCTGACCCTGTTCATCCTGCTCGGGCCGCTGGTGGCCTTGCTGGCCAGCGGCGTGGTGCCGATGATGGCCTATCTGATGGGCGCGGTGCCGGCCATGATCTGCGGCCTCATGCTGGGACTGCTGCGCATCGTCCTGGCCGGACCGGTGGCGCGCTGGCAGCGGCAATGGCCGGCCTGGCTGCTCGCCGTCGTCGCCTTCGCGCCCGGCGCGGTCAGCGGCAGCACCATCACCCTGCTGTACGCCCGCATCGCCGAACCCTTGCTGTACAACGACTGGATGACCCTGTATCTGGGCGCGATGGCCGGCGGCGTGTGCAACGCGCTGTTCTGGCGCCTGCGCTTCGGCGCGCCCGCCAACCCGCAGCACCATTGAGAGCGAGGGTCCATGCCGCTCGGCCGAACTGGCCCGCCGCCCGGACATCCACCGCTTGCTGCAATCCGCCCACGAGGCCGCCGACGCCAGCGGCCTGTTCCAAAGCCACGACATCAAGGTCAGACGGCTGCCGTACCAGGACTATCTGGTCGGCGGCAAGGACCAGGACTTCGTCCACATCGTCTGCCACATCCTGTCCGGGCGCAGCGACGAGCAGAAAGGCATGCTTGCCGACAGTCTGGTGCGCGCCGCCTGTTCCTGGCTGCCCGAGGTGTCCGTAATCAGCTGCGAGGTCCGCGACATCGTCAGGGCCAATGACAGCAACCGCCGTCAGGTGATGGCTCCGGGCTAGGCGCGAAAAAAAGCCCGCCGGTCAGGGCGGGCTTGCAACCTTTGTCTGCCGGGCGCCTTCGCGTCCGGACCTTCGCAGCTTAAGCCAAATCGTCCGGCGCGCCCTGCGGCAGATTGCCGCAGCTCAATCGGCGCGCTCCAGCCTGACCTCCAGCCCGCCTTCCGGCCGATTACGCAAGGTCAGCCGCAAGCCATGCAGACCGGCGATGCGCTCGACAATGGACAGGCCCAGGCCGCTGCCGGCCTGCTGCTGGCCCGGCGGGCGGAAAAAACGCTCGCGCACCCGTTCCAGCCATTGCGGCGCAATGCCCGGCCCCTGGTCCAGCACGCTGATGGCATCCGCCTCCAGCCTCAGCTCCACCACGCCGTCCGCCGGGCCGTAGCGGCAGGCGTTCTCCAATAGATTGCGCAGCATCAGTCCGGCCAAGGCCTCGTCGCCGCGCAGCGGCAGCACCGCCTGCGGCGCGCAGCGCCAGTCCAGCTTCCACTCCGTTTGCTCCGCCGATAGCGACAGCTCAGCCAACAGCCGCTCCACCACTCGTTGCCAGTCCACCGACGCGCTGCTCTGCAGCCGCGGCAGCGGGTCCAGCCGGGACAGCGCCAGCAGCTGCTCCACCAGCCGCCCAGCGCGGTCTATGCCCAGCCGCAGCTGGACCATGGCGTGGCGGCGGCCGTCATCGTCCGGCATCAGCTCCAGCACCTCGGTCTGCACCCGCAGCGCCGCCAGCGGCGTGCGCAGCTCGTGCGCGGCGTCGGCGGTGAAGCGGCGTTCGTGCTCCAGCATCTGGCCGATGCGCTCGAACAGCGCGTTCAGGGAACGCAGCAAGGGCTGCACCTCCTGCGGCACCTCGGCGCGCACCGGGCTGTTGTCGTCGGGCTGGCGCGCGCCGATGGCGGCGGCCAGCCGGCGCAGCGGCGCCAGCTCGCGGCGCAAGGCCAGCAGCACCGCCAGCATCATCAAGGGCAGGCCTATCATCCACGGCAGCAACTGCGCCTTGACCACGCTCCACACCATTTCCTGCCGCAGGCCCTGCTTCTGCCCCACCGCCACCAGCCGCTCCCCGTCCGGCGCCGCCAGGTAAAACATGCGCCAGCCGTGGCGGCCGTCCTTGCCCGCTTCGTCGTAAAAGCCGCGCCGCGCCGGCAGGTAAGCGAAATGGCGGCCCCGGCCATCGCACAGCAGGCGCTTGCCTTGCGGATTCCATACCGCCAGTCCCAGATCGCCGCTGTCGGTGCGCCCGGCATCCGCCCCATGCAGCAGGTGCTTCAGCTTGGGGGTGTCGTCGGCCAGCGCCTCATGCACGTCGATGGCCAGCAACTGGCGCGCGTACAGCGCCATCTGGGTATCGAACAGCTCGTCCACCTCGCGCTTGGCCAGCCATACCGCGGCCACCGATGCCGCCAGCCAGACCAGGGGCAGGCTCAGCAGCAACACCAGCAGCAGACGGGCCTGCAGGCTGCCCGGCCGCCTCAAGCGGGGTCTCCCAGCGTGTAGCCTATGCCGCGCAGGGTGCGGATGAAGCCCGCGCCCAGCTTCTTGCGCAAATGATGGACGTGCACTTCCAGCGCATTGCTCTCCAGCTCCTGGCCCCAGCCGTACAGTTTTTCCTCGATGCGCTCGCGCGGCAGCACCCGTCCCTTGTTACAAAGCAGCAACTCCAGCAGCGCCAGCTCCTTGCCGGTCAGCTCCAAGGGCGCGCCGTCCAGCGTCGCCGCCCGCCCCACCGGGTCCAGGCTAAGCCGGCCGTGGCTCAGCAAGCTTTGCGACAGCCCGTGGCGGCGCCGGTTCAGCGCGCGCAGCCGCGCCGCCACCTCGGCCAAGGCGAAGGGCTTGACCAGATAATCATCGGCGCCGGCGTCCAGGCCGCCCACGCGGTCTTCCAGCGCGTCGCGCGCGGTCAACACCAGCACCGGCACCGCGCTGCCCTCTCGCCGCCAGGCGGCCAGCACCGCCATGCCGTCCAGGCCCGGCAGGCCCAGGTCCAGCACGGCCGCGTCATAGGGCGCGGCGGCCAAGGCGCCGCGCGCCTGGCGGCCGTCGCGCAGCCAATCCACGGCGAAGCCCAGCTGCTGCAAGCCCATCTGCAAGCCGTCGCCGATCTGGCAATCATCTTCCACCAGCAATATGCGCATCATTCCTCCCATCCTGGCCTTATCGCACAAACAGCTTAAGCGATGCTTAACCGCCGCGCTTCATCTGCCTGTCAACAAAGTCTCATTTGCCTGTCACCTGCCCGTTGCAGCATGGGCCATCATCCCGGCCAATGGATTCGCCATGCAGCCAGACTCCGCTTCCGACGCGCCGCGCCGACTGCGCAGCATCTGGATCTCCGACGTGCACCTCGGCACCGCCGGCTGCCGCGCGGACCACCTGCTCGACTTCCTGCGCGAACACGAATCCGACTATCTCTACCTGGTCGGCGACATCGTCGACGGCTGGCAGCTCAGAAAATCCTGGTACTGGAAGCAGAGCCACAACGACGTGGTGCAGAAGCTGCTGCGCAAGGCGCGCAAGGGCTGCCAGGTGATCTACATCCCCGGCAACCACGACGAGGCCGCGCGCCAATACTGCGGGCTGGACTTCGGCGGCATCGCCATCCGCCACGAGGCCGAGCACCTCACCGCTGACGGCAAGCGCCTCTTGGTGCTGCACGGCGACGAGTTCGACGGTGTGATCCAGTACGCCAAGTGGCTGGCCCGCCTAGGCGACAATCTGTACACCTTGATCCTGGAACTGAACCGCGGCTTCAACTGGGTGCGCCATCGGCTGGGCCTGCCCTATTGGTCGCTGTCGCAATACCTGAAGCACAAGGTCAAAAACGCGGTCAATTTCATCAGCCAGTTCGAGGCCATTCTAGCCGGCGAGGCCCGGCGGCGCGGCTTCGACGGCGTGGTCTGCGGCCACATCCACAAGCCGGAAGTGCGCATGATAGACGGCATCCTGTACGGCAACAGCGGGGATTGGGTGGAGAGCCTGTCCGCGCTGGTGGAACACCCGGATGGACGGCTGCAAGTGCTGCACTGGACCGCGCTGGCGCACAACGCGCGCGCCGAAAACGAACCCGCCATCGTCCCGCCCCCCACCGCCACGGAGGAAGCCACATGCGCATCATGATCGTCACCGACGCCTGGAAACCGCAGGTCAACGGCGTGGTCCGCTCGCTGACCGAAACCATGCGCGAGCTGGACGGCTTCGGCCACCAGGTCAATATGATCACGCCGCTGGAATTCAAAACCCTGCCCTGCCCCACCTACCCGGACATCCGGCTGTCGCTCTTGCCCTATCGCCAGGTGGCGCAGCGCATCGCCGGCTTCGCGCCGGACGCCATCCACATCGCCACCGAAGGCCCGCTGGGCCTGGCCGCGCGGCGCTACTGCCTGCGCGAGGGCCTAGCCTTCACCACGGCCTACCATACCCGCTTCCCGGAATACATCCACGCGCGCTGCCGCCTGCCGCTGCCCATCAGCTACGCCTGGATGCGCCGTTTCCACGGCGCCTCCCAGGCGGTGATGGTGCCGACGCGCTCCATCGCCAACGACCTGGAAGCGCGCGGCTTCGCCAACGTCAAACTGTGGAGCCGCGGCGTGGACACCGAGATGTTCAGCCCCGGCGAGCGGCAGCGCCTGGACGAATCCACGCCGCCGCGCTTCGTCTACATCGGCCGCGTGGCCGTGGAAAAAAACATCGAAGCCTTCCTCAAGCTGGACCTGCCCGGCTGCAAATGGGTGGTGGGCGACGGCCCCCTGCTGTCCAAGCTTAAGCAGCAATACCCCGACGTGCACTTCGCCGGCGTGTTCCCGCAACACGAGCTGGCCCGCTTCTACCGCGCCGCCGACGTGTTCGTGTTTCCCAGCCTGACCGACACCTTCGGCCTGGTGCTGCTGGAAGCCATGGCCTGCGGCACGCCGGTGGCGGCGTTTCCGGTAGCCGGCCCGCTGGACGTGGTGGGCGATACCGGCGCCGGCGCGCTGGACTGGGACCTGCGAGCGGCCTGCCTGCAGGCGCTGGAAATCGATCGCGATCATGTGCGCCGCGTGGCGGAACACTATTCCTGGCAAGCCGCCAGCCGCCAGTTCGAATCCCATCTGCGGCCGAACCCGGCCACGCAGGCCACCACCCGGCCGGCGCTGGACTAAGAAAGGCTTGCATCAGAATCTATAAGCACTATATTGATAAAGTCGCGGCAACATGGAGGAGACTGGATGAGTCAGGCATTGACCCCCGTCGGCCTTACGCTCGATTCGGCACTGAGACTGCGCACGAGGCAACAGCCGCAGTCGGCACCGTAGGGTGTTCGCAGTGCCCAACACAGCATCCAGGACGGATGCACGCAAAGATCCAAGGGCCAGCGGCAGCCAAACATGACGGGCAGAGTAAGCATCTGCAGACGACAAACTGAGCAGGAATGAGCGGGCCCCGGCCCGCATGCGCGCCCATGACAGGGCGCACGATGTGCCGGCAGTAGAGTATCGGCAAACGCGAGAGGACCGGCAATCGAGTGTTTTTTCCCTTGGCGGCCTGCGATTGTAGCGCAAGCCGTTGTGACTCAGTGTGTAGTTCGCGCCGTGGCTGTGGTTTGGGCTCAAGCGCGGAAATGTTGTACGTCCCCATCGTCATCCGGAGGGCGTCCCATCACCGGGACGCCCTCTGTCTTTATGAGAAATTCATTACAATGACGCCGATCAAAATAACGGTCAGTGCTAAAAAAATCGTCAAATAGTCTTCCACCGCCGCCGCGCTGTCCGGTACCATGCCTCATCGCGCCGGCAATCCGTCCCCGGACCGGCGCCGCCACGATCGCGCCGGCGCAGCCGCCCCGGCGTCATCCCAAGCATAATCGGCCCGCGCGGAGATGCCCGCGCCGGCCGGACAAGGCCCGAAGCCGCTGGAATGAGCAGGGGAACGGCAAACGGGTTAAAATCCTTGCAACGCAACATGATTCCGATCTTTATTGAGTGAGCTGCGCGACATATGTCTTCTCCCAATCTGACCGCTGAAAAAGTCCTGTCCGTCCACCACTGGAACGACACCCTGTTCAGCTTCACCTGCACCCGCGACGCGGGCCTGCGCTTCATCAACGGCCAGTTCGTGATGATAGGCCTGGAAGTCAACGGCAAGCCGCTGATGCGCGCCTACTCCATCGTCAGCTCCAACTATGAGGAGCACCTGGAGTTTTACAGCATCAAGGTGCAGGACGGCCCGCTGACCTCCAAGCTGCAACACCTGCAAGTCGGCGACACCGTGCTGATCAGCAAAAAGCCCACCGGCACCCTGGTGCAGGACAACCTGCTGCCGGGCAAAAACCTGTACCTGCTGTCCACCGGCACCGGCCTGGCGCCCTTCATGTCCATCATCAAGGACCCGGACGTGTACGAGCGCTACGACAAGGTGATCTTGACCCACGGCGTGCGCTGGGTCAGCGAGCTGGGCTACCACGACTACATCACCAAGGAGCTGCCGGAGAACGAGTTCTTCGGCGATATGGTCAAGGAAAAGCTGATCTACTATCCGACCGTCACCCGCGAGCCGTTCCGCAATCAGGGCCGTCTGACCGACCTGATCACCAACGGCAAGCTGTGCGCCGACATCGGCCTGCCGCAGCTGAATCCGGAGCACGACCGCGTGCTGATCTGCGGCAGCCCGAGCATGCTGCACGATCTGTGCGAAATCCTGAACGGACTGGGCTTCAAGGAATCGCCGCGCATGGGCGAACCGGCCGACTACGCGATCGAGCGCGCCTTCGTCGAGAAATAAGCTTCCGCCCAGGCGGAAAAGCCAAAGCCCCGCAGGCCTGCGCCGCGGGGCTTTTCCATTCGACTCTCTCCAAACCGCCAGCGTTCATGCGGAAGGCGGGCAAAACAAAGGGAGGCCGAAGCCTCCCGAGTTTTTATGCGAGCCAGATGCGATCGGCTTGGCTTACTTGGCGGCCGAAGCGGCGGCCTTCTTGCCAGCGTGATGCTTCTTGGCGTGGTGCTTGTGCGCCTTCTTGGCTACCGGAGCGGAAGCGTCGGCCTTGGCGGCTTGCGCCTTGGAAGCCTCAGCCTTCTTGGCGGCGTGGTGCTTCTTGGCTGCATGGTGCTTCTTGGCAGCGTGCTTGTGCGCCTTCTTGGCTACCGGAGCGGAAGCGTCGGCCTTGGCGGCTTGCGCCTTGGAAGCCTCAGCCTTCTTGGCGGCGTGGTGCTTCTTGGCAGCATGCTTGTGCGCCTTCTTGGCTACCGGAGCGGAAGCGTCGGCCTTGGCGGCTTGCGCCTTGGAAGCCTCAGCCTTCTTGGCGGCGTGGTGCTTCTTGGCTGCATGGTGCTTTTTGGCTGCGTGCTTGTGCGCCTTCTTGGCTACCGGAGCGGAAGCGTCGGCCTTGGCGGCTTGCGCCTTGGAAGCCACGGCCTTCTTGGCGGCGTGGTGCTTCTTGGCAGCGTGCTTGTGCGCCTTCTTCGCCATCGGGGCGGAGGCTTCGGCCTTGGCGGCCTGCGCCTTCTGCGCGGAAGCTTCCTTCTTCACGGCATGCTTCTTCACGCCGGCTTTCTTCTTCATCGCCTTTTTGGCCGGGGCGGAGGCGTCAGCCTTGGCGGCCTGGGCCTTCTGAGCGGAAGCGGTGACTTTCTCAGCCTTCTTGGCGTGATGGATCTTGGCCGGGGTCTTCTTTTCGGCCTTCTTGGCGGCCGGGGCCATCTTGGCGGCCGGAGCGGAAGCCGGGGTGGCTTGGGCGGCGAAGCCGGCGGCGGAACTCAGGCCAAATACGGCGGACAGGGCAAGAAGGGTCAGCTTTTTCATGATTCGTCTCCAGGTCGATTGCGGAGGGAATCTCTCCGCGAGGCACCGTGTTTGGTGTTTCCTTGAGACGTATGCTAGCCCTGACCCATTGCCCCGTCTGTTAGCGCGATGTAAGGCCATGTAACGCTACGTACAGCGCCGCCTCAGGCTTTGCGCCTCGCCATCACGATCTGGTACACGCCGCCGAACACGGTGCGCTTGCGCCACTCGAAGCGCCCCGCTTCGCGGGCATAGCTGGCGATATCGTTGCGCCACAAGGCCTCGGCAAACGGCTCCAATGCCCGGTTCACCCACTTCAGCAGCCAGCCTATCGGCTGCCAGGCCTTGGGCCGGTGGTAGTCGACGAACATCGCGCGGCCGCCCGGCGCCACATGGGACAGCATATTGTCGACGATGGCGGACTTCATCTCCTCCGGCACCTCGTGCAGCAGGAAGAAGCTGCACACCAGGTCCTGCTTCTGCTCCGGCTGGTAGCGGGCGGCGTCGGCGCGCACCACGGCGGCCTGGCCGACATCGGCCAGCTTGCCTTCGGCCAGTTCGATCTGTATCGGCGTGATGTCGGTCAGGGTGAAGCGGCCTTCCTCGCCCACTCTCCCGGCCGCGCGCTGCACCAGGTCGCCGTAGACGTGCGCCACCTGCCAGACCTTTTCGCCAGGACGGATTTCATCCAGATAGGCCCGCATCAAGCGCTGGTCGTTGCCGAACAGCAAGGTGCGCACCACCAGCTTATGGTCCAGCAGCCTGGCCTTGCGCGGGTTGACGTAGGCCCAGTCGTACACCTCGGTCATATAGCCCGGGACGTCCTGGTAGTAGGGGTCGCCTGTGCTGGCGCGCGTGTGCAATGTGGTCATGGTGGGTTTCCGGCTATGAGTGATGGAGTCAGCTTAGCAAGCTGCGCGGCATGCCGGCTTGAGCCAGACCAAACCTTGTCCCGGCCACGCGGCAAGCATATTCCATCGTCTTTTTATAGGCGCAAACTGCCTGGATGGATCCACCCGGCCAAGCAAAAGGCCCGGCATGCGGCCGGGCCAAGGTGGATTGTTTCCGTGGACGGAATCAGTCGGCCAGCGTCAGCACCACTGGGGTATGGTCGGACGGGCGCTCCCATTTGCGCGGCGCCTTGTCGATTTCGCAAGCGACGGCGCGCGGCTGGAGCGCGTCGCTGACCAGGATATGGTCGATGCGCACGCCCTTGTTGCGGCGGAACATCATCTGGCGGTAGTCCCACCAGCTGTACTGCTTCTCCTCCTGATTGAACAGGCGGAAGCTGTCGGACAGGCCCAGGCCTATCAGGCGGCGGAAAGCGTCGCGCTCGGGCGTGCTGCACAGCACTTGCTCATGCCAGCCTTCCGGGTCGTAAACGTCGCGGTCTTCCGGCGCGATGTTGTAGTCGCCCAGCAAGAGCAGGTTCGGATGCGCGGCCAGCTCGGCCGCGACATGCCCTTCCAGCTTGGACAGCCATTCCAGCTTGTACGGGTATTTGGGCGAGTCCACCGCCTCGCCGTTGACGAAATAGGCGCAAATCGCGCGCACGCCGGCGATGGTGGCGGTGATGACGCGGCGCTGCTCGTCGCCGTAGCCGGGGATGCCGGACACCACGTCCTCTATCTCCAGCGGCGCCTTGGCCAGAATGGCCACGCCGTTATAGGTTTTCTGGCCGAACCAGACGGCTCGATAACCGGCAGCCTCGATCTCCGCCAGCGGGAAGGCGTCCTGGTCCATCTTCAGTTCCTGCAGGCACAACACTTCGACGCCGGTGTCGGCCAACCATTGCAGTACCTGCGGCAGGCGGACTTTCAGGGAATTGACGTTCCAGGTGGCAAAACGCATGGCCAGGGGCTCCAGAAGGGAAGTGAACGGGCCGATACCATAGCAGCGACTGGCCCGGCTGTTGAGCGGATTTTCGCGGTTTGCGCCGCGCGGCGCAAAAAAAACGCCTCCGCGGATGGCGGAGGCGCGCAATAGACACGGTATCACTACCCTGATACGCGTCTGGCTCGCTTGCTGCTCCGGAAGACAACCCTGAGCAATAAATTAGAGCCGGACGCGGTCAGGCGAGTTCCGGAGCCTCAGCCTTTTTTTTACGCGCCCTCGGCCACCATGCCGGAGTGGCGCAGCAGCGCGTCGATCTGCGGATCGCGGCCGCGGAAGGCGCGGAACGACTCCAGCGCCGGACGGCTGCCGCCCACGGCCAGGATTTCGTCCCAGAACTGGCGGCCCACCTGCGGGTTGGCGCCGCCGGCCTCTTCGAACGCGGCGTAGGCGTCGGCCGACAACACTTCGGCCCACTTGTAGCTGTAGTAGCCGGCCGCGTAGCCGCCGCCGAAAATGTGGCTGAAGCTGTTGGGGAAACGGTTATAGGCCGGCGGGAAGTTCACCGCCACCTCGCGCCGCACTTCGTCCAGCAGGGCCAGCCACTCCACGCGGTCCGGATTGCCGGCGGTGTAGAGCAGCATGTCGAACAAGGAAAACTCCAGCTGGCGCACCATCTGCATGCCGGACTGGAAATTCTTGGCGGCGATCATCTTGTCGTACAGCTCGCGCGGCAGGGGCTGGCCGCTTTCGCTATGCTCGGTCATGCCCTGCAGCACGTCCCACTCCCAGCAGAAGTTTTCCATGAACTGGCTGGGCAGCTCCACCGCGTCCCATTCCACGCCGCTGATGCCGGCCACGCCGGCCACTTCGATGCGGGTCAGCAAGTGATGCAGGCCGTGGCCGCACTCGTGGAACAGGGTGATCACCTCGTCGTGGGTGAAGTAGGCCGGCTTGTCGCCCACCGGGCGGCTGAAGTTGCACACTAGGTAGGCCACTGGGGTCTGCACGTCTTCGCCCTTGCGGCGGCGGCCGCGCACGTCGTCCATCCAGGCGCCGGGGCGCTTGCCGTCGCGGGCGTAGAGGTCCAGGTAGAAGCCGCCCAACAAGGTATCGCCCTGGAAGATTTCAAAGTAGCGCACGTCCGGATGCCAGGTGGCGACCTGGCGCTCGGCGAAGCGCACGCCGTAGAGGGTGCCCACCACGCTGAACAGGCCTTGCAGCGCCTTGTGCTCCGGGAAATATTGCTTCACTTCGTGCTCGGAGAAGGCGTAGCGGGCGACGCGCAGTTTCTCGCTGGCGTAGCCGATGTCCCAGGCTTGCAGCGTGTCCAGGCCCAGCTCGTCGCGGGCGAAGGCCTCCAGCTCGGCGCGGTCCTGCTCGGCGTAGGGCTTGGCGCGGCGGGCCAGGTCGCGCAGGAAGTCGATGACTTGCGCCGGGCTTTCCGCCATCTTGGTGAACAGCGACAACTCGGCGTAATTGGCGAAGCCCAGCAGCTGCGCCTCTTCGGCGGCCAGCATCAGCTTTTCGCGGATCAGCGGGCCGTTGTCCTGCTCGGCCGGGCCGAACTCGGACGCGCGCTTGGCGTTGGCCTCGTACAGCTTTTCGCGCAGCGCGCGGTTGTCGGCGTATTGCAGCACCGGGAACAGCAGCGGGAACTGCAGGCCCAGCTTGTACTTGCCCGGCTGGCCATCCGCCTCGGCCATCGCGGCGTACATGGCCAGGGTGTCCTCCGGGATGCCGGCCAGCTCGGCCGCGTCGTCAATGTACAGGCTGAAGCCATCGGTGGCGTCCATCACGTTCTGCGAGAACTGGTTGGACAGCTCGGCCAGGCGGCTGGACAGCTCGGCGAAGCGCGCCTTCTGCGCGTCCGGCAGCTCGGCGCCGGCCAGGCGGAAGTCGCGCAAGTCGTTTTCAATCACTTTCTTCTGCGCGGCGCTGGCGGCGGCGAAGGCGGGATTGGCGGCCACCGCCTTGAAGCGGGCGAACAGGTCCAGGTTCTGGCCCAGCTCGGTGAAGAAGGCGGACACGCGCGGGATTTCGGCGTTGTACGCCTCGCGCAGGCCCTCGGTATTGCCTACCACGCCATTCAGATGGCCCACCACGCCCCAGGCGCGGCCCAGTTTTTCGGTGGCGTCGGTCAGCGGCTCCACCACCGCGTCCCAGCTGTCGCCGCCGGCGTCCACCACCGCGTCGATCGCGGCTCGGGCATCGGCCAGCAGCGCATCGAGGGCCGGGGTGATGTGCTCCGGCCGGATGGCGTCGAAGCGCGGCAGATCGGAAAAGTCTAGGAGGGGGTTCTGGCTCATGGCTTCAACGTCCTGTTTGATGGGGCGGATATGATAAAGGAATTTGCGCGCCGCGGCGCGCGGCCGGCACAATGCGTTATTACCGAGATAAGGACGAAACGATGAAAAGCAATATCCGCCAATACGACGGCCACCACCCCGACATCGCGGACGGCTGTTACATCGACCCGACCGCGGTGGTCATCGGCGAGGTGAAGCTGGAAAAAGGCGCCTCGGTCTGGCCTTGCGCGGTGGTGCGCGGCGACGTCAACCATATCCATATCGGCGAGAACAGCAATGTGCAGGACCACGCCATGCTGCACGTCAGCCACAAGACGGCGGCCGATCCGGCCGGCGCGCCGCTGATCATAGGCAAGCATGTCACCATCGGCCACCACGTGACGCTGCACGGCTGCACCATAGGCGACGAGGTGCTGATAGGCATAGGCAGCATCGTGCTGGACCGGGCGGTGATTGAAAGCCGCGTGTTGATCGGCGCCGGCAGCCTGGTGCCGCCGGGCAAACGCTTGGCGTCCGGTTATTTATACCTGGGCAACCCGGTCAAGCAGGCCCGGCCGCTGACGGAGCAGGAACTGGCCTACTTCCAGTATTCCGCCGAGCATTACCTGCGCGTGGCCGACAAACACAAGGCCAATCTGGACGATTAAGCGATGATAGACCGCGAAGAAGAATGGGAATATGTCGGTTTCTGGGCCAGGGTCGGCGCCTGCTTGGTGGATACCGTGCTGTTGTTGATCGTCTCCGCGCCGCTGCTGTGGCTGCTGAGCGATGGCGGCGCCAGCCGCTTCGACGATTGGTCGGGAGCCGCCTTCGGCAATCGCCCGGTCGATCCTATCGCGGACTTCATGCTCAACTATGTGCTGCCGGCCGTCGCCGTCATCCTGTTCTGGATCTACAAACGCGCCACGCCGGGCAAGATGATGCTGGGCGCGCAAGTGGTGGACGCGGACAGCGGCGGCCCGCTGACGCCGGGCCAGGCCGCGCTGCGCTACCTGGGCTATTACCTCTCCCTCATTCCTTGCGGGCTGGGCCTGATCTGGGTAGGCCTGGACGCGCGCAAGCAGGGCTGGCACGACAAGCTGGCGCGCAGTGTGGTGGTGCGGCGCAAGCCCGCGCCGCCATCGTTTCCTAGCCGGCGCTGAGGCGCCCAGACCATTCGCCGCCGGCGGGCGCGTCTTGCGCGGCCGCCGCCGGCCGCGCGCTGCCGGGTAGCCGGAACCAGGCCAGCGCCTGGCCCAGCCCGCCGGCGGACTGCGCCAGCTGCAGCATCAGCGGCTCCGCCGCTTCCATCTGGCTTTCGATGTCTTGCGCCAGGCTGGACAGCTCATGGCCGTGCTGGCGTATCGTGCCGCCGGCGCGCGCCTGCAATTCGCGCGCGGTGCCGATGTCCTCCATCAGCACGCCCAGCCGGCCCAGCGCGCCGTCCACCAGGCCCAGCGCGGCGTCCAGCGCCTGCTGCGAGGCCTGGCTTTCGTGGCTGGCGCTGCCCGCGGCGGCGATGGCCTCGCCCAGCGCGCCCTGGGCGCGCTCCATCTTTTGCAGGCTGTCGAAGATCGCGCTGGTGGCGTTGGCGGTGCTTTCGGACAGCTTGCGCACCTCGTCCGCCACCACGGCGAAACCCCGCCCCGCCTCGCCGGCGCGCGCCGCCTCTATCGCGGCGTTCAAGGCCAGCAGATTGGTCTGGTCCGCCACGTCGCGAATCAAACCGCTGATCTGCGACACCGCGCCCACCGCCTGGCTCAGTTCGCGCATTTCCACGGTGGCGTAGTCTATGCGGCCTGCCAGCTGGCGCATGGCGTCGGCGTTGCATTCGCCCTGCCGCCGCGCCTGGGCGGTGGCGATGGCGGCGCTGCGCGAATTGTCCAACGCGGCCTCGATATGCTGGGCCACTTGCTCGGCGTGATCGGCGATCTCGGCCGCCGCCTCGTTGCACAAGCGGCTCTTGCCGGTTTGCTGCTGGCTGGCGTCGGCGCTCTGCCGGGTCAGCAGCTGCAGGCGCTGGCTGTCGCGCAGATTGTTGCCGGCATGCAGCCTCACCTCGTCCAAGAGGCCGGCCAGACGGTCCAGGAAACGGTTGATGCGGGAGGCGGCATGCGCCAGCTCATCCTTGCCCTGGTCCGGCAACCGCACCGCCAGATTGCCCTCGCTCAGCGCGTCGGCCGCCTGGGCCATCGCGCCCAGATGGCGCTTCAGGCGGCGCGCCATGGTCAATTGAATCAACACCACCAGCGCGCTGGCCAGCGCCAGCGGGCCCAGAATCAAGGGCGCCAGCCAAGCCAGCGCCGTCGCCAGCGCGGCCCGTTCCTGCCGCAGCTCGCCGTCGCGACGGGCGAGCTGGCGGTCGATTTCCGCCGCCAGCGGCACCAGATCGTTCAGATAAGCCTGCTCCGGTATCGACAAGGCATCTTGCGGCGCCGTTTCGGCAATGTGGATGGCGCTATCCAGATTGCGCGCATATTCCTGCCAATGGCCGCGCAGGACGCCGGCCAATGCCTGGCCGTCGCCGGCCGGCAAGTTTGCCAGCATCTCCGCTTGCAGCTCGGCCACCTGGCCGCGCGCCTGCTTCAGACGCGTGGCGGTATCCGGCAGCAAGGGGTCGGCGCGCGAAAACGACAAGGCGACGGCCTTCATCTGCTGCAGATTGCTGGCGAGCTGCTGTAAACGATTGTAACGATCGACGTGATGGGTGAAGGAATAGAGCTGCTGCCCGGTGACCGCCATCACCAGGGCCAGGCTGGCTAAGGTGAAGGCGATGGTCAGCCACAGGCGTTTGATCAGAGACATGACGAGCACTGCACAGACGGGGAAAGGCGGCAGTTTATTCCCTTTTTGTGACGGAAACATTGCAAGACATATAAGCAAACACTGGCATAGAGTATTCACACTGAGTTACAATCCGCCCGCCTTGGCGGGGCCGGGCGCCCTTCGCGCCGCTCCGCCAAGGCCGCGCCCGTCCCCAACAGGCGCGCATCAGACTAGACCGGGCCCACCCGGCTCCATGGACAACTCAGGCATGCCGGCCCTGGCGCGCGCTAGGCCGAGTGTTGCCGCTGTCCGTACAACGTAAACGACAGGAGATTCACCCTTGCAACAACAACACACTCGTCACATCGGCCCCGTCGCGCTGATGCTGACCGGTCTTGGCTCCATCATCGGCTCCGGCTGGCTGTTCGGCGCCGCCCATGCCGCGCAGATCGCCGGCCCGGCCGCCATCGTGGCCTGGATCGTCGGCATGGTGATCATTCTTTCCATCGCCCTGAGCTACGCCGAACTGGGCGCCATGTTCCCGGAAACCGGCGGCATGGTGCGCTACGCGCGTTACTCCCACGGCTCCCTGCTCGGCTTCATCGCCGCCTGGGCCAACTGGATCGCCATCGTGTCGGTGATTCCGATCGAGGCCGAGGCTTCGGTGCAGTACATGAGCACCTGGCCCTACCCCTGGGCGCAGCATCTGTACCAAAACGGCGAATTGAGCACGGTCGGCCTGTCCTTCGCCGCCGTGCTGGTGGTCGTCTACTTCCTGCTGAACTACTGGGGCGTCAAGCTGTTCGCCAAGGCCAACAGCGCCATCACCGTGTTCAAGGTGATCGTGCCGGCCCTGACCGTGGGCGCGCTGATCTATAGCGGCTTCCATAGCGAAAACCTGAACAACGCGGCGCTGGGCGGCTTCGCGCCGTTCGGCTGGGCCAGCGTGATGACCGCGGTGGCCACCAGCGGCATTGTGTTCAGTTTTAATGGCTTCCAGAGCCCGATCAACCTGGCCGGCGAAGCCCGCAATCCGGGCACGAGCGTGCCCTTCGGCGTGGTCGGCTCCATCCTGCTGGCCGCGGTGATCTATGTCGCGCTGCAAGTCGCCTTCCTCGGCGCGCTGTCGCCGGCGGAACTGGCCCACGGCTGGAAAGGCCTGGACTTCAGCTCCCCGTTCGCCCAACTGGCCATGGCCCTGGGCCTGAACTGGCTGATGATGACCCTGTATTTCGACGCCTTCGTCAGCCCCAGCGGCACCGGCGCCGCCTATATGGCCTCCACCGCTCGCATGATCTACGGCATGCAGCGCAACGGCACCATGCCGGCCATCTTCGGCCGCATGCACCCGCTGTACCACATCCCGCGTCCGGCCATGTGGTTCAACCTGGCGGTGTCCTTCGTCTTCCTGTTCTTCTTCCGCGGCTGGGGCACGCTGGCGGCGGTGATCTCCGTCGCGACCGTGATCTCCTACCTGACCGGCCCGATCAGCGCCGCCGCGCTGCGCCGCTGCGCGCCTGACCTGCCGCGCCCGCTGCGCCTGTCCGGCATGGGCGTGATCGCGCCGTTCGCCTTCGTCTGCGCCTCCCTGGTGCTGTATTGGGCGCGCTGGCCGCTGACCGGCCAGATCCTGTTCCTGATCGTGGCCGCGCTGCCGGTCTACGTCTGGTACCAGGCCAAGGCCGGCTGGCCGGACTTCCAGCGCGAGCTGAAGGGCGCGCTGTGGATGGTGCTCTACCTGCCGGTGATGGCCCTGCTGTCCTATATCGGCAGCGCCGAGTTCGGCGGCATCGGCATCCTGCCTTACGGCGTGGACATGGCCGTGGTGGCCGCGGCCGCGCTGGGCTTCTACTTCTGGGGCGTCAGCAGCGGCTGGTACACCCGCTACCTGCGCGACGAGCACGATCCCCAGCTGGTGGAAGCCATGCAGCAGGAAAACGCGCCGTCCGGCAAACTGGCCGGCCAGCGCGGCTAAGCTCCAAAAATCCTTCGCTCAAAAAACAAAGCCGGCTCCGAGGAGCCGGCTTTTTGTTTGCCCGCCTGGGGCATGCTTCCGGCTCCAGCCGGGGCCGATCCCCTTGCCGGCCTGAGCTGGGATGGGAATTACAGCGCGGCCAGGGCGGCGGCATAGTCCGGCTCGTCGGCGATCTCGCCCACCAGCTGGCTGTGCAGCACTTGATCGTTCGCGTCCAGCACCACCACGGCGCGCGCGGTCAGTCCGGCCAGCGGGCCGGAAGCCAGCTTGACGCCATAGGCCTCGGCGAAGCCCGGATTGCGGAAGGTGGACAGGTTCACCACGTTCTCGATGCCTTCCGCGCCGCAGAAGCGCTTCTGCGCGAACGGCAGGTCGGCGGAAATGCACAGCACCACGGTGTCGGCCAGCGCGGCGGCCTTCTCGTTGAACTTGCGCACGGAGGCGGCGCAGGTCGGGGTGTCCACGCTGGGGAAGATGTTCAGGATCTTGCGCTTGCCGGCGAAGCTGGCCAGCGTCGCCTCGGCCAGATCGCCGCCGGTCAGTTGCAGCGCCGGTGCCTGTTGGCCCTTGGCCGGCAATGCGCCCGCCACTTCCACCGGATTGCCGCGCAGGGTTACGGTTGCCATGTCTTGCTTCCTCGTCTGGGTTGATGATGGCGATAGTGTGGAGCAAAGCAGGCGAAATTCAACCCTGAAACACGCATGGTTGCCCGCTGGCGGGCCAAGGCTCATTCAACGCTAGCCGCGCCAGCCTCCAACGATTCAAGAAACAGAATTTCCTGCTCCAATTTGTGCCCAGTGCGCGCCATCGCCGCTAGCAACTTGCGCAATTCATCAGGCAACGACTGTTGGAGCAGGCTCTGAACATGCCGTCTATCCAGGGCTTCCAACGGCCAGTTGCCTTCTCGCAGCTTGTCCTCATCCACCTACCATGAACGGCCCTGCGCCTCATCCAACCCCAACAATGGCAGCGCTCCCGGGAGCGGTCGCGGCACCAACCGGTCACGCCCCTTGCTTTCTTCGCGCACCAAAGCGCTCATGTCGAGGTCAGATAACAGCATCAGAGTCCCTCCACCCTCCGTCGCGTCTGCAATATCGGCGGCGCCCAGGTTTCGCCGGGCCGCTTCTTGCGCGTGGCCAGGGTCAGTTCCGACGGCGCGAAGATGTTGATGTTGTGGGTGTTCGGCGTGGTGATCAAATACTGCGCCTCGGTGGCTTTCAGGAAGCCGGCCACGCGGTCGATGTTGAAGATGTCGAGGTGGGCGAACGGTTCGTCGATGAAGACGAAGCCGGACGGATTGGCCTCGTCCATCATCAGGCCGATCAACAGGATCAGCGACTTCATCACCTGCTGGCCGCCGGAAGCCTCGCCGTCGTTCATGCCCATCATGCCCTTCTGGTCGAAGTTGAACTTCAACACCAGCCCGGCCTGGGCCAGCACCGCGTCGTCGTTCTCCAGCTTGGGCAGCTCCACTTCCACCTGGATGCCGGCCAGCTCGCCCAGCCGCCTCACGTTCTGGCCGTAAGCGCGCACAGTGGCGCGCAGCTTGCCGATATAGGCGGCGCGCGCCTCATCGGTCAGCTCGCGCGAGCGGTCCACCTCGCCCTGGCGGCGCTGCCGCTCCTTATCCAGCGAGCTCAGGTCCTCCACCAGCTTGTCCTTCAGCGCCAGCACGGAATCATCCTGCTCCCAGTCGCCGCTTTGCAGCTTTTCTTCCAGGTAGTTCAGCTGGTGCTTGGCGTCGGCGGCGGTGTCAAATTCGTCCTCCAGCTGCGCCACATGCTCCGGCGCCAGCGCATCGGCCGGTAGCCGCTGCGCCCACTCGCGCAGTTCGGCAATCAGGCGGCGCAGCTGGCGGCGCGCCTGCTCCACCTCCTGCAGCTTCTGATTGTATTTGGACAGGCTTTCCATTTCGCGCTGGCAGACGCGGTCGTGCGCCAGCCGCGCGTCGCCGTAGCGCTGGTCGGCGGCGTCCTTGTCGGCGCCGGCTGCGGCCAGCGCCGCGCCCTGGCGGGCGATCTCGGCCTCCAGCTCGGCCTTGCGCGACTCCAGCGCTGAAAACTCGTCGGCGCGGCTGTCCAGCTGGCGGATCGCGTCCATGCCACCAAGGTACTCGGCCAGGCCGGCCGCCTCGCGGGTGGCGGCCACCAACCGCTCCTCGTCGGCCAGGATGCGCACGTTCAGCGCCTTCAACTCGTCGCGCACGGCCAGCAGGCGCGATTGCCGCGCCGCTTCGCCAAACGCGTATTCATGCATGGGCACGCCGATGTGGCGCGCGCCGCGGCGCTCGCGGAAATAGCCGTCGCGGGTGATCCAGTCGCCGTCGACGTTGGCGCCCTCGTTCGCGCTTTCCACTCGCGTCACGCTGTTCATCTGCCGGTACAGCCAGTCCGGCGCGTCGGCGGAGAAGCGCACCACTTCCAGCAGGCTGCCCTTGGCGGCGCGCGGCGGCGCGGCGCGCTCCGGTACCACGAAATGGCGGTAACGCAGCTTCTCGCCTATCTTCCAGGCCTCGCGGCGGTCGGATTCCTGGTCCAGCAGCACCACGTGGCGGTAGCCGCGCAGCAAGGCCTCCACCGCGGCCTGCCAGTTGGAGTCCATCACCTCGACGATGTCGGACAGCATGGCGTGGCCAATGCCGGCTTCGTCCAGCGCCGCCTTGAACTGGCGCACGTCCTCCGGCGAGCGGCCTCGGCCGACTTCCAGCGCCTGCAGATGTTCCGAACTTTCCTGCCGCTGCTTTTTCAGCGCGCGCAGGCCGTCTTTCAGCTGGTCCGACTCGGCGCGCAAGGCGGCCAGCTTGTCGGCCAACGCTGCGGCGTCGGCGCCGTATTCCTTGCCGGCCAGGGCCTGCAAGCGGTCGCGCTCCTTCAATTGGCCGGCCACGCCGGCATGCTCGCCCTTGGCCTTCATGAAGGCTTCCTGCGCCGCCAGCCGCACGGTCTCCGCCGCGCCGCGCGCTTCGCCGGCGCTCACTTCCGCCGCCTTCAGCTTGGCCACCAGATCCAGCGTGTCCGCGTGCTCGGCCCGCGCCTGGTTCAGCACATGGTAGCCGGCGCGGTAATCGTTCCACTGCTTGCCGAACGACGCCTTGCCGTCCAGATAGGCCAGCACCGGCAGCGCTTCTTCGCGCAGCCGCTTGATGCCGGTTTGCAGCTGCTTCCATTCCAGGTAGCGGTTGGCGCGGTTCTTCATCGCTTCCACCCGCACCTGCAGCGCCTCTTCCTGGCGGCTCAGCGCCTCCAGCTCCAGCTCGGTGGCGCGCTGCTCGTCGCGCGCGCGCTGGTAGTTGTCCAGCACGTCCTTGTCGCCGAACACCTGGAACACCAGGTCCAGCAATTGGCGCGGGCTGTACTCGGTCAGCTTGTCGGTGTCGCCCTGCTCCAGCGCCAGCACCTCGCCCACCGCCGCGGTCAGGCCGGCGGCCTCCAGCCGGCGGCGGTATTCCTGCACGCCCAGCCATTGCGCCTGGCCCTCGGCGTGCTCCAGCGCGATGTCGCCGTCCAGGATGGCGTAATGGCGCACCCAGTCTCCGCCCTGCTTCTTGATGCGGCACAGCAGCGTGACGGACTCCGACACGATGGGGAAGAATGGCGTCGGATACAGGCCGCCGCTAGGCCGGCGGGGGTTGTCCACCACGCCGCGCAAGTAGGCGAAGGCCTCTTTGTTGTTGCGCACATAACGCTTGTAGTCGCGCTTGCCGGAGCACTTGATCGCCAGCAGCGTGCGCAGCGCGTCCAGCAAGGTGGTCTTGCCGGAGCCGTTGGGCCCGATGATGGTGACGATCTGCGCGTCCAGCGGCACGGTCAGCCGCTGCCAGAAATCCCAGTGCACCATTTCCACCGATTTCATCTGGAACATCAGCGAACCTCCCCATCCGCCGCATCGTCCGGCGGCAAGTCAAACAACGGGCCGGCCGACGCGATGCCGTCCTCGCCGTTTTCGTCTTCGATGTCTTGCTGGGTAGCTTCCGGCGCGCGCTTGTCGGCCAGCGCCTCGCGGCCCTCGCGCCGCAGCAATACGTCGGCCAGCGCGCCTTCGATGATGCGCGGCGCCAGCTGGGCGTAATCTATCATCAGGTCCAGCATCGGCCCCTCGTCCAGCCAGCGGTTGCGGCGCACGACGAAGCCCAGGTTGACCAGCCGGCCCAAGTTGGCGTTGAAACGGGTGCGGCCGCCCAGCGCCTTGCCGAAGTCCGCGTACAGCGCGTCCTCGGAAATGCCGGCGGACACGGCCTCGCCGGTTTCCAGCGGCTTTTGCGCGCCGAACATGTCGCTCTGGCTCTCCTTGCCGGCCTCGACGCGGGCGATCTGCCGCTCGCGCTTGGGCAGGATGATCAGCGCCCACAGAATGACCAGCAGCGCCACGCCGTCGCGCGGCAGGCCCAGGTTGTTGTTGAGCCAGGCGTCGCCGGAGCCGAATACCGGCTCGGTCATTTCCGGCAGCAAGGCCGCGGCGATGTGCTCGGCGTACGGGTTCTCCACCAGGCGCAGGCCGACGGCGGCCAGGCTCTTGTCCAGTTCGGCGCGGAAGATGTCGTCCAGCAGCGCCTTCTTCGCCAACGCGTCGGCGCGCGGCACCACGCGGTGCGCCAACAGGCGGGCGGTGAGGGTTTTGATTTCGTGTTCCATATTATTTCTTGGCTTGCGCCACGCTCTGGATCAGCATCAGCGCGGCGGAGGCCGCCAGCGCGGCATCGCGCGGGTCGGCCAGATCCTGATTGAAGCGCGGCAGCAGTTGCCGGTAATGGACCAGCAACGCTTGCACTTCCGTATTCTCATCGCCGCCAAGGCGGGCTTCCATCCTGGCTACCGTTTCAGCCAGTTCCTGCCGGGTAATCGTCGGCTTCATTTCCCCCGCTCCTGTGCCTGGCCGCGCAGCAGACAGCCCCCTCTCCCCAACCCCTCCCCCGCCAGGGGGGAGGGGCTTTGGGCGGCTATCGACATGCCGCGTGCCGCAATATTTATGCGCATAAACGTCGAACCGCCCCTCTCCCCTCGCGGGAGAGGGGCCGGGGGAGAGGGGGCGAATGCGAGCATGGCAATCCCGCGAGCATGCATTCAGCGCTTCCCCATCGCCACCAGCCTGGCATCCGACAGCGTCGCCACCTCCGGGTGATCCGTCTCGATAACCGCGTCGCCGCCCTGCAGGCGGAACGGCAGCTTGGCCAAGGCGGCGACGATGCTCTGGTCGTTGCTGGTTTCCGGGTCGCCGATCAGGGATAGCAAGGACAGGCGGTAGGCGGTTTCGTTGTAGCTGCCCGCCAGCACCGCCTGGCTGATGTGGGCGTCGGCCTGGCCGCTCATGCCCAGCTCCAGCAGCCGGTCATACATGTCCTCGGCCTCCAGCAGCCGCTCCATTTCCGGCGCGTCGGCCAGCGGCGCGGCCTCGCCGCCGGGCAGCACGTGCGCGCCGGCCTTGGCGCGCTCTCGCGCCAGCAGCTCGAACTCGGCCACGTCGGCCAGCTCGGGCGTGGACAGGAAGGCCGGCTCCGGACAGATGGACCAGGCATCGGCCAGCTTGCCGGCCAGCATGGCCGCGCCCTGGCGGCGCAGCCAGTCGGCGATGTCGGTGGAGGTGAGGCCGGAATTGCCCAGGTGCACGCGCTGCGCGGCCAGTTGCGCCAGCCGGCGCTCGAAAGTGCCGGCCAGCGCCAGCATGCGGCTTTGCGCCAGCGCGATGGCCTGGGCCTGGTTCAGCACCGCCAGGCTCAAGCTGTCGTCGCCGGTCAGGCTCTTCACCACCTCGGTGGACTTGGCCACCCAGCGCCACACGGCCTCCAGCCGGTGCTGCGCGGCGCGGATGCGGAACTCGGACTGCGACTCCAGCGCCTCTTCGAACTCGACGTACAGCTCGTTGAGCCGCGCCAGTAGATGCTTGAGCGCCTCGTCCGATACCTGGCCCACGGCCTGGCCGGCCGCCACCTGGCTGGTGAGGTAGCCCAGCTCCACGTCGTCGCCGGCGAAATCCACCATGGTGGCCAGCGCCGCCAGCGCCACGCGCGCGCCCTCGGACAGCTGGTAGACGCCGCCGTCGCTGTCGTAGACCAGCAAATCGCCTTCGCGCAAGCGCCCCAGAATGGTGGCCAGTTTGGTATCGTTAAGGTAAGCAAAGCGCTGGGCGATTTCCTGCGGCGTCCATAGGGGCGCTTCGGCGCGGCCGCCCAGCTCGCGCAGCACCAGGAGGCGCATCAGCACTTCCTCGTCGCCGCCGCGGAACAGCGTGACGAAAACGGACAGATAGCCCCAGGCGCCCTGCAGCCGCGACACGGCCTGCAAGGAGCCGGGCTCGATGCCGGGCTGGAAGAAATCGGACAATGAATCCAAGCGCGCCCCACGTACGGAGTGAATCGAAGCGCAGATTGTCCCGGCGCCCCGCCGCTTCGTCAACGCGGCGGCGCGTTTTATCCCGGCTGCGCGATCCAGAATAAACAGAGGAGACACCATGCATATCCAACACCATCCGCTGCTCTCGCCCAGCCTAAGCACCCAGCGCGCGCTGACCAGCTTTCACTTCGGCCAGCCCGGCAGCGGAGAAAAGGTCCATATCCAGGCCAGCCTGCACGCCGACGAACTGCCCGGCATGCTGGTGGCCTGGCATCTGAAGCAGCGCCTGCGCCTGCTGGAAGACCAGGGCGCGATCCGCGGCGAAATCACCGTGCTGCCGGTGTCCAACCCGATAGGGCTGAGCCAGAACCAGCATGGCAGGCTGCTGGGGCGCTTCGAGCTGATGAGCGGGCAAAACTTCAACCGCCATTACCACCCCATGGCCGAGCCGGTGTTCGCCGCCGTGCGGCAGCAGCTGGGCGCCGACGCCAAGGCCAATACCCGGCTGATCCGCGCCGCGATGCGCGTGGAACTGGAGCGGCAGCAGCCGCAGACCGAGTTGCAGTCGCTGCGCCACGCGCTGCAGACCATGGCCTTTGACGCGGACATCATGCTGGACCTGCACTGCGACAGCCGCGCCGACATCCATCTCTATACCGGCACGCCGCTGTGGGACCAATGCGAGCCGCTGTCGCGCTATCTGGGCGTGTGCGCCAGCCTGCTGGCCGAGGACTCCGGCGACTATCCTTTCGACGAAGCCTGCAGCCAGCCGTGGTGGCAGCTGCGCGATCTGGCGGCCCAGGCCGGCCTGGCCGCGCCCATAGAGATGGCCTGCCTGGCGGTGACGGTGGAGCTCCGCGGCGAATGGGATGTCAACCACGAATACGCGGCCAAGGACGCCGAAGCCATCATCCACTTCCTGCAGCATCGCGGCGTGATCCGCGGCGACGCGCCGCCGCTGCCGCCCCTGCGCCATCCCGCCACGCCGCTGGCCGGCTCCGAGGACCTGACGGCGCCGCATGCCGGCGTAGTGGTGTACCGCGCCGAGCCGGGCAGCTTGCTCAGCCCCGGCGACCTGGTGGCCGACGTGATCGACCCGGTCCGCGATGAGGTCAGCCAGGTCTGCACCGAGCGCGGCGGCGTGCTGTACGCCACCAGCGACCGCCCCTACGCCACCGCCGGCCTCAATATCGCCCGCGTCGCGGGCAGCCAGTCTTACAAAACCGGCAAGCTACTCACTGCCTGAGCCTGGCCGCACCAGGAAACCCGCATGCAAACCATCCGCACCCTGCTCCCGGTCCTGACGCTGACCCTAGCCGCCTGCGCCCAGCCGCCCTCTTCCTCTCGCCCAATAGGCATGGCCAATCCGGCCTCGGTCTACTGCGTGCGGCAAGGCGGCAAGCTGCTGCCGCAGAAGGACGCCGCCGGCAATGCGTACGCGCTATGCCAACTGCCCGATGGCCGTGAGGTAGAGGAGTGGGCGCTGTTCCGCTCGCGGCCTAGCGAGCAATAAACGCCGCCCGCCCACTTATCCACAGAAATGGACAAACCCTGAATGTATCCACAGCGGCGGGCGCCCCTCCCCTCAAAAAACAAACCCGCCGGCTGACCGCTCCGGCGGGTTGCTCCCCCTTGGCAGGGATGCGCTTACTTCAGGCTGCCGGACAGGAAGGCCTTGAGCCGCTCGCTCTTGGTGTTGCCGAACACCTCGTCCGGGTGGCCTTCTTCTTCCACCCGACCTTGGTGCAGGAACATCACGTGGTTGGACACATTGCGGGCGAAACCCATCTCGTGCGTCACCACGATCATGGTGCGGCCTTCTTCGGCCAGCGCCTGCATCACCTTCAGCACTTCGCCCACCAGTTCCGGGTCCAGCGCCGAGGTCGGCTCGTCGAACAGCATCACTTCCGGCTCCATCGCCAGCGCGCGGGCGATGGCCACGCGCTGTTGCTGGCCGCCGGACAAGTGAGCCGGATATTTGGCCTGGGCGCGCTCGTCCAGGCCCACCTTGGCCAGGTATTTCTTGGCGCGGGCGATGGCTTCCTCGCGGGCGATGCCCAGCACGTGCACCGGCGCCTCGATGACGTTTTCCAGCACCGTCATGTGGCCCCACAGATTGAAGTGCTGGAACACCATGGCCAGCCGGGTGCGCATGGTTTGCAGCTGCTTTTGGTCCGCCGGCACCAGCTCGCCCTGCTTGTTGCGCGTCAGGCGGATTTCTTCGCCGTTCAGGGCGATGCTGCCCTCGTTCGGCTTCTCCAGGAAGTTGATGCAGCGCAGAAAGGTGCTCTTGCCGGAGCCGGACGAACCGATGATGCTGATCACGTCGCCGGCCTTGGCCTTCAGCGAGATGCCCTTCAGAACTTCGTGGTCGCCGTAGCTCTTGTGAATATTGCTGATGTTCAGCTTGTCCATCTAGATAAATCCCCAGTCTTTCTCAACTCTTGGTCGGGCGCAGGTAAGCGAGCCAGCGCGCTTCGGCCTTGCGGAACAGGCCGACCAGAATAAAGGTGATGCTCAGATACAGCAAGGCGGCCAGGCCGAAGGCATTGAAGGAGTCATACGTGGCGGCGTTGACGTCGCGCGCGACCTTCAAAATGTCCGGCACGGTGGCGGTAAAGGCCACGGTGGTGGCGTGCAGCATCAGGATCACTTCATTGCTGTACGCCGGCAGCGCGCGGCGCAGGGCCGACGGGATGATGACCCGGCGATACAGCGTGAACTTGCTCATGCCGTACGCGCGGCCCGCCTCGATCTCGCCATACGGCGTGGCCTTGATGGCGCCGGCGAAGATTTCCGTGGTGTAGGCGCAGGTATTGAGCGCGAACGCCAGAATGGTGCAGTTATAGCCTTCGCGGAAGAAGTGGTTCAGGAAGCCCACCTCGCGCACCACGTCCAGGCTGTACATGCCGCTGTAGAAGAACAGCAGCTGCACATAGAGCGGCGTGCCGCGGAACACATAGGTGTACAGCCACACCGCGCGCGCCAGCCATTTGACCTTGGACACGCGCGCCACCGCCAGAGGGATGGACACGACAAAGCCAAAGCCGATGGATAGCACCAACAGCCACATGGTAACAGCCAGGCCGGACAGGTGGTAGCCGTCGCTCCACAGGAAGGGCCGCCAGTATTGCTGGATGATGTCTATCATAGGTCAGCCTCCCGCACGCCCAAGGAATAGCGGCGCTCCAGCCACATCAGCACGAAATTGGACAACGTGGTCAGCAGCAGATAGATCGCCCCGGCCACCAGCGTGAAGAAGAAGACTTTGTACGTGCTCTTGCCCGCATCCACCGATGCCTTGACCACGTCGGCCAGACCGATGATGGACACCAGGGCGGTAGCCTTCAGCATCACCTGCCAGTTATTGGAAATGCCGGGCAGCGCGAAACGCATCATCTGCGGGAACTGCACGCGGTGGAACACCTGCCAGCCCGTCATGCCATAGGCGATGCCGGCCTCGATCTGCCCCTTGGGCACGGACAGGAAGGCGCCGCGCAGCGTTTCGGTGAAATACGCGCCGTAAATGAAGCCCAGCGTGACCACGCCGGACACAAACGGATCGAGATTGATCTGGTCCATGCCCAGCGCATCGGTGATCTTGTTCATGCCGATCTGCAGGCTGTAGAAGATCAGCAGCATCAGCACCAGATCGGGCACGCCGCGCACCAGAGTGGTGTATACGGTGGAGACGCCGCCCAGCAGCGGGTTGTGCGACAGCTTGGCGCCGGCGCCGACCAGGCCGATGGCGAAGGCCAGCAGCAGCGACAGCACCGACAGCTCCAGCGTCACCAGGGTCCCCTGCCAAATGATGGGACCGAATCCTTGCAAAAACATTGTGCTCCCCTTATCGAGCGGCCGCGTTCTTCAGCTTATATTGCCGAATGAAAAACAGCCGTTCAGATCAATACGCCCCGCGAGGCGGGGCGCATCACGACATCAAGCGGACGGCCAGGCCGCCCGCTGGCGGCATCAGCCGCCGTACACGTCGAAGGAGAAGTATTTTTTCTCGATCTTCTTGTAAGTGCCGTCCTTCAACATGCCGGCGATGGCTTTGTCGATGGCGGCCTTCAGGTCGGTGTCTTCCTTGCGCAGGCCGATGCCGGCGCCTTCACCCAGCGTTTGCGGATCGACCAGGTCCTTGCCGGCGAAGGCGAAGCCCTTGCCCTCAGGCTTTTTCAGGAAGCCTTCGTCGGCCTGCACCGCGTCTTGCAGCGAGGCGTCCAGACGGCCCGCGGTCAAGTCGGCCAGCACCAGGGTTTGGTTCTGATACGGCACCACTTCCACGCCGGCCGGCGCCCAGTGCTTCTTGGCGTAGGCTTCCTGGATGGTGCCCTGCTCCACGCCCACGCGCTTGCCCTTCAGCGAAGCCGGAGTCGGCATCAGGCCGGAACCCACCTTGGCCACCATGCGGGTCGGGGTGTTGAACAGCTTGGCGGAGAAGGCGATTTCCTTCATGCGCGCCTCGGTCATGGACATGGACGACAGCACGCCGTCGAACTTCTTGGCCTTCAACGCCGGGATCATGCCGTCGAAGTCGTTTTCCACCCATACGCACTTGGCCTTCATGCGCTTGCAGATCTCGTTGCCCAGGTCGATGTCGAAGCCCACCACCTGGCCGCTAGGCGCCTTGTATTCAAACGGCGCGTAACTGGCGTCCACGCCAAAACGAACTTCCTTCCAATCCTTGGCGTAAGCGCCCACGGATACGGCCATCAGGCCCATGGCCAGCGCAGCGACTGCCTTCTTCATGCGATTCTCCTCATCAAAGCCTTGCAAACTCTTTGTTTGGTTGTCCGGCGCAAGCGCCAGTCTTTTGTCTCCCAGACGCCCCCGCGCCCGGAACGGCACTGCAAACTGCTCATGATTCCGGCCGCGCCCGGCAAGGACGCTGGCAGAACCATGTTATATGGTTAGAGCAATTTGTCTAGCAAGCTGGTTTTTCTTGCCATGCCAGAATCATTTCCACGCCATATGACGCCACGGGTAGCAGAATCCATGCCATGCCAGCGCTGCCAATCGCGTCCGGCGTGGCTTTTTTGCCTGAGGACAAAATACAACATCCAATCCAATCACTTGATGAGTAACGGCGAGTCTGAAAATTGGTGTACAGGATTGCGACAGAAATGAGCAAAAAACGGCCAAAACCATGAATTTTGCCCAAGATGAATAAAAAAACGGGCTGGATATGCCCCAGCCCGTTCCTTATCACAATTTGATGACGATATCGTTACGCGTCATCTCCACCCACCGCCGGCGCTTCCGGGGCAATCAGCTTCTGCTTGGCCGCCGCGGCCTGCTGCTGCAGCGCCTCGGCCTCCTTGCGCGCCTGGGCGCGCACCACGTCCAGATAAGACATGATGGCGAAGGTCAGCTCGCGGGTGCCTTCATGGTTCAGCGCGGAGATGGTGAACACGCGCGGCGCCTTGATATCGAAGCCGAAGGAATCGTCCGGCTGCGTCTGCGGCCAGCCGTAAGCATTGAGGAAGGCCGAAACGGTCAGCTCGCGCTCGTCTTCCGGCAGCATGTCCACCTTGTTCAGCACCAGCCAGCGCGGCTTGCTGTACAGCTCTTCGTCGTACTTCTTCAATTCCTCTACGATGGCGCGCGCCTCGCGCACCGGATCCACATTGGTATCGAACGGCGCGATGTCCACCACGTGCAGCAACAAGCCGGTACGCTGCAGGTGCTTCAGGAAGCGGTGGCCCAGGCCCGCGCCTTCGGCCGCGCCCTCGATCAGCCCCGGAATATCGGCGACGACAAAGCTACGGGTATCGTCCATCCGCACCACGCCCAGATTGGGATGCAGCGTGGTGAACGGATAGTCGGCCACCTTGGGGCGCGCGGCGGACACCGAGCGGATGAAGGTGGACTTGCCCGCATTGGGCATGCCCAACAGGCCCACATCGGCCAACACCTTCAGCTCCAGGCGCAGCGTGCGCTGTTCGCCCTGCTCGCCCGGCGTGCACTGGCGCGGCGCGCGGTTGGTGGAGGATTTGAAGTGGATATTGCCCAGGCCGCCCTTGCCGCCCTTGGCAATCATGATGCGTTGGCCGTGATGGGTGAGGTCCGCCACCAGCTCGCCGGTATCTGCGTCGTGGATCACGGTGCCCACCGGCATTTTCAGCTCGATGTCGTCGCCGCCCTTGCCGTAGCAATCGGCGCCGCGGCCGCGCTCGCCGTGTTGCGCCAGGTATTTTTTGACGAAGCGGTATTCAACCAAGGTATTGACGTTCTCGTCGGCCACCGCGTACACGCTGCCGCCCTTGCCGCCGTCGCCGCCATCCGGGCCGCCGAAGGGAACGAATTTTTCGCGGCGGAAACTGGCCACGCCGTTGCCGCCGCGCCCGGCCATCACTTCAATCCGGGCTTCATCGATGAATTTCATTGCACTCAACCTCTGTCTGGCGAGGAGTCAGGCGTCAGGGTTGGCCATGCCAGCCCTCACGCCTTGCCCCTCGGGTATGAAAAAAGCCCTATCGGAAGGATAGGGCTTTCTCGGTTGTCAGAAAGCGAATTATTCGCCGTCTACACCGGTGTACGGAACCACGTTAACGGTCTTGCGCTGTTGCGCGCCCTTAACGGTGAATTCAACGTAGCCGTCAACCTTGGCGTACAGGGTGTGGTCCTTGCCCTGGCCGACGTTTTCGCCAGCGTGGAACTTGGTGCCGCGCTGACGCACGATGATGGAACCTGCCGGAATCAGTTCGCTGCCGTAAACCTTAACGCCCAAGCGTTTGGCTTCGGAGTCACGACCGTTGCGGGAGCTACCGCCTGCTTTTTTGTGTGCCATGACTGTGTATCCTTACTTCGAAATCGCGTCGATGCGGATTTCGGTGAAGTTCTGACGATGACCCTGGTGCTTCTGGTAGTGCTTACGACGACGCATCTTGAAGATGCGGATCTTGTCGCCACGACCGTGGGCAACTACGGTAGCCTTGACGGTGGCACCGGCTACCAGCGGGGCGCCTACAACAACCTGTTCACCGTCAGCAATCATCAGCACTTCTTCAAGTACGATCTGGCTGTCGATGTCTGCAGGTATCTGTTCTACTTTAAGTTTTTCACCGATGGCAACTTTGTACTGCTTGCCGCCGGTTTTTATGACCGCATACATTCGCATGAGCTCCTGAATATTGAATCCCCGCACCTGATGCGCAAGGGAACGCGAGACTATACGTGCCCGCCCTCAACTTGTCAATAATTTCATCGACTTAAGCCGCGAACACGGCGGCATGGCGGCTGCGCGGGCTTTTCTGGTAAGATTCGGCTCTTTGGCGTACCCATCGCAACGATTAAACTGGTTGAAAACGTGTCCACCCCGCTTTTCCGCACCCTGATAGCCGATGACATGCAGACGGTAGACCGCGTCATCCGCGACCGCCTGCATTCCGACGTCGTCCTGATCCGCCAAGTGGCGGAATACATCATTAGCGCCGGCGGCAAGCGCCTGCGTCCGGTGTTGACCCTGCTGTCGGGCCGCGCGCTGGGCTACCGGGGCGAGCACCTGTTCGAGCTCGCGGCGATGATAGAGTTCATTCACACCGCCACGCTGCTGCACGACGACGTGGTGGACGAGTCCGACCTGCGCCGCGGCCGCAAGACCGCCAATGCGCTGTTCGGCAACGCCGCCAGCGTGCTGGTGGGCGACTTCCTTTACACCCGCGCCTTCCAGATGATGGTGACCACGCGCAGCATGGACATCCTGGAAGTGATGGCCGAGGCCACCAACATCATCGCCGAAGGCGAAGTGCTGCAACTGCTGAACATAGGCAACACCGACGTCAGCGAGGATGAATACCTCAAAGTCATCCAGTACAAAACCGCCAAGCTGTTCGAAGCCGCCGCCCGCGTCGGCGCGCTGATCTCCGGCGCCGCGCCGGAACAGGTCAAGGCCATGGCGGACTACGGCATGTACCTGGGCACCGCCTTCCAGATCATCGACGACGTGCTGGACTACAGCGGCGACGCCGACACCATAGGCAAGAGCCTGGGCGACGACCTGGCCGAAGGCAAACCCACCCTGCCGCTGATCTACGCCATGCGCCAAGGCGGCCCGGAAGCCTCCGCCCTGGTCCGCGACGCGCTGGAAAACGCCAACCGCGACCGTTTCCACGATGTGCTGAATGCAGTACAATCCTGCGGCGCGCTGGAATATGCCAAGAGCGAAGCCGTGAAAATGGCCGATCTGGCCATTGCCTCCTTGCAGAACATTCCCGAGTCGGAAACCCGCCAGGCCCTGATTGAGCTGGCCCGCCTGTCTGTGGACCGCAGCGCCTAAGCGCGCCTCAGTTTCCCAAGCGTCTCCGTAGTTAAATGGATATAACGGCCCCCTCCTAAGGGGCAGTTACAGGTTCGATTCCTGTCGGGGGCGCCACCCACACTTCCAAAGCAGTCCGAGAAAGCCCACAAACCCGCGCCAAATAAGGCTTTGCGGGTTTTTTTACGTCCAAAGCCGTCCAAGAGCATCCAGTAACATCTACATTTTTTGTGTATAGATTCGTGCATATGAGCGAAACCCTCGATAAAATCTATACACACCGTCCCTAGCACCTTTTGCAATTCATACTCTGGTTAGAAAAATGTATGAAGGTTGCCAGCCCAACACTGGCCCCGGCGTCGTGAAAACACCGTCGCCAAGGCCGCGCCAGCCACCCCGCTGAATTCGCATAGTGACGCTAGTGACATAGTGACATCCTTGATTTGCAAAGGCTTTCCTGTCTTACACCCTGGTGACGCCGCCTTGTCGTCACTAGTGACGAGCTAGCCGCACCTTCGCCCAACGCCTGATAGCAGGACTTCAGGCCCAAAAATAAGCGCTGAGCGGGCGCACCCCGCCCGACTAACGGCGCAAATCTATACACGGGAATCTATACACATGGCGCTAACCGACATCTCCATCCGGCAAGCCAAGCCACAAGAGAAAACCTATCAGCTATCTGACGGGAGCAGCCTGTTTCTGGAAGTCACTCCGTCCGGCGGCAAACTGTGGCGCTATCGTTTCCGCTTCAATGGCAAAGCCGCCGTTCTTGCCCTGGGCAAATACCCTGATGTCGGCCTGGCCGAAGCACGCAACAAAGCAGGCGAAGCACGTAAGCAACTATCCGAAGGCATCAACCCAGCAGCACAGCGAAAATCTGAAAAGCTCGCCGCCAAGCTGTCAGCAGCCAACACCTTCGGGGCGATTGCCGAAGAGTGGCACGCCAAAGAACGCCATGAATGGAGCGAGCAACACGCCGAACGGGTGATGACCTCGCTGGAGCTGCACATTTTCCCCTACATCGGCGCAACGCCCATCAACGACATCAAGCCGCTTGAGCTGCTGGAAGTTCTGCGCCGCGTTGAAAAGGCCGGGAACCTCGACACCTGCAAGCGCCTGCGTCAGCGCTGCTCATCTATCTTTAAGCTCGCCATCCTGACAGGCCGTTGCGACAGCGATCCGGCCGCGCCGCTGGTGGACGCGCTGAAAACGCCACAAGTGGAGCATCGCAAAGCCCTCAACCGTGATGAACTGCCGGGGTTTTTGCATGCGCTCAAGGAAATGGATTCCAACAGGCAAACCAAGCTGATGATGGAGCTGATGCTTCACACCTTCACCCGCGTAGGGGAAATGAGCATGGCCAGGTGGGAAGAAATCGACTTTGACGCCAAGTTGTGGACCATCCCGCCCGAACACCGCAAGCTGACCGAGATATCCAAAAAAACCGCAGCGCCGCACCTTGTGCCGCTTTCAGACCACGCGCTTGCCATCCTGCGCGAGTTGCAAGCCATCAGCGGCGGACGAGAGCACATCTTCCCGAACCGCAACAGCCCGAACCGCCCGATGTCCCCTGAGACGCTACGGCGGGCACTGCATCGCATGGGGTTCAAGGGCAAGGCCGATGTCCACGGCTTCCGCTCCACCGCATCCACCATCCTGAATGAAGAAGGCTTCAACCCTGACGCCATCGAGCGTCAGTTGGCCCACGTCGAAAGAAACCGGGTCCGCGCTGCCTACAACCGCGCCGAATACATGGAAGAACGCCGCCGCATGATGCAATGGTGGTCAAGCTACATTGCTCAGCAGCAAGGCGGCAATGTCGTGCCAGTCAACTTCCAGCGGGCAGGCTAAGCATGACTACATGGGACTATCGCGTGATCGAATTTGAAGCGCTGGCAGAAGGTGATGCAGAGCCGCACTGCTGGCGCTCTATCCACGAGGTTTTCTATAGCGACGCCGGGCAGCCCACTGCATATGGCGAAAGCCCGGCTGTCGTGCTTTGGGACACGTCTGAAGACAGCGGCAGCCCAGCCAATATCCTGGCGCGCATGCAAGCCGCCTTGGCAAAGCCGCTGCTGAAACCTTCAGACTTCACACGCTCGACCGAGGCATAAGATGAAGGCAGATCGCCTATTCCTAGCCGTGGGCTGGGCGTATATGTCCGCGTGGGCGCTGGGCGGCGCGCTGTTCTTCGGACTGCGCGAGGGTTTCCAGCTGGCCCTCATGCTCTACGGGGCGCTGGCCTCCGTGACGATTGGTGGCGTGTCGGTGCTGCTGCTGACCGGGCTGGTCTGGGTATTCACGTGGCCATAACGGCTGTAGTTCATTCAGAGGGGTGGCACTTTGCCACCCCTCCAAGCAAAAATATTTAAATACAATATGCTTCAGAAAAAGAAAGATTTCCCGCTACCTATGGCTGTCTTGAATAAAGACAAGCCAGATTACCTGCCAGATGTGATCTGGGAAGAATTGCAGACCCGCTTACAGTCCTGGAATTTTTGGTATTGGCGCTCATCACATAATCTGCTTTTTGGTGAAAATTCTACAAAACTCTTTGCGCTGCTAAAAAGAAAACCAGACAGCCGACAGGCCGCCAATGGCTTCAAACAGTTTAGCGATGACGACTATGTCAACTGGTTGCTAACCCACGCTTGGATTTTCAGCCTGCACATTGCTTCTGATCGACACCATGATTTTCACCGCGTCAAGGAGGAACTACGCGAAGTGGAAAGGCTATCTAGCCAGTTGGCAGCTCTGCTGTTCAATCTGTATCAATATAAGAACGCCCTATCACCTGGCAGCGATATTTTGCCTTCCGTATGCAAACAGCTATCTAGCCTCTACCCTCGCGCCGTTTACCTTAACCAAGAACGAGGAGGTACAGCCAAGAGCTTTGAGGAAATTGCTGGATACCCAGATGAAGATGAGGCTCAACCGGAAATCATCAATCAGATTCATGAAACTAAGGAACGTATCATGATGATGGATATGCGCCAGCAACTGCCCACCCCTGCGGATATGCTGCTAACGATAGCCGATGAAACACGTTACCATATCGAACGATATGAGCGTGACGGATTGCATGGATTCACAATTAATGGCTACCAACCGGAAAGTCTTCATGCTCGCTATATCGCATTATTCGATAAAGGGCTAGCAGGCCGTTGAAAAACCAACAGCCATTCATTTGGTATAATCATCAACATCCAACGAACCGCGAAAGCACCCGATGAGAGGCGTCCGCAACGACAGTCAGACGAGCCTGTTCAGCTACATCCAGCTGGAAGATCGCATCCCGGCCAATCACCCGCTGCGCAAGATCCGCCAGATGGTCGACCTGGTGCTCGGCTCGATGAATGAGGTATTCGACGGCTTATATTCCCGCGTCGGGCGGCCTTCGATTCCGCCTGAACATCTGCTGCGCGCCTCCCTGCTGCAAGTGCTCTACACCATCCGCTCCGAGCGGCTGCTGGTCGAGCAACTGGACTACAACCTGCTGTTTCGCTGGTTCGTCGGCCTTTCCGCCGATGCCCGCGTCTGGGATCACTCGACCTTCTCGCAAAATCGCGACCGCTTGTTTAGCGAAGACGTCGCCCGCGCCTTCTTCATTCGCGTACGCAGCCTGGCCGAGTGGGGCAAGCTCACCAGCGACGAACATTTCAGCGTCGACGGCACGCTGATCGATGCCTGGGCTTCGCACAAAAGCTTTGTTCACCAGGATGACGACACGTCCCCACCCGCAGGGCGCAACCCGGACGTCGATTTCCGGGGCGAGAAGCGAAGCAACCAGACGCATCAATCGCGAACCGATCCGGAAGCGCGACTGGCCCGCAAGAGCGCCGGCGACGCCAGCCGCTTGTGCCATATGGCCCATATCCTGACCGAGAACCGCAACGGTCTGGTTGTGGACGTCTCGGTGTCCGAGGTCAATGGCCACGCCGAAAACATCGAAGCGCTGAACCTGTTGCTGCGCAATGCCAAGAAAGGCAGCACCGTCGGCGCGGACAAGGGCTATGACACGCCCGCTTTCGTGAACGGCTGCAGAGACTTGGGCATCACGCCGCACGTGGCGCGCAAGCGTGTCGGCAGCGCCATCGACAGCCGCACCACGCGCCATGAGGGTTACGCGATCAGCCAGCGGCGACGCAAACGGATCGAGGAATGCTTCGGCTGGCTGAAAACCGTCGGAGGCCTTCGCAAAACCAAACTGATCGGCCGGGCCAAACTGGCCGGGCAAACTTTTTTAGCGTTTGCGACATATAACCTGATCCGCATGGGCAGCCTGTCCGGTTGCTGGGGCGGATCGCATGTATAGGGCGTATTGCGCCCAAAATCGCCGGATAACCGGCAAACAGCCTGAAAACTCAGGCAGAGAACGGATTTATGGGCATTCAGCCCGCTGAAACCGCCCATTTTTGTTCATACGGAAATGGGTTGGGGCAAGATCGACGTGTTTTTCAACGGCCTGTTAAGCCGTTGGCGTTTTCATTGCTGCCACGCTGCCAGGGGCTGTGCGGATCGGCAAAGTAGACTTGAATGCCTGTCCGCGCCGTCAGCTCTTTGTGCCGGCTCATCTCTTTGCCTTGGTCGTAGGTTAGTGTTTTGCGCAAGGCGGGCTCCGGTATTCGATTCAGCATCTGAGTTAATGCCTCCAACGCAGATGCCGCGCTCGCATCCGGCATTTTGGCCAACAGCACCAGCCGGCTGCTGCGCTCCACCAGCGTTGCCACTGCCGAGCGATTGCCAGCCCCTTTGATCAAGTCCGCCTCCCAATGGCCTGGGATCAACCGATCTTCAGCCTCGGGCGGACGCTCATGAATGCTGACCATATCAGGCAGCTTGCCGCGTCTATCCTCGCCTTGGCTGCGCTTGCGTCGGCCATCCTGGCCCTGGCGGAGGCAGCGAATCAGTTCTTTGCGCAGCTCGCCGCGAGGCATGGCGTAAATGGCGGCATAGATGGTTTCGTGTGACACGTGGTAGGCAGGGTCTTCAGGATAATGTTCACGCAGTCTGCCCTGGATCTGTTGCGGAGACCAGCCTTGGCGCAGGAGTTCAGCCACCAGCAGGAAGGCGGCGTTGTGCGGCAGGAGCTTGCGAGAACGCCGAGGGAGGCGCTGTCGCTGCCTGGCTTGACGACCGGCGGCGGCGGCGTCGTAAGCGGTGGGATTGATCGAATTACGACGAATCTCGCGGCTGATGGAGCTAGGCGCGCGCCGCAGCAGCCTAGCGATCTGGCGGAGGCTTTGACCTTGTGCGGCCATTTGCATGATGCAGGCGCGCTCTTCAGCGCAAAGTTGTTGGTAATGTGAGGCCATGGCAACACTTTATCAGGGTGTTGCACTTGGAGTTTGAGACCGCCGTCCGAAACCGTCCAAATAGTTCCATTGAAAGCCTGGCGCACATGGGGGCATACTTGGGGGCATCGACAAAGGGGACACTTTTTGATGCCCCCAAATGCACCCGAGAACAGCTCCATGCCCCCTGACCGATACCGCTTGCAAGACGGCCAAACCGAGAGAGGATGGCAAGCCGCTTCGCCTATCCGACGAAAAAGGCATGTACCTGGAAGTCATGCCCAATGGCTCCAAATACTGGCGGCTGAAGTACCGCTTCAATGACAAGGAAAAACGCCTAGCCCTGGGCATCTACCCCGAGACCACACTGAAGGAGGCCCGTCAGAAGCGAGACGACGCCCGCCGGCGGCTGGCCAATGGCGAGGACCCAAGTGAACAGCGCAAGCTGGAAAAAATGCTGAAACAGGCCGCGACGGCCAACAAGTTTGAAGCCATCGCGCTGGAGTGGCATGCAAGGGAAAGCCACGAATGGTCCGCCGCCCATAGCGAGCGCGTTTTGTCCGCCATGAAGACCCACATCGTCCCCTACATCGGGGACAGGCCAATCCACGAGATTCGCCCGCTGGAGCTGCTGGAAGTGCTGCGCAAGGTGGAGAGCGCCGGGAACATCGATACTACCAAGCGCCTGCGGCAACGCTGCTCCGCCGTCTTCCGCCTGGCCATCCTGACCGGCCGTTGCGACAGCGACCCGGCCGCGCCGCTGACCGACGCCCTCAAAAGCCAGCAATACACCCCACGCAAGGCGCTGATGCGCGAGGACATCCCCGCCTTTCTGGAAGCGCTTGAGAAATACGATGGCAACGTGCAAACCAAGCTGATGATGAAGCTGATGCTGCTGACCTTCACCCGCGTCGGAGAGATGGCCATAGCCAGGTGGGAAGAGATCGACTTCGACAAGGCGCTGTGGACCATCCCGCCGGAACATCGCAAGCTGCCGGAAAAGTCCAAAAAGACAGCCCCGCCCCATCTCGTTCCGCTATCCAAACAAGCCCTGGACGTGCTGCGCCAGCTGCATGCCATCAGCGGCGGCCGCGAACACATCTTCCCCAACCGCAACAGCCCGCGCCGCCCCATGTCGCCGGAAACCCTGCGCCGCGCACTTCACAGCATGGGCTTTCGAGGCAAAGCCGATGTCCACGGCTTCCGCTCCACAGCATCGACCATCCTGAACGAAGAAGGCTTCAATCCTGATGCCATTGAACGCCAGTTATCTCACATCGAAACAAACAAGGTACGCGCGGTATACAATCGGGCTGAATACATAAAGGAACGAATTGAAATGATGCGGTGGTGGTCTAACTTCTTAAATGCGCAGACCAAGCCCAATTAATTTTACATAAAACCAGGACTAAACCATGAAAGAAACCTTCATCCTTCAAGAACCAGGACATTATAGAATTGCCGCTTTCTGGAAAGAAAGCCATGATGAAGTTTGTGTATATCATCCTGACTACTTCCACAATAAAATACAAAAATACAAGACCAATCCTCTTAAAACCGATGATGATATTAAACATGCAGCAGTAACAAAATTTGGCGTAATTATCAATGACGAGCACATGAGGAAAATATATAAATCGAAATTATCATGCGGCCGTTACTTTAGAAGAGTTTGGAGAGGCATCTTCAGGCCAATGAACCCCAACTTAAACTACAACCCGATTCATTCACACCGAATCTACCAATCCGCATATACTAACTCTTTAGTGGCAAGTGAAAGCTTATTTTTATCATTAAGGGAAATTTTTAAAAATATAGAGCCATCCACCAACAACCTAAACACATATAGTCACAAAATTCGCGAACTACTTATCCTGGCTTGCACAGAGATTGAAGCATCATGGAAAGCAGTACTAATTGAAAACAGCTCTAAAAAGGAAAGTCGATACAAAACAAATCACTACTTCAAAACAAAAGACCTACTAAAACTAGATAAATGGAGTGTTCATCTAAAAGATTACGAACACTTAGGCGTACTCACACCATTTAAAGATTGGAATGAAACAAATCCAACAAGGTCCTTAGAATGGTATGATTCTTACAATGCAGTAAAACATGATCGAGAAGGAGAGTTTGAAAGAGCCAACCTTAAAAACCTGCTGAATGCAATGGCTGCAATGCATATTCTTCTATGTGCGCAATGGGGGCCTCAAACATTTCATTTACTTTATGAAAATCGCTACAGCCCATTCCACACGAACTCTATCCCTGATTTTTCGCTTGCCGATTTATACGTCGCTGATACCACTGAAACATTCCAAGCCATCATGTACTTTGACGATCCCGAACAATTCAAGGCTGATGAAAACCCAGAACCATTATTTGAACGCCTCTTCTAATCCCCAGCGCGCGCTATCGAAGCCCCGCCTCGCCCCCGCGCTTCATGTGCCGCTAATCATGCACCTGCATGAACCCGCGCCAGGCCCGCATCGTATGGCCTGGCGCGCTGTTTCCCCCCTGCCAAGATTCATGCGTTTTCATGCAGTCTATGCATGGAGTCGCCGTTTTGGCTGACTGACGTTTCCGCCCTTCTCCATTTCTTCCCGCTTAAATTAGCCGCCGAGTGTGTCCGGTGCCGTCCGTATTGGTCCAGCACAGTCCCGTTATTCAGGAATTGCCCCGCTAATTTCCATTTCCTGCCCTGTCGTCAATAGCCCAATCCGTGTTTTTTCGGCTTTTCAAGTTTCGTTGTTGTGTGGTGATTCCACACAACAAGCCCGCCAAACTCGATTTGAAATTTCTGAAATACCGCGTTCGCTGATCGGCGTATCCGATTGCATCCACAGATATTCAGATCTAACGATAAGGACAAACCAATGACCGCTATTGTCCCTTCGCTCACCGCGCAGCCACTGCGCTTTATGCGCTTGCCGGATGTCATCTCCACTTGCGGCTTATCCCACTCGTCGGTGTAGGACGCCATCCAGCGCGGCAGCCTCAGCGCCACGCGCCCCAGAACAGCCATAACACCACCGGTCCTCCCAGCAGCAGCCATTTGAGCAGGTAGTAGGTGAAGCGACTCTGCGCCTTGATCTTCTTGCCGAACAGGCGCACCTGCTGGATGTAGCGGAAGGCGCGGTTGAGGCCGCCGGTGCGGTCGCCTTCCTGATTCGGGGAGTTGGCCGCGCCCACCAGCACGCGGCTGATGATGCGGTTGATCCAGCGCGCCGGGGCAAACCACATCGGGCGCTCGATATCGCAGAACAGGATGATGCGGTTCTGGTCCGTGGTGTTCTCGGCGTAGTGCAGATAGGTTTCGTCGAAGATCACCGCCTCGCCGTCGCGCCAGCTGTATTTCTGCCCGTCCACGTCGATGTAGCAGCCGTCGTCATTGGGGGTGATCAGGCCCAGGTGATAGCGCACGGAGCCGGCAAACGGGTCGCGGTGGCGCACCAGGCGGCTGCCGGGCGGCAAGGCGGTGAACATGGCGGCCTTGATATTGGGAAACTGCTTCAGCAGCTGGGTGGTGTACGGGCACAGCGCCTGCGCCGAAGCGTGATCCTGGCCGTACCACTTGAGATAGAAACGTTTCCAGCCGGTCTTGAAAAAGGAGTTGAAGCCCAGGTCGTCGTATTTATCCGAGGCCTTGATGTTGCCGCGGTCGTACAGCGCGGCCGCTTCCTCGCGGATTGTTTCCCAGTTGTCGGTCAGCGCCTGCAGCTCCGGGAAGCGCTCCAGCGGCAGGTAGGGCTTGGCCGGCACCTTGGAGAACAGGTACATGAAGCAGTTGATCGGCGCCATGATGGTGGAGTGGTCGCTCAACTGGCGCCAGAAGCCCAGCCGCACCCGTCCCCGCAGATGGACATAGGCCGTGGACAGGATGAAAACGGCGACGATGGTCAGCTTGAAATAGGGCATCCGGACTCCTTGGTACTCGGGCGGAATAAAGTCAGTGGACCTGACTATAAGCCGCGGCACGGCTGACGCCAAGCCGCTCACAAAAACAGGGTTTCCACGGCATAGCCATCCACCTGGAAATCAAACAGCCGGAAGCCGTGCCGCTGGTCGATGACCGCCTCACAGGTGCCCTTGCGCCACTGGAAGCAAACGGCTGGGCACACCTCCAACGCCACGCCATCGCGCAGCATGCTGTGATCGCCGTGGACATGGCCGCAGATGGCCAGCCGGGCGCGCGGCGCGCGCACCAACGCCTGCCAGAGCGCCTCGCCCGTCTCCAGCATGCATCCATCCAATAGCGGCGTGCCCACCTTGAGCGGGTGATGGTGAAGCACCACGGCGGCCAGACCATGTCCGACCTGGGCGAGGCGGCTCTGCAGCGCGGCCAGGCCGGACTCGTCTATCCGCCCGCCATCCTGGCCCGCCACGCAGCCATCCACGCCGAGCAAGGTCCAATCTCCGCACTGCAGCGTGTCCAGCCGACGCATGCAGGCGTATTGTGCGAACACGCGCGCGGCGGCCTCGGCATCGTCATGGTTTCCGGCAATCCAGTGCACGGGCAGGCCCAGGTCCGCCAGCGCCTCCGCGCAGCGCCGATAGGAAGCCTCGGACGCATCTTGCGAGATATCGCCGGTGAGCAGGATCGCGTCGGCCGCCTGCTGCCTCACCACGGCCAGCACCGCCTGCAAGGCGGCAAAAGTGTTCACCCCCATCAAGCGGCCATCCGGCTTGGCAAACAGGTGGAGGTCCGTCAGCTGGATCAGCTTCATTCTTCGCCGCCCATCCTAAAATGTCGAATGAATGAATTATGCGCCCTGCGGCAAGTTGGGCGCAAAAAAGCCCCGACGGCGCAGGCCGTCGGGGCGGTAGCGCTTACGCTGCGGATCAGAACAGCTGGTCTTTGACGTTCTCCACCGCGTCCTGCGCCGCCGGCTTGCTGCCGTCGTCCACCGGGGCGCTGGCGTCCTCGCCGCTGCCTGGCACGCTGCCGCTGTTGTCGATGTGCAGTTCCGGATTGGTCTTCTGGAACTCCTCGTAGTAGTACTCGTCGCCGCCGCGCTGGCCGGCGCCCGGCTTCACCACGATACCCTTGGGCACCGGCAGTTCCACTTCCGGCTGCCCCTTCAGCGCATTGCCCATGTAGTTGATCCAGATAGGCAGCGCGGCGGTGCCGCCATAGCCGTAGCGGCCTAGCGAGCGCGGCTGGTCGAAGCCAACCCAGGTGGCCGCCACCAGGTTCGGGTTGTAGCCGACAAACCAGGCGTCCTTCCAATCCGAGGTGGTGCCGGTCTTGCCGGACAGGTCGCTGCGGCCCAGGCTCATGGCGCGGAAGCCCGTGCCATAACGAATCACGTCTCCCATCATGGAACGCATGATGAAGGCGTTGCGCGGGTCAATGGCCTGTTGCGCGTTCTGGCCGGCCACCGTGGGCACAGTCTTGGCCAGCACGCGGCCGGACTGGTCTTCGATGCGGTCGATGAAGTAAGCCTTGGTGCGGTAGCCGCCATTGGCGAACACCGAGTAGCCCTCCGCCATCTGCAGCGGCGTCACCGAACCCGCGCCCAGCGCCATCGGCAGGTAAGCCGGATGCTGCTTGGGCGAGAAGCCAAAGCGCTGGATGTACTGCTGGGCGTAATCGGTGCCGATGGCCATCAGCACGCGCACCGACACCAGGTTCTTGGACAGCGTCAGGCCGCGGCGCAGCGAGATCAGGCCGGAGAACTTGCCATCGTCGTTCTTGGGTTCCCACATCTGACCGTTGACGCCGGGCACCGACAGCGGCGCGTCGTTGATCAGCGTGGACGGCGTAATGCCGCGCTCGATGCCGGCCGAGTAGATAAACGGCTTGAACGAGGAGCCGGGCTGGCGCCAGGCCTGGGTCACGTGGTTAAAGCTGCGGCGGTTGAAATCGAACCCCCCCACCAGCGACTTGATGGCGCCGGTGCGGGTATCCAGCGACACGAAGGCGCCTTCGACCTCGGGCATCTGCACGATTTCCCAATACCCCTTGGGATTAGCCTGGACGCGGATCACCGCGCCGCGGCGGATCTGCAGTTGCGACGAGGCCTTGGCGCTCAGCGCGCGGCGGGCGAAATCCAGACCCGGCCCCTTGATCACGGCCATCTTGCCGCCGCGCATATAGGCCTGCACTTCGCTGGGGCTGGCCGACAGCACGATGGCGGGCACCATGTCGCCGCTGTCGCGCAGATCGCCCATGGCCTCGTCCAGCGCCTCGGTCACGTCATCGCCGTTGCCGCTGGGCAGGTCGAGATAGCTCTCCGGGCCGCGATAGCCGGTCTTGCGGTCGTAATCGAGCAGGCCGGCGCGCAGCGCGTCATAGGCCCACTGCTGATGGCGGCTGTCTATGGTGGTGTACACCTTGAAGCCTTCCGTGTAGGCCGATTCCTTGTAACGCTCGTACATCGCCTGGCGTACCATTTCCGCAACATACTGGCCAGGCTGGCTGGTATCGGCCGCCTGGCTGGCCAGTTTCAGCGGCTCGGCCAATGCCTGCTGGTATTGATCCTCGGTAATGAAGTTCAATGCGCGCATGCGCTTCAGCACGTACTGCTGACGCAGCTTGGCGCGCTCCGGATTCACCACCGGGTTATAGGCGGAAGGCGCCTTGGGCAGGCCGGCCAGCATCGCCATCTGCGCAATGCTCAACTCGTTCAAGGATTTGCCGTAATAGGCCTGGGCCGCGGCGCCGAAACCATAGGCGCGCTGGCCCAGATAGATCTGGTTGAAATACAGCTCCAGGATCTGGTCCTTGCTCAGCGTGTGTTCAATCTTGAACGCCAGCAACGCCTCGTTGAACTTGCGCGTGTACGTCTTCTCGCTGGACAGGAAGAAGTTGCGCGCCACCTGCATGGTGATGGTGCTGGCGCCGGAACGCGTGTGGCCGGACACCAAGTTGCCGACTGCGGCGCGCAGGATGCCTAGGTAGTCGATGCCGCTGTGCTGGTAGAATCGCTCATCCTCCGCAGCCAGCACCGCCTGCCTCATCAGCAACGGCACTTCGTGGATGCGCGAGAACGAACGCCGTTCCTCGCCGAATTCCCCCAGCAGCTGATTGTCGGCAGAATAGACGCGGAGCGGGATTTTCGGGCGGTAATCCGTGATGACATCAAGGTTTTGCAAGCGGGGGTAGGTTATGATGATGGCAATGGCCAGCGCGCCCGCCAGCAGCACCACACCACCTAGAAACGCACCCGCCATGATTGCAAGTAATCGTCTGAGCATATTTACGATGGGCTTTCATTGGAAAGCGGATTATAACGTCTTGTGAATGCCAACAAGACAAACAATGGCCACAACAGTTCGAAAAACTGTTGCGGCAGAGCGGATTGAGGCGAAGATGTTATTCGAAAAATTGAAGTTCGAGTTGCCTTGGCTCGAACAGCTGGGATTGGGGAAAGCCCACAATTCGCCCATGTTGGGCCTCGATATCAGCAGCACCTCCGTCAAGCTGGTAGAACTGTCGCGCAACGGCCGCAACTGCCAAGTCGAGCGCTACGTCATCGAACCGCTGCCCAAAGAAGCGATCAACGACGGCAATCTGGTGGAGATCGAGGGCATTGCCGAAACCATACGCCGCGCCTGGAAAAAGCTGGGCAGCCCGATCCGCAATGTGGCCATCGCCATCCCCACCACGATGGCCATTTACAAAAAACTGCTGGTCCCGGTCAGCCAAACCGATGACCTGGACGAAATCATAGAAAACGAAGCCCATCAGATCATCCCCTTCCCGCTGGAAGAGGTGAATCTGGACCACCAGGTGCTGGGCCCATCGCCGTCCAGCATCGACGACCTGGAAGTGCTGCTGTGCGCCGCTCGCAAGGAAAAAGTGGAGGAACGCGTCGCCGTAGTGGAGATGGCCGGCCTGCGCGCCCTGGTGGTGGATGTGGAGTCCTTCGCCATGATGACCGCATTCGAACAGATCCAGCAGCAGCTGCCGGACCACGGCATGAACCAGACGTTCGCCATGTTCGACATCGGCGCCACCCGCATCCACTGCAACATCCTGCGCAACGGCCAGCAGATCTACTACCGCGAGCAGGCCTTCGGCGGCCACCAGCTCACACGCGACATCCAGCGTCGCTACAACATCAGCTTTGAAGAGGCCGAGGCCAGCAAGCGCACCATGGCGCTGCCGGACGGTTATGAATCGGAGCTGATGCATCCCTTCATCGACTCCCTGGCCCAGGAAGTCCAGCGCGCGCTGCAATTCTTCTACACCACGGTCAGCGTGTCGCAATACCTGCGCGTGGACTACATCCTGCTGGCCGGCGGCTGCAGCATGCTGCCGGGTCTGGACGATGCCGTGGCCGGCCGGACCCAGATCAGCACCATGATCGCCAATCCGTTCACCACCATGGTACAGTCCGGCTCCATCCGACTGAAGGAATTGCTGATGGACGCCCCGTCGCTGCTGATTGCCTGCGGGCTGGCGCTCCGGAGGTTCGACTGAATGATACGGATCAACCTCCTTCCCCACCGCGAACAGAAAAAAGCCGCGCACCGGCTCCGCTTCCAGCTGCTCACAGGCGCCACCCTTGTCGGCGCCGCAATCTTGCTGGGCATCGTCTATCTGGCGCTGGGACGCCAGCTGTCGGACCAGCAGCAGCGCAATCAGTTCCTGCAGACGGAGATCGTCAAGCTGGACTCCCAGATCAAGGACATCGGCAAGCTGAAAAAACAGCGCGACGACCTGCTGGCGCGCAAGCAGCTGGTGGAGCGCCTGCAAGAAGGCCGCAACGGCGCGGTGCACCTGTTCGACCAACTGGTGCGGCAAACGCCGGATGGCGTCTACCTGAAATCATTCAAGCAGACCGGCAACCAGGTGGTGCTGTCCGGCTACGCCCAGTCCGGCGCCCGCGTATCCAACTACATGCGCCAGCTCAGTCAATCGGACGTATTCGACGCGCCGGTGCTGGTCGAGGTCACCTCCAGCATCGTCAACAATCAACGCGTCAACGCCTTCACGCTGAACGCCACGCTGCGCCAAGCCCCGCCCGATACGCAACTGAACAATAACAAGCCCGCCGGAGCCAAGCCATGACGCTGGACGAACTGCGCTCGCTCGAACCCAAGGACATGCCCAACTGGCCGCTGCAGGCGCAAATCCTGGCGCTGGCCATACTGCTGCTGATGCTATTGGGCCTGGGCTACTTCTTCGTCCTGGGCGACCAGCTGGACCAACTGAACCAGGCCAAGCAGCAGGAGCAGCAATTGAAGCAGACCTATGTCGACAAAAAGCGGCAAGCGGTCAACCTGGACGCGCTGGAACAGCAGCTGAAGGAAATCGACGCCTCCTTCGGCGCCCTGCTGAAACAGCTGCCCACCAAGTCGGACATGGACACCCTGCTGACGGAGATCAATCAGGCCGGCATCGGCCGCGGCCTGCAGTTTGAGCTGTTCAAGCCCGGCACCGAGATCCGCTCCGCGGAAATGGCGGAAGTGCCCATCTCCATCCGGCTGTCCGGCACTTACAACGACCTGGCGGCCTTCGTCAACGACGTGGCCCAGCTGTCGCGCATCGTCACCATCAGCGATATCAGCCTGAACCCCGGCAACAACAACAGCCGCCTGACCATGGACGCCACCGCCCACACTTACCGCGCGCTGGAAGCCAGCGAGCGCATGGGCCTGCCGGCGGCGCCGGCCCAGAAGTGAGAGACAGCCAGATGATGAAGATTCTGCCTCTCCTCCTCCCCATCCTGCTGCTAAGCGGCTGCGGCAGCGCCGGCGACGATGACCTGCGCGCCTGGATGGCCGCCAGCAGCCAGGGACTGCGCGGCCAGATCGAACCCCTGCCCCAGGTGCAGGCCTACAAGCCTTTCACTTATCAGGCCTACGATCTGCTGGATCCGTTCAACCCGCAGAAGCTGCAGGCGGGACGAAGCCATAACTCGGCCAACGCGCCGGACCTGAAGCGTCCGCGCGAGGCGCTGGAAAACTATGACCTGGATAAACTGGCCATGGTCGGCACGCTCAAGCGCGCCGGCCAGACCTTTGCCTTGATCCGCACGCCGGAGGGCGCGATCTACCGGGTGCAGGCCGGCAATTATGTCGGCACCAACTACGGAAAAATCGTTTCCATAGACGAAGGCGAAGTCAAACTGGCCGAAACCGTTGAAGATCTGAATGGAGAATGGGTGCAGCGCGACAGCAGCCTGTACCTGGCAGAACAAGGGCAGAACAAATGAACAAGCTATCCATCGCACTGCTGGGGGGCCTGGCGATGTGTTTCTCGGCCGTCCACGCGCTGGCCGGTCCGGCCATCACCGGGATCGACACCAGCAAGGTAGACGGCAATCAGCAAACGGTGCAGATCACCTTCGACGGCCCGGCAGTGAAGCCCAACAGCTTCTCCATGTCCAATCCGCCGCGCATCGCGCTGGATTTCGCCGATACCGGCGTCAAGCTGGCCAAGCCATCCATCAACGTGGACAGCCCGCTGCTGAAGTCCGCCATCGCCATCGAGGCCGCCGGCCGCTCTCGACTGGTGCTGAACCTGGCCCGGCTCGCCGCCTACCGCAGCCAGTTGAGCGGGAATAAACTGGTATTGACCCTGGATGGTTCGATGACGGCCAGCCAAGGCGCCACGCCAGAAGAGCAAACCGCCCCCGCCAGCGCCGCGCCGCCCGCCCGAGAGCGGATCGCCTCCAGCCGCAGCCTGGGCCTGGACTTCCGCCGCGGCCGCAACGGCGAGGCCCGGGTGGAGCTGACGTTGCCCAGCGCCAATACGCCGGTGGACATCCGCCGCGAAGGCAAGAACCTGGCGGTGGACATCGTCGGCGCCTTGCTGCCGCAGCAGCTGGTGCGCCGCCTGGACGTCACCGACTTCGGCACCGCGGTGGCCAAAGTGGACGCCGACAACCAGGGCAACAACGCGCGCATCCTGATCCAACCGCAAGGCGATTGGGACTATTCGTCCTACCAGACCGACGGCAAGCTGGTGGTGGAAGTGCGCCGACCGGCCGGGGACCAAGTCGCCGCCGACAATGGCAAAACAGTCTACAAAGGCGACAAGCTGTCGCTGAACTTCCAGAACATCGAGGTGCGCACCGTGCTGCAGGTGCTCGCCGAATTCACCGGCCTCAACATCGTCACCAGCGATTCGGTCACCGGCAACATCACGCTGCGGCTGAAGGACGTGCCCTGGGACCAGGCGCTGGACCTGATTCTGCAGACCAAGGGCCTGGACCAGCGGCGCAACGGCAACATCATCCAGATCGCCCCGCGCGACGAGCTGCTGTCGCGCGACAAGCAGTTACAGGAGGCCCGCCAACAGCTGGCCACGCTGGAGCCGCTGCGTTCGGAAACCTTCGTGCTGCGCTACCGCTCGGCCGAAGACTTCAAGAAAGTCCTCAACGGCGACAATACCGAAGGCAAGAAACAAAGCATTCTGTCCGACCGCGGCAGCGTGCTGATCGACCCCAAGACCAACACCCTGATCGTCAACGACATCGGCTCCGTCATCGACAAGATCCGCGACATCATCACCAAGACCGACATCCCGGTGAAACAGGTGCTGATCGAGGCGCGCATCGTCGAGGCCACCGACAACTGGGAACGCGACCTCGGCGTCAAGCTGGCTTACGAGCGCATCGGCAGCACCGGCATCATCAGCGGCGGCGGCCTAACCAACGCCATCAACAATGCCAACGGCCGCATTCCGCCGGTGCAGTCGGCCACCCAGAATCCTTACACCGTGACCCCCGGCATCAACCTGCCCATCGCCAACCCTGCCGGCTCGCTGACCGCGCTGTACGGCGTGGGCAAATCCGCCATCATCGGCCTGGAACTGCAAGCCTTGCAAGCCGAAGACAAGGGCAGGGTGATCTCCAGTCCGCGCGTGATGACCTCGGACCGCCAGGAGGCCACCGTCGAACAGGGCCAGGAAATTCCATACCAGGAAGCCAGCTCCAGCGGCGCGACCTCGGTCTCGTTCAAAAAAGCCGTGCTCAGCCTCATCGTCAAACCGCAGATCACACCGGACAACCACGTGCTGCTGGACATCAAGGTCAACAAAGACTCGGCCAACTTCCAGCAAACCGTCAACGGCACGCCGTCGCTGAACACCGAGAAGATCGAAACCCAGGTGCTGGTCGACAACGGCGGCACCGTGGTGATAGGCGGCATCTACCAGCAGCAGTTGAGCGACATCGTCAACAAGGTGCCGCTGCTGGGCGACATTCCCGTGCTGGGCGCGCTGTTCCGCAGTTCGCAAAAAATCAACAAGCGCAGCGAACTGCTGATCTTCATCACCCCCAAGGTGATCAACGATCTAGTGGCCACCAACGACTGAAGCCGCCAAGACAGAGCCGCCGGCTATCGGCTACAATGCCTGCCATGGAGAAACTGGCAGGCAATTTTTTTCTGGTCGGCCTGATGGGCGCGGGCAAGACCACCGTCGGCCGCGCATTGGCGCGCCGCACCGGCAAGACGTTCTACGATTCCGACCAGGAAATCGAGGCACGCACCGGCGTGCGCGTCGCCACCATCTTCGACATCGAAGGCGAACAGCGCTTCCGCAATCGTGAAACCTGCGTCATCCGCGACCTGGCCCAGCAGCGCGACATCGTGCTGGCGACGGGCGGCGGCGCCGTGTTGCGCGAAGAAAACCGCAAGGTGCTGGCCGCCCAAGGCACCGTCATCTACCTGCGCGCCACCATAGACGATCTGCTGCTGCGCACCCAGCACGACAAAAACCGCCCGCTGCTGCAGATCGCCGATCCGCGCGGCAAGCTGGAAAGCCTATTCAACGAGCGCGATCCGCTATACCGCGAGATAGCCGACATCGTCGTCGACACCACCCAACAAAACGTCAACCTGCTGGTCGCCCGCCTGATCGAACAGCTGCAAGCCCATCCCGTCCGCCAACAAGAGAGCTGAATGTGATCACCCTCGACCTGATCCTGCCCGATACCCGCTACCCGATACACATTGGCCACGGACTGCTGGAACAGGTCGATCTCTTGCTGCCGCACCTGCCGGTGCCCAAGGCCGCCATCGTCAGCAACGAAACCGTCGCCCCGCTTTATCTCGCCCGCCTGCGACAGGCTCTGGAAGCGCGCGGCGTGGCCTGCCTCAGCGTGGTGCTGCCCGATGGCGAGGCGCACAAAGACTGGCAGACGCTGAACCGGATTTTTGACGCCCTGCTGTCTGGCAACGCCGAACGCAAAACCACGCTGATCGCCCTGGGCGGCGGCGTCATCGGCGACATGACCGGTTTCGCCGCGGCCTGCTATCAGCGCGGCGCGCCCTTCATCCAGATCCCCACCACCTTGCTGGCACAGGTCGACTCCTCCGTAGGCGGCAAAACCGCGATCAACCACCCCTTGGGCAAGAACATGATCGGCGCCTTCTATCAGCCGCGCGCGGTCATCGCCGACATGGACCTGCTGGCCACGCTGCCCGAGCGCGAGCTATCTGCCGGCCTGGCGGAGGTGATCAAATACGGGCTGCTGGGCGATGCCGATTTCCTCGCCTGGCTGGAAGCCAATATGCCCGCGTTGCGCGCGCGCGACAGCACCGCCCTGCAATACGCCGTGAAGCGCAGCTGCGAAATGAAGGCCGTCATCGTCGCCGAAGATGAAAAGGAAAACGGCGTGCGCGCGCTGCTGAACCTCGGCCACACCTTCGGCCACGCCATCGAAGCCGGCATGGGCTATGGTGCCTGGCTGCACGGCGAGGCCGTGGCCGCCGGCATGGTGCTGGCCGCGGCCGCCTCCGCCGAACTGGGCTGGATCAAGCAGGAGGAAGTGGAACGCGTGCGAAGGCTGATCGCCGCCGCGGGCTTGCCCACTCGCGCGCCGCAGATGCCTGTGGAACAATGGTTAAGTCTAATGGCGCACGATAAGAAGGTGGAAGCGGGCACCATACGCTTTGTCCTGCTGCGTCGACTGGGCCAGGCGGCGATACAGCCAGGCCTCGACATCACCCTGCTGGAACGCATTCTGCGGGCAAACAGCTGATTTTCCAGGCTGTCCGGGCGGCTACGGAATTATACGGATTGCGCGCCGCCCTCCTCATCAGAATAATCAACAGACTACATAAGATGTTGTACCACGAGGGGGAGAAACAAAATGGACGTCTTTACGGCACTGGCCAGCAGTCTGGCCCTGATGCTCGCCTACTATACCTTGCGCCACTTCTGGCGCCGCATGCGCTACGTCAAACCAGAACACCGCGGCATCGACCCCATCGGCGAGGCCGAGGTCTATCTTGCCTATGGCCGTACCCGTGAAGCCGTTCGGGTCCTCAAGGACTCGCTCAGAGACGATCCAGACAATCTCCATGCCAAGGTAGCCTTGCTGCGCGCCTATTCCAGCGCGCGCGACAGCGAGGCCTACGTGTTGCTGGCGCGCGATGTTCAGTCTCAGGTCCAAGGCCAACCGGTATGGCGCACCATTCAGGAAAATGGCCGCGAGCTGGCTCCGCAGGAACCGCTGTTCGCCAAATTCTGATCCATCCGCTCCGCGATCAAGCAAAAGGGCCGCAAACGCGGCCCTTTTGCTGCGCGGCGCAGGCCGGCTTAGCGTCACGAAGCACACACCATTAGAGAACCTGAGCCCAGGCGCGACGACGCCAATAGTGCCATCCTAAGGCAGCCCGGCCCATGAGCAGGGTTGGGTTCGCGGGTATTATTCCGTCTGCGCCTCGCCAAACTGCAAGCTGTGCAAGCGCGCATACATATTGCCTCGCGCCAGCAACTCGCCATGCCTCCCCTGCTCCACCACCCGGCCTTGATGCATCACCACGATGCGATCCGCGTTTTCGATGGTGGACAGACGGTGGGCGATGACAATGGTGGTGCGGTTCTTCATCAGGTTTTCCAGCGCCGCCTGCACCAGCCGCTCCGACTGGGTATCCAGCGCCGACGTCGCCTCGTCCAGAATCAGCAAGGGCGCGTTCTTCAGCAAGGCGCGCGCGATGGCCAGACGCTGCCGCTGGCCGCCGGACAAGCGGGTGCCGTTTTCGCCGATCTCGGCATCCAGCCCCTCCGGCAGCGCCTCGATGAACTCCAACGCATTGGCGGCTCGGGCCGCCTCGACGATCTCCTCTCGCGAGGCGTCAGGCTTGCCATAGGCGATATTGGCCGCCACCGTGTCATTGAACAGCTCCACGTGCTGGCTGACCAGGGCGATGCTGCGGCGCAACTGATCCAGCGGGATTTCCGTCAAGGGTACGCCATCCAGCAACAGACGCCCGGAGGAAGGCTCGTAGAAACGCGGCACCAGGCTGGCCAGCGTGGTCTTGCCGCTGCCTGACGACCCCACCAGCGCCACGGTCTCGCCCGGCATCACGGCCAGGTCGATTCCGGATAAGGCCGGATTTTCCACATTGGGGTAAGTAAAGCTGACGGCATCGAAACTCAGCTGGCCGCGCACGGCAGGCAAGCCATGCGTGCCCTGGTCCGGCTCGCCCGGTTCGTCGATGAAGGCAAACACCGACTCCGCTGCCGCCAGGCCGCGCTGCAGCGCTTGCGACACGCTGGAAATCCGCTTCACCGGCGCAAACAGCCCCAGCATCAAGGTGAGAAACGCCATGAATTGACCGGCTGTCAGGCCGCCATGCTGGGCGCGCAAACCCGCAAAATACAGAATGGCGGCAAGCGCGCAGGCGATCATCAGCTGCGTTACGCCGGTATTGGCTGCGCTGGCTGCGCTCTGTTTGACTTGATTGCGGCGCAAGGACTCCGCGCTATGGTCAAATCGATTCATCTCGTGCGCTTGGCCGCCATAGACCTTGATCGCACGCTGGCATTGTATGCTTTCCGACAGCACCTGCATCATCTGCGCCATATGCTGCTGATTCAGGCGCGCAAGGCTGCGCAGACGCCTCCCGACCACGCGCATGCACCAAGTCACCGCAGGCAGCACCAGTAGGCAGATCAGCGTCAGCTGCCAATCCAGATAGAGCAGGTAGCCCAGCAAATACAAAGCGGTGGCGCCGTCTTTCACCGTGACCGTGATCACGTTGAAGCCCGCCTCGGTTACCTGGTTGACGTCATTGGTGATGCGCGACATCAGGCGGCCTGATTGGTGCTCATCGTAATATTGCGCCGGCAACCGCACCAATTTGGCGAACATCTGATGGCGTAGCATCTGCACTAGGTGCCCGGTAAGCCAGCTGGCCGTGTATTCGTTGATGAAGCCGGCGATGCCGCGCACCAGGAATACGCCGATGACAGCCAACGGCACCCAGACAATGACGTGCGGATCCTTCTTGACAAAGCCGCCATCGACCAATTGCTGGATCAGATAGGCCACTGCCGGCTCGGTCGAGGCCGCCACCATCATCGACAGTATCGACAGCAGCAGCACTCTCCAGTACCCCAGCAGATAACCCAGCAAACGGCGATATACCTTCCAGCTGTGTTCGAAACCGTGTTCGTTCATGCAACATCCAGATCGTCGGGCAAACCGGCCAGCCGCAGCACGGTCCGCAAATTATTCTCAGGCGCGAATCGCTCGCGCACATCGCGTCGGCCGGCCTCGGCCAGCGCCAGCATGCGGGCGGGAGCAGACAAGGCCTCGTCCAGCGCCCGCGTCCACGCCGCCACATCCCCTGGCGGCAACAGCACACCAGTTTCTCCGTCTCTCACCGTCTCCGGAATGCCGCCGGTATCGCTGGCCAACACCGGCACGCCCAGCGCCAGCGCCTCGATCTGCGACATGCCCAGCGGCTCGTAGCTGGAGGGCATCACCAACAGGTCCGCGCGCTTGAGCAGCGGCGCCACCGATGGCAGCAGGCCGGCAAAACACACCCGCGCCTCCAGCCCCAGCTGCCGCGCCATCGCCTGCAAGCGCTCCCTCTCCCCGCCCTCGCCCGCCATGACATAACGCAGCTCAGGCCAGCGCGCGGACAGGCGCGCCATCGCCTCCAGCATCAGGGCGTGGCCCTTCTCGCCGCGCAGCATCGCCGCATGCGCCACCACCGGCCCCTGTCCCGCCGCCAGCCAAGCAGTCAGCGCCCCTGGCAAAGCGGCATCCTGAGCCGCATCCAGCGCCGCAAAATCGATACCGGGGTAGACCACGTGCAGCTTTTCCGGGCGAATCGACGGATTCTGCAGCAACTGCCTGCGCAGATAGTCGCTGGGCAGCATCGTGGCATCGGCCAGCCAGTTATACGGCAGCGAGGAGTGTCCAGCCGGCAGATAGGTGCGCGAGCGCAGGAGAAATGGCCTATGCCCAGACAGCCGGGCCGCCAGGGCGAGGTTATTGCTGTCGTGCCCGCTGTGGCAGATGGCCAGCGCCAGTCGATGCGCGCGCAGCCAGCGTACAAGCGCCAGAATGGACGGCACATGCGCGCTATTGCGAAAACGGACGGGCAGCGTGGTCAATCCCTTGCCCTTCGCCACACTCTCGACCCGCGATCCCAGCCGGCAAGCCAGCGCCGTTTGGTAGCCGGCCCGCGACAACCATTGCATTTGCTGCATGGCCTGCAACTCCTGCCCGCCGACATTGGGGGAGGACTCGGTAAACAGCACCGCTCGCGCGCGACGGTCTGAGAAAACGGCGCTCAACGCAGCGCCCTCATTTCCGGTCCAATCGGTATCGCCGACGCCAAGGCCCAGCAGCTCACCACCATGGCGAAGCCTATCCGATGGAAGAACACCACCTCGCCCAAGCCAAACAAGAATGCGCAAGACAGCACCCACAGCTTGTAGGCGTTCAACTTACCCGCTCTTAACAGCAGCAGGAAAGTCGCCAGATAAATCAGCAGCAGGAAATAACCGCCGTAGCCTATCAATTGCGGCATATCGCCATCCGAACCCCATGGATTTGCCACGCCGGCACCGGTATAGAATTCATTCATATACAAGGCCCCATCGCGCACCACAGGAAACTTCTCCGCAATCACGGCATAGGGCATTTTGCCTTTGCCAAAGAATTGATCCAGCGGCGTCGTTTCAATCGCGATGCGCCAGAATTCCAGCCGCATGCCTACGGAAGATCCCCTGACATTGCCATACTCGAAAAAACGCCATATCTCCAGAAATGCCAAGCGCACTCGATCCATGTATGGCGATTGTGATTGAGCAATCACCACGGCCGCCAAGGCCAGCCCCCCCGCCAACGCGATCAAAAACCATTTCTTTCGGAGATTGCGCCAGACGACGTAGACGATCAGCGCTGCAAATGCCAAGAATGGCCCGCGGGATGCCGACAATACCAGGGCATAAATCGTTGCGCCGAGCGAGCCTGCCATCCAGGCTCTCTCCCCCCATGCCAGCCGCGACCACTGCCGCAGCACATAGATCACGCCCACGCCTATGCCCAGCACGCAAAACTCGCCGAAGCGGTTTTCATACACCCCCCCCCATGCCCGGCCGCGCCCGAGATAAAACACTTCGTAGCAAGCGACGATGAGGTACAACCAACCCGCCATGGCCGCGCTCCAGGCCAAATGCCTTTCGCTCAAGGGCGCTGCCTGCAAAGCCATATACATCAAACTGGCGCACAGCACGGCAATGACAATCACGCCAAGATCCATCTGTTGCTGATGGTAGAGCGCCAAAAAAGCCAAACCCGCCACCAACGGCAGGAACGGCGCAACAAATGAGGCGCCAAGACGAAGCAAGCGCGCGCCGCCCCCCGCTTCACGCCATTTTAACGCCAAGATCAACAGGGCCGCGGTGGACGACAGCACGGTCAGATAACGCGCGCCGCCGCCAAACGGCAGGTACTTCACCACCATGATCGGGTACAACAGAAACACAAACGCCAGATAGCCGGCGAATTTCTCAGGCAGAAACTGCCGCATCACTTTTCCTTCCACTTCCGTTTTTTTCTCTTCAAAAAGAAAAAAGGCTCTAGAACCCCAGGGCACAGAGCATAGACTGCCACTCTCAATCTAAAACCCAGATCCACGCCGGCAAAGGCGAGAAAATCGCTGACGGGATGCTTGCCATGGAACATGGCCTCGATGTACTGCTCCCGCCGCAAGCGCCCTAGCAAAAAATCCTCCACCCGCGGGCTGGCCTGCAAGGAGCGCGCCGCGTCCAGCATGGCCTGCAATTCAATCTGGCTGCTGCGCACCTTTCGGGTCAGACCTTTGATCACCGCCGCGACCGTCATGGATTTTCTTTGCGTGGTCAGCCCGCCTCGGCGGTAGCGGATGACTGGATGCGGATAGGTGACGGCCGTGCCCAGGCCCACCGCGCGAAACGCCATCACCATGTCCTCGCCCACCACGCCGGCCGGTATGCCGCCAAAGCGGTGGAACAGGCGAGCCGTCCAAGCCTGCGCCGCGCCTATCACATGCGGCGGCCGCGCCGCCCAATCGTCCAATGACCGGTAGTTCGCCAAGTCGGCGATGCGGATTTCCTGTCCCATCGCGCCGTTCTCATCCATGTCCAGCAGATGGCAGGCGATCAGGTCCGGCACGCGATCGCGCGCCAGCCAGAACTGCATCACGCGGGACACGCGGTCCGGCAGGGAGATGTCGTCGCCGGCCGTGATGAAGAACAGTTCGCCGCTGGCCAGCCCGACGGCATGGCTCAGATTGGCGCCTATGCCCAGATTGCGCGGATTGCGGTTCACGATCAGCCGGTGCGGCCCGACATAGCCGGCGCAAAACGTCTGGATGCGTTCAAACGTGCTATCGGTCGAGGCATCGTCCGACACCACGATCTCCAAATTGGCGTAATCCTGCGCCACGGCCGCTTCCAGGGCCTGTTCGATGTAATGCTCCTGGTTATAGGAAATCAGGAGCATGGTCGCGCGGGGAAGATTCATTCGGCGCTCAGCATTTCTAGTAGTCGGGACACGTGCTGATCCAGCAGGTAAGGATAGGCTATGCAATCGCGCAATGGTTCCGTAGCCGGCGCAGCGTGCCGCAGGCGAAGCAAGGCCTCGCGCAGGGCGGCAGTATCGCGGCTAAAACGGTAACAGCCCGGCTCGGACAACACCTCCACCGCGCCGACGGTATCGGCGAACAGCACCGGCGTGCCGCACAGGATGGACTCCGGTCCCACCAAGCCGAACGCCTCGTATTTCGAGGCCAGGATAGTCGCGTCGGCGGCCGCGTACAGCCCCGCCATATCGCGGCAAAATCCGGCATTGACGACACGAGGACCGGCCAGCGGCGCCTTGCCGGCCACGACCAGGACGATATCGTCCCCCATGCCTTGCAGCGCCGCCAGAATCAGGTCGCCGCCTTTCAGCGCGTGATTGTTCGACGGAAACAGCAGCATGAACTGCTCCGGCGCGATGCCCAGTGACTGGCGCACGGCGTCTCTGCGCGAGCGCGCCGCCAGAGAGAAGGTGCGCGTATCGACCGGCGGGTACAGCACCGCCAGCTTGTCATGCCCCGCGCCGTAATGCTGGACGATCTGCTCGCCCACGCGCGCCGAGTGGGCGACGATCCGCCGCGCCTGGGCGTAGAAGCGGGACTCGTGCGCGATGGTCAGCCTGTCGTTGAGGCCCGGCCTGGTCTTGCCTTTGTCTATCAGATGGCCGATATGGGTGCCGCCGACGATGGCCAGGTCGACCGGGCCCTGAACGCGCGAGATGCCTATGGTTTTCCAATCCGGACGACAGTGCCGCCAGGCCCGGCGCTCGAACAAGAGGTTGTTGAGCCGGGAGAACGGCGTGCGGTCCGGTACACGCACCCACTCCGCGCCGGACGGCGCATCGGGCCAGTCCAGCTTGCGGGCGATGGCGCGCACCGGCACGCCGCGGCGGCACAGCTCCGTGATCACGTCCATCACATAGCGCTCCATGCCGCCGCCGGCGCGGATCGAATGAAAGACCAGATTGATGCCGTTCATGCCGCGTCGTCTCCGCCATGCCAGGAAAGGCCGCGCCGCGCGCGCACATGCTCGCCATGCAGCGTCGCTTCGAAGCGGCGCCAGTTCTCGTCCTGGCGGCTGCGGTCATTCTCCCTGTGCCACAAGTGCAGCACTGGCACGGCAAAACGTCCGTTCTTCATCCCCACGCCATGACGCAGCAAGCGCACGGCGAAATCCGAATCCTCATAGCCCCAGCCGGAAAAGGCGGCATCGAAGCCGTCTAGCGCCAGAAAATCATGCTTCCAGACCCCGACATTGCAAGTGCGGAACAGCTCCCAGCGTTCGCGGCGGCGCTTGCGCCACTCCGGCAGCGCCAGCCGGAGCCAGCCCAGGCCATTATTGAGGTGGCCCAGCATGCGATGGCGCAACCAGGTCGGCACCCCCCAGACATACACCGGGAGGCGGCGGCCGGCGAGATAGGCCGCGGTGAACGGCTCGGACAGCAAGACCCGGTTGCCCGCCACCGCCCATCCCGCCTCAGCCAGTTCGAGATGCCGGGCGAGGAAGTCGCGCTGCGGAATGCAGTCGCCGTCGAGAAACACCAGGTAGTCGCCCTTGGCCTGCATCGCCGCCAGATTGCGGATTTCCGCCGCGCGGAAACCTCGGTCCTCGTGCCACACATGGCGCAGGCGGCCGCCGAAATCAGGCTGCAAGGCCGCGATGGCCTCGGCCGTGCGGCCATCCGACCCGTCATCTGCCACCAGCGCTTCCCACTGCTGCGCCTCTATGCCGCATTGCGCGCGCAGGCTGGCCAACACGGCGCGCAAGGCGTCCGGCCGGTTATAGGTGGTGATGATCACCGAGATGCTGACGCTCATTCAGCGCTTCTCCCGCTCGCTCAGATACAGCAGCTTCAGCTGCCGGTAAAACGTGCCTTCGGCGTTGGACACCGCCACGATGAAGCCCTCGCGGCCATCCAGAAAACCGCGGCGCACGATGTAGGCGCGGCAGAACGACCACCAGGCCTTGAAAATCACGGCCGCCATGCCGCCTCCGCCCGCGCCGCGCGCCAGGCGCTGGCTCGCGCCCGCGGTGGAGTAGCGGTTCATCTTGTCGATGACCTCTTCCAGGCTGTCGAAGGAATAATGCAGCAGTTCGCCGCCCAGCAGCGGTGCCTCGCCTTCGTACAGCAGCCGCTCATGCACCAGATCGTCGGAAAAGCGCGCGCGGCCGCGGCGGAACAGGCGCGCCACGTAATCGGGCCGCCAGCCGCTGTGGCGCATCCAGCGCCCGCACATGCTGGACAGGCGCGACAAGCGGTACACATCGGCGCGTCCGGCCCGCATCGCCTCGGCGATGGATTGCGCCAGTTCCGGGGTCAATACCTCGTCCGCGTCCAGCGACAGAATCCAGTCGGTTTGCAGATAGGACAGCGCCAGGTTTTTCTGAATGCCGAAGCCCGGCCATTCTGGATGCTGGAACACGCGCGCGCCATGCCGCTCGGCAATGGCCACCGTGTCGTCCTGACTGCCCGAGTCGACGACGACGATGTCCGCCGCCAGTTCGCGCAGCGAGGCCAGGCAAGCGGCCAGATGCGCCGCCGCGTTCTTGGTGATGATGGCGACGCCCAGCGACGGCGTCGGAAACGATTCCAGGGGAAGGCTCATCGCGAATCCGTGATCAAGGCAACGCTCGCGGCGCCGCGTCCGGCACGCCGGCGTCGGCCGTCTCGCGCAGCAAGTCCTGCACGGCGGCCAACACCTGCCCAACCGATATATTCTCAATGCAGGCGCTGCGCTCGCTGCCGCCGCAGCCGGGCAAGTTGCACGGCCGGCAAGGCAGGTCCAGCGAAACCTGCCGGTGGGCCACTCGCCAAGGGCCCCACACCTTGTCGCGCGAGGGGCCGAACAGGGCCACCACCGGCGTCTGCACTGCCGCCGCCATGTGCATGGGCAGCGAATCCACGCCTACCAGCAGGCGCGCGCGCGCGATCAGCGCGGCCAGCTGCTTCAGCGACAATTGGCCGCTCAGATCCGCCACCGGCTGCGTGAGGCCGGCCTTCACCGCCGCTATCATCGCAGCCTCCTCCGGCGAGGGCGCGCCGCTGAGCGCCACTGGCCAGCCCTGCCGCTGCAACTCCGCGATCAGCTTGGCCATGCGCTCCGCCGGCCAGCACTTGTAAAACCAGCGCGAGCCGGGATGCACCAGGAGAAAGCGGCCAGCTTGCAACCCATGTTCGGCCAGCATGGCGTCCACGCGTAGCCCATCCTCATCCTCATAGCGTATAGACAAGGATGTGTCCTCGTCGTCGGCAAACAGCCCTAGCCGCCGCAAGGCATCCAGATGCATCTCCACGATGTGGCGCGTATTCGGCGGCGTCAGCGCCTGCCTGTGGGTGAAGGTCTTGCGGAAGTAACGGCCGGCGCCCGGCAAGTCCGGCGCCACCGACCAACGAGGCTTGAGCAGCCGCACCAGGGTGGTGGCGCGGTTGCTGGCGTTCAGCACCACGATTAATTGGTAGCCGCGCGCCTTGAGCTGCGAAAACAGCCGCCACTCCTGCTTCAGCTGTGTCCAGACGCCCTGCCTCTTCCAGTTGCGATCTATGGTGAAAACCCGCGCAATCGCCGGATGCAGGGTCAACATGTCCCGCGTCTCGTGATAGACCAAGGCGTCTATCTCGACCTGAGGCGCATGCTTCTTCAGCACGGTGAATACTGGCGAGCTCAGCAATACGTCGCCGTGGTGCATCAGCCGCACCACCAGCACCCGGCTGAGTTGGGAGAAATCAATCGCGTCTTTGGACATAAATAAAAACCGGGCTAGTCGCCCGGCTCTGCATTCAGCAGTTGCAACAAATCGGCTATTTTATCAGGGTCTTCTGATCTAAGCATGCGCGACGCAATCGGCGCGATTTCGTCCAGATGGCTGGTCAGCACCTGCTGCTTCACCGCCAGCAGATTGGCCGGGTGCATGGAGAACTTGCGCAGGCCCATGCCCAGCAGCAAGCGGGTCAGCTTGGCGTCGCCCGCCATCTCGCCGCACACCGACACCGGCAGGTTGGCCTTGATGCCGGTCTTGATGGTGTGCAGGATCAGCTTCAGCACCGCCGGGTGGATCGGGTCGTACAGATGGCTGACGGTGTCGTCGTTGCGGTCTATCGCCAGCGTGTACTGGATCAGATCGTTGGTGCCGATGGACAGGAAATCCACATGTTTGGTGAAGCTGCCGGCCACCAGCGCGGCCGACGGGATTTCTATCATCGCGCCGACTTCCACGTCGTCGGCGTAGCTGATGCCCTCGTCGCGCAGCTCTTCCTTGGCGTATTCGAACTGCGCCAGCGCCTGCCGCAGCTCCGGCAACGAGTTCACCATGGGAAACAGCACGCGGATGCGGCCATGCACCGAGGCCCGCAGCAGCGCGCGCAGCTGGGCGCGGAACATCAAGGGTTCGGCCAGGCACAGCCGGATGCCGGTCAGGCCCAGCGCCGGATTGTCGGCCTGGTTGTGGCCCAGCCACTTCGGACTCTTGTCCGCGCCCAGGTCCATGGTGCGGATGGTGACCGGCATGCCCTTCATCGCCGCCGCCACATGGCGGTAGGCTTCGAATTGCTCGTCCTCGGTCGGCAGCGTGTCGCGGCCTAGGAACAGGAATTCGCTGCGGAACAGGCCGATGCCGACCGCGCCGGACTCACGCACGTCGTCCACGTCCTGCGGCCGCTCGATATTGGCCAGGAGTTCGATCACCGAGCCGTCGCGCGTCACGGCGCTGGATTTGCGTATCGACGACAGCTTGCGCCGCGCGCCGCGCCAGGCTCGCAGACGGCGGCGGTATTCATTGAGTACCAGATTGTCTGGATTGATGATCACCACGCCCTGCAGGCCGTCGACGATGATCATCTCATCCTGGCGGATCAGCTCGCGCGCGTGGTGCAGCGCGATGACGGAAGGCAGGTCCAGGCTGCGTCCCAGGATGGCGGTGTGCGAGGTAGCGCCGCCGACATCGGTGATGAAAGCGGCGAAATTGGAATCCTTGAAATACACCATGTCGGCCGGCGACAGGTCGTGCGCCACCAGGATGTGGTCCTCCACCAGGTCTTCCGGCGCCGGCAGCTGCGGCGCGTCGCCGTCCAGATTGTTGAAGATGCGCTCGATCACCTGCAGCACGTCGTTCTTGCGCTCGCGCAGGTAGTCCTCTTCAATGGCGTCGAACTGTTCCACCAGGTGGTCGCACTGCAGCTTCAGCGCCCATTCGGCATTGCAGCGCTGCTTTTCTATGATTTCGCGCGGCTCCATCGAGATGGTGATGTCGCCCAACAGCATGATGTGCAGCGACAGAAAGGCGCCCAGTTCCGCAGGGGCGTTTTCCGGGATGCTGCCCCACAGCATCTCCAGCTCTTTGCGGGTGGCGCGCACCGCCTCGTCGAAGCGCGTCTTCTCCGCCGGGACGTCGTCGTCCTCCAGCAGATAGTGCGCCACATCGTCCATGCTGCGCGAAATCAGGTGGGCCCGGCCGATGGCGATGCCCCCGCCTATGGCCACCCCGTGCAGGATGATGCTCATTGCCCCTCCCCAGACGAGCCGTTTTATTTTGCTCTGCCCGCCGCAATCTCCGCCGCGCCAGCGACGGACTCCCTGAGAGCGGCCCCGCGGCCGCTCACCCGCTCAAGCTTATTCCGCCTCGTCGAAGCGGTTGTTGATCAGCGCGACCAGCGCTTCCAGCGCCTGCTGTTCGTCCTCGCCGCTGATTTCCAGCTCCACCTTGGCGCCCTTGGCCGCGGCCAGCATCATCACGCCCATGATGCTCTTGCCGTTGACGCGGCGGTTGTTGCGGGCGATGAAGATGTCGCTCTTGTAACGGCTGGCCAGCTGGGTGAACTTGCTGGACGCGCGCGCGTGCAGTCCCAGCTTGTTGATGATTTCCACTTCAGATCGCAGCATTACCTTCCCCCGGAATAATGTAAAGCACCCCCTCCAGCCCGCCGGTGATCGCCTTGCTGACGACGATCTCCAAGGGCTGGGCGCTGTAGCACAGCGCGCGCACCAGCATGGACAGATTGATGCCGGCCACCGCCTCGACGCGGCCAGGCCGGATCAGCCGGCTGGCGATGTTGGACGGCGTGCCGCCGTACATATCGGTCAGCACCACCACGCCTTCGCCTTGATCCAGGCCATCCACCAAGCCCTGCGCCTCCGCCAGCTTGCGCTCCGGCTCCTCGGTCTTGTCCACCGTCATCACCGCCAGATTTTCCGGCTCGCGTCCCAGGATGTGGCGGGCGCAATCGGCCAGGCTCCGTCCCAGGTCTCCGTGTGCAATTATCAGAACACCAACCATGTCTGAGTCTTCGGTTTGTCGCAGGCGGACGGACTGCCCGCCGCGGTATTTTGAGCCAAGCTCGAACTTCGCGCGGGCCTGGCCCGCGCGTCCGCGTGATCAATCTTCCCGAATTGTAACAGCTGAATTCTCGCTGCGGCGGTACCAGGCCAGCTTGTCGGCCAGCGCCACCACTTCGCCGACGATGATCAGGGCCGGAGAGGCGATGCCATGCGAGGCCATCAGACTGGGCAAACTGGATAAAGTGCCGCACACCGTGCGCTGACGCTCGGTGGTGGCCCACTCCACCGCCGCCGCGGGGGTGTCCGCGCCGCGGCCATGCGCGACGAAGGCCTGGCACAGCTCGGCCGCCGTGGAGACGCCCATGTACACCACGACCGTCTGCTGCGGCCGGGTCAGCGCCGGCCAGTCCAGCTGGATGGTGCCGTCCTGCTTGTGGCCGGTGACGAAGGTGACCGATTGCGCGTAATCGCGGTGGGTCAGCGGAATGCCGGCATAGGCCGCCGCGCCGCTGGCGGAGGTGATGCCCGGCACCACTTCGAAGGCGATGCCGTGCTCGGCCAAGGTGGCGATCTCCTCGCCGCCGCGGCCGAAGGTGAACGGGTCGCCGCCCTTCAGGCGCAGCACGCGCTTGCCTTGGCGCGCCAGATCCACCATCAACTGGTTGATGTCGTCCTGCGGCAGCGCGTGGTTGGCGCGCGCCTTGCCCACGTAGACGCGCTCCGCGTCGCGCCGCACCAGATCCAGCAGGGCCGGCGCCACCAGTTTGTCGTACAGCACCACGTCGGCCTGCTGCATCAGGCGCAGCGCGCGGAAAGTCAGCAGGTCCGGGTTGCCGGGACCGGCTCCCACCAGATAGACCGCGCCCGCTCGATCGGCCGCGCCGGAGGCGATGCGTTTTTCCATCTCCGTCCGCGCCGCCGCCTCGTCGCCGTTCATCACCATGTCGGCCAGCGGCCCTTCCAGCACCGTTTCCCAGAAACGGCGGCGGGCGTCGACGTCGGGGAAACGCGCCTTCACCGCGTCGCGGAAGGCGGCGCCGAAACGGGCCAACCGACCGTAACCGGCCGGAATCAGGCTCTCCAGCCGCGCGCGCATGGAACGCGCCAACACCGGCACATTGCCGCCGCTGGCCACCGCCACCATCAACGGCGAGCGGTCGATGATGGCCGGGCTGATATAGCGTGAATGGGCCGGATCATCGACCACATTCACCAAGATGCCGCGCGCCTCGGCTTCCGCCGCCACGCGGCGGTTCACCGCCGCATCGTCCGTGGCGGCCACCACCAGCCGCATGCCGTCCAGCTGCTCCGCCGCGTAAGGCGCGGCCACATGGCTCAACTCGCCGCGCGCGGCCCATTCCGCCAGCTCCGGCGCCAGTTCGGTCGCGACCACGCGCAGCCGCGCGCCGGCCGCCAGCAACAGGCGCGCCTTGCGCAGGGCCACCTCGCCGCCGCCCACCACCAGGCAGGGCTGCTGTTTCAGCTTCAGAAAAATCGGGAAATAATCCATTTCGCGCTCCCGGCCGCTGCGCGCCGTGTTCGGCCAGCGGCGCGGCCTCCGCCACTATTGTCTGCGCCCAAGCATACTGCATTTGTTGCGCAAATACGACGCTGACCCGGCTGGACTGCGCGTGCAACAGGGCCAAGCGCCGCGTCAATGTCAAAATTCCCGTTTCCCCTTCGCGGATGGTCTCGTTGCAAAGCCGTTTCTACGCTCCCCAGCGCCTGATCAGCCTGGCTGGCTGGCTGTTTCTGGCGCCGGCGGCCAGCGCTGCGCCCGCCCCGGCCGATGCCAACCTGTCACAGGCAGGCTGGCTGGCTGCCGCCATCGCCATCTGCCTGTGGCTATACGGCCTGCTGCACCAGCGCCGCGCGCGCGCCACCCTGCGCGACGCCAGCCTGGGGCTGCTGGAATTCCATCTCGTCCGCCGCCGCGTGCGCGGTCGGGCGCAATCGCTGCAGCGCCTGCTGGGCATGCCCAACGCGATTCGCGACATGGATTTCGCGCGCTGGCTCAGCCTGCTGCACCCCGAGGACCGCTCGCGCTTCGCCCAGTTGCTGGACACGCCGCCGCAAACGGGAGAGGCCAACTATGAAGTGCGCATCCGCCACCATGGCGGCAGCTGGGAATGGCTGGAGATCACCTGGCGCGCCAGCTGGCGCGGCGGCCGCGTGCAGAAGCTGACCGCCCTGTGCCGCGTGGCCACCGCGCGCAAGCAACACGAGGCCGCGATGATGCGGCGCGAGCAGCAGTTCCGCACCTTGGTGGACAACTCGGAAGACATCGTCGCCCGCTACGACCTGGAGCTGCACTGCCTGTTCATCAACCGCAGCGTGGCCCGCTATTTCCCGCTGCCGCTGGAGGCGCATCTGGGCAAGACCCCGCGCGAAAAAGGTTGGAGCGAAGAAGCCTGCAGCCGTTTCGAACACGAATGCCGCCAGCTGATCAACACCTGGGAAGCGCGCACTTTCGAACTGGAGCTGTACAACGGCCCGCATCGCCACATCTTCGAAATCCGCTTGTTCCCGGAATTCGACAGCGCCGGCATGCTGAAAACCATACTTTCGGTAGACCGCGAAGTCACCGCCAGCCGCCAGGGCGAGAAATTGCTGGCGGAGGAAAACGCGGTGCTGGAAATGATAGCCGGCAACCACCCGCTGCCGCAGACGCTGAACCAGATCTGCCAGATGATGGAGTCGCAGCAGCCCAAGGGCATGTGCAGCATCATGCTGCTGGACGAGGACGGCCAGTCGCTGCGCTACGCCGCCGGGCTCAGCCTGCCGGCGGCCTACCGCAAGCTGATAGACCGCGTCGAAATCGGGCCCAGCGTCGGCTCCTGCGGCACCGCCGCGCACTGGAAGCGCACCATCGTGGTGGATGACATCCTGAAGAGTCCGCTATGGCTGCATGCGCTGGAGCGTGTGCGGCCTTTCGACCTGCGCGCCTGCTGGTCCACGCCCATCTTCTCCAGCGACCGCCGCCTGCTGGGCACCTTCGCCACCTATTACCGCGAACCGCGCAACCCCACGCCCGAAGAACTGGCGCTGACCCAGCGCAGCACCCACATCATCGCCATCGCGCTGCAGCGCCACGGCCATGAGAAACAGCTGTTCCGCCTGGCCACCCAGGACGGCCTGACCGAGCTGAACAACCGCCGCCAGTTCATCGAGCTGGCCGACCGCGAAATCGAACGCTGCCGCCGCACTCAAGGCCCGCTGACCGTGATGATGATGGACCTGGACCACTTCAAGCAGATCAACGACCGCTACGGCCACGCTGTGGGCGATAGGGTGATCCGGCACTTCGCCGACCAGTGCCGCGAGACGCTGCGCGCCAGCGATCTGTGCGGCCGCCTGGGCGGCGAGGAGTTCGCCGCCCTGCTGCCGGACACCGCCCTGGCCGATGCGCTGCAGGTGGCGGAACGGCTGCGGACCGCGGTGGCGGACACCCGCTTGGCGATCGAGGGCGGCGCGCTGTCCTTCACCGTCAGCATCGGACTGGCGCAGTGGCGGCCCGGCGAGCACGAGATTGACGAAGTGCTCAGCCGCGCCGACAAACAGCTGTACCAGGCCAAGCACGAGGGGCGCAACCGCATTGCCGCCTGCGACGCCGCGGCGCCGCAGGCCGTTTCCGGCTAGAATGCCGCCCTTTGCCGTCACGCCTCCCCGATGAACCGCTGGCACGCCGACTACCTGACCCATCCGCTGTACCGCCCGGTGCGGCCTTTCGCGCCCGCGCTCGCCGACTGGCCTGCCCAGGCCGATTACGACGCGCTGCTGGCCGCGGCCCGCGCCAAGGGCGCGCCATTGCCGCCCGGTTTGCGCTTCGTCTGCGAACTGGAGCCGGAGGCGTATTACGAAACCCATATCGGCGACACCGGAGAAGTGCCCACCCGCCCGCAAAACTGGCATGACTGGTTCAACGCCCTGGCCTGGCTGGCCTGGCCGCTGGCCAAGGCGGCGCTGAACCGCCGCCACCTCCGAGCCATCGCGCGCGGCGAAATCCAGCGCGGCCCGCTGCGCGATGCCGCCACCTTGCTGGACGAATGCGGCGTGATCGTGGCCACCAGCGATCCCGCCTTGGGACTGGCGCTGGACGACATGCGCTGGCGCGAACTGTTCCTCGCGCGCCGCGCCGACTGGGGAACGCGCATCGAGGCGTTCACCCTGGGCCACGCAGTCATGGAAATGGGATTGACGCCGCACATCGGCTGGTGCGGCAAGGCGCTGATCCTGGACGTGGCGCCGGACTTCTTCGCACGGGACGACGCCGCGCGGCTGCGCCGGTTGGATGCGACGCTGGCGGCGCGGCTGGACGACGACGCCTTCCTGCCGCGGCCGCGCGCGCTGTGCCCGCTGCCGCTCTTGGGCATACCGGGCTGGTGGCCGGACAACGAAGACCCGGCCTTCTACGACAATACCGCCTACTTCTGCCCCACGCGGCGGGCAAAGTCCGCCACCGTCTCCGCCTGAAGTCCGGCCGTCAGCGGCCCCAGCAGCGCGTCCAGCGTGCGCTCCAGCGCGTCGCCGCGCTGGCCGTCGCGGCGGTAGACGAATAGTTCGAACAATTCCGCCAAGGAGATCGCCGACAAGCGCTTCATCAGCACCCAGCCATCGCCCTGGCCCTTCTGCACATAGCCGCGCTGCGCCAGCCGATCCAGCACCAGACCCAGCTCGTCATACCCCACCCTCACCGCCTGCCGCAGCTGCGGCGGCGACAGCGCCAGGCCGCGCGCCTGCGCCTCGTCCAGCAGCAGCAATACCTCCAGCGCATCCAGGAAACGACGGTGCGGCTCGTTGCGACGGCGCCAGGCCTCGCCCTCCCAGTAGGACAGCGCAGAGGTGAACACCGCGCCGGCCAGCACCACCAGCCACAGGCAATACACCCACAGCAGGAAAATCGGGATGCTGGCGAAGGCGCCGTACACCAGCTGGTAACTGGCCACCTGGCTGATGTAGAAGCCGAAGCCGGTCTTGGTCAGCTCCAGCAGCACCGACGTCGCCAGCGCGCCCGTCACCGCATGGCGAAACGGCACGAAACGGTTGGGCACGATGCGGTACAGCAGCGACAGCACCAGCGCCGTCAATACGATGGTGCCGCCCACTTCCAGCATGTCCGCCAGCAGCGGCAGGTTTTTCTCGAAACGCGTCACCTTGAACAGCCAGCGCCAGGACAGCAGGCTGCCGCCCAGCACCAGCGGCCCCAGCGTCAGCACCGTCCAGTACACCATGCTCTGCTGCAGCCAGGGCCGGCCGCGGCGCACGCCCCAGATGGCGTTGAAGGTGCGCTCTATGGTGGACATCAGCATCAGCGCGGTGACGCCCAGCATCACGATGCCGGCGGCGGTGAGTTTTTCCGCGTTGTCGGCGAACTGCCGCATGTAAACGGTGATCACCTTGCCGGCGAACTCCGGCACCAGCGTCGACAGCAGCATGATCTTGAAGCGCGTGCTGTACTCGGAAAACACCGGGAACGCCGAAATCACCGTCAGCGCGATGGTGAATAAGGGCACCAGCGCCAGCAGGGTGGTAAAGGTCAGGCTGCCCGACACCTGCAGCACGCGCAGGCCGCCCATGCGGCGGGCCAGGAAGCGGGCAAAACCGAAATACGGTTCGATACGTTGGACTTGCATGGCGGCAAAGGTATAGCCAAAGCGGCGATGAGGCAAGAAATGGCGCTTTGTCCTATCATGCGGCGATCTAAACGGACACAAGAGGCAAGCATGCTAGACATTCTGGTGCTGTATTACAGCCAGCACGGCGCCACGCGCGAGCTGGCCCGCCTGATCGCCCGCGGCGTGGACAGCGTGCCCGGCTGCCGCGCGCGCCTGCGCACGGTGCCCAAGATTTCCACGGTGTGCGAGGCGGTGGCCCCGGCCATCCCGGACGACGGCGCGCCCTATGTCGAGCGGCAGGACCTGGTCGATTGCGCCGGCCTGGCCCTGGGCAGCCCCACCCGCTTCGGCAATATGGCGTCGGCGATGAAGTATTTCATCGACGGCACCGGCGGGGAGTGGATGCAGGGCACGCTGGCGGGCAAGCCGGCCTGCGTGTTCACCAGCTCGGCGTCCCTGCACGGCGGCCAGGAGTCCACGCTGTTGACGATGATGATTCCGCTCTTGCACCACGGCATGCTCATCGCCGGCCTGCCTTACAGCGAAGCGGCGCTGACGGCGACGCAAACCGGCGGCACCCCGTATGGCGTGAGTCATGTGTCGGGCATGGATGACCGGCAGCCGATCAGCGAGCATGAGAAGGCGCTGGCCTTGGCGCAGGGGAAGCGGTTGGGGGAGTTGGCGGTGAGGTTGGCGGCGAGGTGAAAGCTGCGAGGAAATGCCTCACGAGATGAGATGCTAAGCATTGCCTACAAGACACATTCTAATAGGCTGTATGCTTCTCAAGTTGAGTCCGCTCCGCGGACAATGTTTAGATGCCGGTTCCGCCCGGCAGACGGGCCAGGGGCTGTGCGGCCGGCCCCTTGGCAATCCCAGGCCGCCCCCGCTGCCCGCGAAACCCCGGCAAAAAGACACCGGGCAAGGGGCCGCCGAAACTACATGCGTGCGAATCTTTGATTCGCTCAGCAGTACGCGCTAACGTCGCGCGGCGTCGAACAAATCGGCGGCTTAAAACCTTGCCCAGCGCCTTTTTGCCGGCACGCGCCGAAGGGGGAAGGGGCATGTCGCTCACGCTCTACCCCTTGTAGGGCGGAAGCCGCAACGGGCGTTCCGCCATCTTTCCTTCTCTAGGACTTGTCCAGATGATGAGGGCCGAACCAACTCGCCCTTCCCCATCAGCGCAAGCCGGCTCCCAAGCCATTCCCAAGGTTTTAAGACGCCCTTTGCTTGAGCGGGGCGACGCTAGCGCCCCGCGAGTTGGGCGGCGCCTTGGGAATGGCTTGGGAGACGGGGTTTCGCAGCGCTGCTGGGGCGGCCTGGGGTTAAAAGGGGGCTGGCCGCGCAGCCCCCTTTTCCGTCCTCCGGGCGGAACCGGCGCTCAAATAGCGTCCGCGAAGCGGACACCAACGGGTGCGTCGCCCCTGCGGGGTGACGCACCCTACGAAGCTAGCCATTACCGCTTGCCCACGCGGAGAGAACGGCGCCATGGCCATCGCGCGCAGGCGGAACACCCGGCCATGCCGGGTTTCCGCCCTACGGCGCGGCGAAGAAGCTGCTCGGCGGCGCGCCCAGCTCGCGCTTGAACATGGTGGCGAAGGCGCTGGGGCTGGCGTAGCCCAAGTCCAGCGCCACCTTCAGCACGCTGTCGCCGCAGGCCAGCCGCTGCAAGGCCAGCATCAGCCGCGCCTGCCGCCGCCACTGGCCGAAGCTGAGACCGGTTTCGCGGCGGAAGCGGCGCTGTAGCGTGCGCGGGTCCAGCGCCAGCTCGCGCGCCCACTCCGCCGCGCCGCGCGCATCGTCGGGCTGCGCCAGCCAGGCGTCGCACAACTGGCGCAAGGCGGCGGACGCAGGCTGCGGCAGCGATAGCGGCAAGACCCTGGCGCGGCCTATCTCCTCCAGCAGCAGGTCCATCACCTTCTCGTCGCGCGAGCCCGCCGCGCAAGGCACGGCCACCTCCATCGCCGCCACTACCAGCTCGCGCAGCAACGGCGTCACCTCCAGCACGCAGCACGCGTCCGGCAGGCCCTGCAGCTTGTCCTGCCGCACATAGATGCTGCGCATGCGCACAGGGCTGACCATGCGCACCTGGTGCCAGACGCCGATGGGCAGCCAGATGGCGCGCGTCGGCGGCACCACCCACTGGCCGCGCTCGGCGCTGACCAGCATCAGCCCCTCCACCGCGCACAGCAGCTGCGCCGTCGGGTGATTGTGCCGCGGCGTCTCCAGGCCGGCCGGATAGTCGCGCGGCTTGCCGCGCACCGGCACTAGGCCTTGGTCGAACTGATTCAGATGATCGAAGCTGTCCACAAACGCCTCTTTCAATAAGATGAATGCCCCATTTTCGCAGGACTGGCGAAAATGCGCTTGTTAGCATAGTTGCACCCACCGTATCGAGCCTCATTCCATGACCACACGCACCCACACCGCCGCGCCGGCGCAGGACACGCGCTTCCGCGTGCTCGGCGCCATCAGTTTCAGCCACTTCCTCAACGACATGCTGCAGTCGCTGCTGGTGGCGCTCTACCCCTTGCTGAAGGGCAATTACCACCTGAGCTTCGCCGAAATCGGCCTGCTGACCTTCACCTACCAGTGCACCGCCTCGCTGCTGCAGCCGCTGGTGGGCATCTACACCGACAAAAAGCCGCAGCCATATTCCCTGGTGTTCGGCATGGGCTCCACGCTGCTTGGCCTGCTGCTCTTGTCCAGCGCCAGCAGCTTTCCATTGCTGCTGTTGGCCGCGGCGCTGATCGGCATGGGCTCGTCCATTTTCCACCCGGAATCGTCGCGCGTGGCGCGCATGGCCTCCGGCGGCCGCCCCGGCCTGGCGCAGTCCATCTTCCAAGTGGGCGGCAACGCCGGCAGCGCCACCGGCCCCTTGCTGGCGGCGCTGATCGTGCTGCCGCTAGGCCAATCCAGCGTGGCCTGGTTCGCGCTGGCCGCGCTGCTGGGCATGTTTGTCTTGTTCCGCGTCGGCCAGTGGTACGCCCATCAGCATAGGCAGGCCAAAAAGGCCGCCGCCGTGAGCAAGCCCGCGCTGTCGTCCGGCCGCGTCAAACTGACCCTGCTGCTCCTGCTGTTGCTGGTGTTTTCCAAGCACTTCTACCTGGCCAGCATCACCAGCTACTACACTTTCTACCTGATCCATCACTTCCACGTCGGCGTGCAGTCGGCGCAGCTGCATCTGTTCCTGTTCCTGTTCGCGGTGGCGGCCGGCACCGTGCTGGGCGGCCCCATAGGCGACGCCATCGGCCGCAAGCGGGTAATCGGCTTTTCCATCCTGGGCATTGCCCCGCTGACCTTGTTGCTGCCGCACGCCAATCTGTTCTGGACCGCCGTATTGTCCGTCCCTATCGGCTTCATCCTGGCCTCGGCCTTCCCGGCCATCCTGATCTACGCTCAAGAGCTGCTGCCGGGCAAGGTGGGGATGGTGTCCGGCATGTTCTTCGGCTTCGCCTTTGGCATAGGCGGCATCGGCGCCGCGGTGCTGGGCGAACTGGCGGACCTGCGCGGCATTGAGTTCGTCTACCAGTTGTGCGCCTTCCTGCCGCTGCTGGGCCTAGTCTCTCTGGCCTTGCCGGACCTGCACGCCAAGCCTCGCGCCTGAGGCCCCTCCATGCCAGACGCCCAGCCTGAGCGGGCGTCTGGCCTCCCCGCCCTCTCGCTCGCCCGCACTGGAAATGGCAATCCTATTGCGGCGGGACGCTTACAAGCAGCACATTGCGCCAGCCGTTCCCGCCAGCCGCCTACTCCCCGCCCAATAAATGACATAAAAATCAACCGCCAGCGCAGCGCTGAGCGCCACCACGGCCGAGCCTAGTTTGCAAACGATAATTACTAGCATTATCATTCTTATTACAGGCCCGAACACGAGGCCAAAACATATAAGGAAAACATGATGCGTCGCTTTGTCTGCCAGCTGGCTATCGCCAGCGTCGCCCTGTCCGCCTCCTTCGCCGCCATGGCCAAGGAATACCCGATCGGCAAGCCGGCCCTGAAAAACGGCATGGAAATCGGCGCCGTCTACCTGCAGCCCACCAAGATGGACCCGGACGGCATGATGCTGAAGCCGGAAGCGTCCGACATCCATCTGGAAGCCGACATCCACGCCACCAAAAACAACCCCAACGGCTTCGAAGAAGGCGCCTGGCTGCCCTACCTGGTGGTCAAGTACGAACTGACCAAGGTGGGCGGCAAAACCCAGAAGGGCGACCTGATGCCCATGGTGGCCAACGACGGCCCCCACTACGGCGACAACGTCAAGCTGCAAGGCCCGGGCAAGTACAAGCTGAAATTCACCGTGATGCCGCCGTCCGCCAATGAGCACGCCCACTTCGGCCGCCACGTGGACAAGGAAACCGGCGTCGGCCCGTGGTTCAAGCCGTTTGACGTGAACTACGAATTCGTCTTCGCCGGCATCGGCAAGAAGGGCGGCTACTAAGCCTAATTGAGAATGTAAACGCAAAGCATTATTGATTGCGTTACAATCAAACGGCGCGGCTACGAGGCCGCGCTGTTTCGCATTCAGGAACCATGAACCCATGAACATTCTGAGCCTGACCGCCGCCGCCCTGCTGGCCGGCCTGCTTTGCTCCCCGGCCCTCGCCCTGGCCGACGACATGCCCGTCTACAAGCTGCAAATGAAGGACGGCCAGATGATTCCCGCCCGCCTGCAAGTGGCGGCCGGCAAGAAATTCAAGGTCGAAGTGATGAATGTCGGCAAGACGCCGGCCGAGTTCGAAAGCATTCCGCTGCGCAAGGAAAAAGTGCTGGGTCCGGGCGCGGAATCCTTCCTGGTGTTTCAGCCGCTGGCGCCGGGCGAGTACAAATTCTTCGACGACTTCCACCCCAAGACCGGCCAGGGCGTGATCGTCGCCAAGTAAGCAGGAGTCAACGCAAATGGGACAGGTACTCTTTATCGTCTGGCGCGAGAGCGTTGAGGCGCTGCTGGTAGTCGGCATCCTCAATGCCTGGATGAACCACAACCCGGCCGGCCGCGCCGGCAAGCCCTATCTATGGGGCGGCGTGGCGCTGGGCCTGGTCATGGCGGTGGCGCTGGCCGTCGCGCTGTTCGCCGCCGGCACCTTGATGGCCGGCGCGCAGGACTACTTCCAGACCGCCATGGTGTTCATCGCCTCCGCGCTGATCGTGCAGATGGTGCTGTGGATGCGTGAGCACGGCCGCACGCTGAAGAAGGAGCTGGAGTCCGGCCTATCGGCCAACGCCGCCAGAAACAACTGGTGGGGCGTGACCATATTGGCCGCTCTGGCCATCGCCCGCGAAGGCAGCGAGTGCGTGGTTTTCCTGTACGGCATGCTGGCCGAGGCCCACGGCATGGAGCTGGCCAAAATGGCGGCGGCCGGCGCCGCCGGCCTGGCGCTGGCGTTCCTCACCTTCTATCTGCTGCAACTGGGCGGCAAGGTGCTGTCCTGGCGGCTGTTCTTCCGCGTGACGGAAATCATGCTGCTGCTCTTGGGCGCGTCCTTGTTCCTGAACGGCGTGGAGCGGCTGATCTCCATGGACGTGCTGCCGGCCCTGGTCGACCCGCTATGGGATAGCTCCGCCCTGCTCGACGACATGAGCCCGGTAGGCGGCCTGGTGGCCTCCCTGACCGGCTACCGCGCGCATCCGGCCTTGATGAGCCTGCTCGCCTACGGCCTGTTTTGGGGCGGCATCTGGGCGCTGTTCCAATGGCGCAACCGCAAGCTGGCCGCCGCGGCATGAAGCAGGATAGACCGCAGCGCCGCCCGCAAAGGGTGATTCCCATCGCCGCCGCGCCGTCCGGCGGCGCTTCCTGTCGCCCGGCGACGCCGCCGCGCGGTCCGCTCGCCCTCGCGGGAGACTGGCTGCGCGACCACGGCGCCTTGCTGCGCAAGCTGCAATGGGCCGTGGTGCTGGTCTACGCCTTCCTGCTGATCGTTCCGGCCTGCCTGGAGCTGCCCGGCGACGCGGCGCGGATGTGGAACAACCTGACCATCTTCGCCCAGTTCGTGTTCTGGGGCATCTGGTGGCCCTTCGTGCTGCTGTCCATGGTGCTGTTCGGCCGGCTGTGGTGCGGCGTGCTGTGCCCGGAAGGCGCGCTGTCGGAATGGGCCGCGCGCAAGGGCATGGGCAGGCCGATTCCGCGCTGGATGCGCTGGGGCGGCTGGCCCTTCGTCGCCTTCGTGCTGACCACGGTCTACGGCCAGCTGGTCAGCGTCTATCAGTATCCCAAGGCCGCCCTACTGGTGCTGGGCGGCTCCACCGTGGCCGCGGTGATCGTCGGCTTCGTCTACACCCGCGGCAAGCGCGCCTGGTGCCGCCATCTGTGCCCGGTCAACGGCGTGTTCGGCTTGTTGTCCAAGCTGGCGCCGCTGCATTACCGCGTGGACGAGGCCGCCTGGAAGGCTTCGTCCGAACGCACGCCGGCCGTGGATTGCGCGCCGCTGCAACCGCTGCGCCATATGCAGGGCGGCAGCGGCTGCCATATGTGCGGCCGCTGCAGCGACCACCGCTCCGCCATCACACTGTCCGTCCGTCCGATGAGCGACGAGGTGGTGAGGGTGGCGGAAAAAGAGGCCGATGGCTGGCAGACCGCGCTGATCGTCTACGGCCTGCTGGGCGTGGCGATGGGCGCCTTCCACTGGACCGTCAGCCCCTGGTTTGTCTGGCTCAAGCAGACCGCGGCCGAGTGGCTGGTGGACAATGACATCATGTGGCCGCTGGACACCGGGGCGCCGTGGTGGCTGCTCACCCATTACCCCATGCACAACGACGTGTTCTCCTGGCTGGACGGCGCGTCCCTGCTCGCCTACATCGCCGCCACCGCGCTGGCCTTGGGCAGCGGCATCCTGCTGGCCCTGGCCCTGGCCGTGCGAGTGGCCGGCCGCTGGCAAACGCAGCGCGTGCACCATCTGGCCCAGGCCCTGATCCCGCTGGCCGGCTGCGGCGTGTTCCTGGGCCTGTCCGCGCTGACGGTGACCTTGCTGAAGGCCGAAGGCTACGGCATGCATTGGGTCAATCACGCCCGCCTGGCCCTGCTGGCCGGCGCCAATCTGTGGGCGCTGCGGCTGGCCTGCGGCATCCTGGCGCGCTGGGACGCCCGCCCGCTGCGCGGCGGCCTCGCCCTGCTTGCGTTCTGCGGCGCGCTGGCGCTGGTGGACTGCGCCTGGGGCTTCATGTTCTGGTGGTGGTAAATCCTTGGTTGGCGGGGAGCGCTGTGCGATAACACAGTATCTCACCCGCTCAAGGAAACGCCATGCGGCGTCTGCTGTTGCTGGTTTTCGCGCTGCTGCTGAGCGCCCGCGCGACAGCCGCGGAAACCACGCTGGAGCTGGCTACCGGCGAGTGGCCGCCGTATGTGTCGCAAAGCCTGCCGCAGGGCGGCGCCTTCGCGCAGATCGTGCGCCAGGCCTTCCTACGCGCTGGCTACCAAGTGCATTTCAGCTACCTGAGCTGGCCGCAAGACGAAGCGCAGCTGCGGATGGGCAAGGCCGTCGCCGCCCTGCCTTATCGGCCCACGCCAGAGCGGCTGAAAGAGTTCGACTTTTCGCCGCCGCTGATGCGCACCTCCAGCTTTCTGTTTTATCACAAGCCTCATATGCCGCATCCGCCGCAGAGCTTCCAGTCCTTGGACGCGTTGCGCGGCTACCGCGTGGCCATTCAGCTGGGTTACTGGTATATCCCCTTGTTCCAGCAGCACAAGCTCAATACCCTGCTGACCAGCGACGAAGTCAACGCCTTGCGCCAGTTGCAGCTGGGCCGCCTGGACCTGGCGCCGATGTCGCTGGAGCGCGGCTGGTACCTGATCCACAAGGTACTGCCAGGCCGCGAAAATGAATTCGGCTATATTCCGACGCCGCTGGACAAGGAAACGCCGCTTGGCCTGATGTTCTCGCGCAGCTATCCGCAAGCGGCGCGCATCCGCGAGGACTTCGCCCGCGCCCTGGAGCAGATGGAAAAAGACGGCAGCCTGAAGGCCATTTACCAGCGCAACTTCCCGGAAGTCACGCCGCCGCGTTGACCAAGATCGGCTGCAATACGCGCATCACCTCCCTCGGACTCACGCCCACCAGGAAGCCGCGCTTGCCGCCATTGATATAGATGACCGGCAGCTCGGCGATGCTGGACTCCATATACACCGGCATGGGGTGGCGGGTGCCGAAGGGGCTGGTGCCGCCCACTTGATAGCCGCTGTGCTTGTCGGCGGTTTTGGGGTCGCAGGGATGGACTTTCTTGACGCCTATCTGTTTGGCCAGCATGCCGGTGCCCACCTCGCGGTCGCCGTGCATCAGCACGATCAGGGGGCGCTTGTTCTCGTCCTCCATGATCAGCGTCTTCACCACGGCGTGCTCGTCCACGCCCAGCTCGCGCGCCGACACCGTGGTGCCGCCCTTCTCCTCGTACTTGTACAGATGCTCGGTGTAATCCACCTTGTGCTCGCGCAGCACGCGGATGGCCTGGGTGACCGGGGCTTTTTCCTTGCTCATGATGATTCGCTTGCGGATAAGACAAAACACCCGACTTTAAAACCCAGGCAGCCCCTTGCCAAGCCGCGTCATCCAGCTTTGCGCGCGCGCCACCACAGCCGCAGGCCCAGCAGCAGCGCCAGTGCCGCGGCATAGATCAAGGGCTGGGTGATGTCGCGTTTCACCAGCCACCAGTAGTGGGTCACCGCCAGGATGGCCACCGGGTACACCAGCCGGTGCAGCTTGCCCCAATTGCGCTTGAGCCGCCGCATCCAAGCCTGGGTGGAAGTCAGCGCCAGCGGCGTCATCAAGACGATGGCGGCGAAGCCCACCGTGATGAAGGGCCGCTTGGCGATGTCCTTGAGGATGTGATGCCAATCGAAAAACTGGTCCAGCCAGAGATAGGTGGTGAAATGCAGGCTGGCGTAGAAAAACGCGAACAAACCCAGCATGCGCCTGCACTTCAAGGGCCAAGCCTGGCCGGTGAGGCGCCGCAGCGGCGTCATGGACAGGGTGGCCAGCAGCCACACCAGCGTCCAGGTGCCGGTGGAGCGGGTGATGAACTCTACCGGATTCACCGCCTCGCCCGTCAACACGATCCCAGCGGCGCGCGCCAGCGGCAACAGGCAGACGAGGAACAGCAAAACCTTGCCGACGGCGAGGCGCCTATCAGCCGGCGTAGCGGATGCTTTCATGCGCAGCGTCGTCATCAGTAGTTCTTTCTCAGGTCCATGCCGCGGTACAGTCCGGCCACTTGGTCGGCGTAGCCGTTGAACATCAGCGTTTTGCGCTTGAAAAACTCGCCGATGCGCCGTTCCGATGCCTGGCTCCAGCGCGGATGGTCCACCTCCGGGTTCACATTGGAATAGAAGCCGTACTCATGCGCGTTGGCCAGATTCCAGCTGGTGGCCGGCATGGTTTCCTGCAGCCGGATGCGCACGATGGACTTGATGCTCTTGAAGCCGTATTTCCACGGCACCACCAAGCGGATGGGGGCGCCGTTCTGATTGGGCAGGACGTTGCCGTACAGACCGACGGCCAGAATGGTCAGCGGATGCATGGCCTCGTCGATGCGCAGGCCCTCACGGTAAGGCCAGTCCAGCACGCCCGTGCGCTGGCCCGGCATCTCGCCCGGCCGCTCCAGCGTTTCAAACGCCACGTACTTGGCGCGCGAGGTCGGGTTCATCTGCTTGAGCAGGCTGGCCAAGGGGAAGCCCACCCACGGGATCACCATGCTCCAACCTTCCACGCAGCGCAGCCGGTAGACGCGCTCCTCCAGCGGAAACTTCAGCAAATCCTCGATGGCGAAGCGGCGCGGCTTAGCCACCTCGCCGTCCACCATCACGCTCCACGGCCGCGTGTGCAGGCTGCCGGCGTTTTCGGCCGGGTCGGCCTTGTCGGTGCCTAACTCGTAGAAATTGTTGTAGCTGGTGATGTCTTTCAGGCTGTTGGGCTTGTCGTTGGACGCCAGCTGCGACAGCGGGCTTTTCCTGGCGTTCAGCCCGGCCAGCGTCTCGGCCGACAGCAGCAGGCCGGCGGCGCCGAGCATGAAGCTGCGGCGGTTGAAATAGACGCTTTCCGACGTGATGTCCGACGCTAAATGGTCGGCGGGCTTTTTGATCAGCATGGCGGCTCTCCTGTCGTTTCCATTTGGTCGGAACGGGCTGTCGATTCTGACAGTAGCGCACGCCTATTGTTTTGGCCGATCAATATTCGCTAACACATTCCCCGCCAGCCGGTGCCCAGGGCGCTCCCCTGCCCGCCTTCTCGCGCCAGCCGCTCGCCTATCGCCTGCAAGGCCGTCCAGCGCGGCCCGCACCAATCGGGCGCGATCAAAGTCGGCGCCTGGGCGGTGGCGGAGATTCGGTGATACACCACCTCCGGCGGCGTATGGCGGATCAGGCTGGCCGCCAGTTCGGCGTAGTCGTCCAGCGGCATGGGCCCCACTTCGCCGCGCCGGTACTGCGCCGCCATCCGGCTGCCGCGCACGATCATCAAGGGATGCAGCTTCAGTCCCTCCACGCCGATGTCCAACACGGTTTGCAAAGTGGCATGCGCGTCATCGGCATCCTCGCCCGGCAAACCGGCGATCAGATGCGCGCACACCTTGAGTCCGCGCGCGTGGGCGCGCCGGACGGCATCGCGGTAATCGGCCAGGCCGTGGCCGCGATGGATGCGCGCCTGCGTCCGGTCATGCGCGGTCTGCAAGCCCAGCTCCAGCCACACCTCGCTCCCGCCATCCTGATAGGCGGCCAGCAGGTCCAAGGCCGCATCCGGCACGCAGTCCGGCCGGGTGCCCACGCACAAGCCGACGACGTCGGCGCTCGCCAAGGCTTCGTCGTACAAGGCGCGCAGCGTCTCCACTTCGGCATAGGTACTGGTATAGGCCTGGAAATAAGCGAGATAGCGCCGGGCGCGGTCCGTCTTGCGCTTTTCGCGCGCCAATTGCTGGCTGATGGACAGCGCGGCTGGCTCGCGGCCGAAGCTGCGCACATTGCAAAACGTGCAGCCGCCGCGCCCCAGGGTGCCGTCGCGGTTGGGGCAGGTGAAGTCGCCGGCCAGCGACAGTTTGTGCACGGACTCGCCGAAACGCTGTTTCAAATAATGGCCAAGGGTGTGGATATGGCGGGTCAGGTCCATCGTTCTGCCGGCAAAAGCGCGCAGTCTATCTCGCGCCGGTACGGCACAAGCTGAGCAGGATCAAGGACTTGCCGATTCAGATCGTATGCCAGCCCAGCCAGTACAAGACACAGAACAGCCCCGCGCTGATCAGCAGGGCGATGGCCAGCGCGGAGAACAGCTCGTGCAGCGTGCGGCGCTGGCTGGGCTTCAGCAACCAGCGCGCCACGCTCCACAGGACCAGGCATAACGTGAAAAACTTGAACAGGCGTCCGAACATGATGGGGACCGTGGCGGCGACCCGGCCGATTATCCCGGCGCGGCGCGCTCCCGCGCAAGCGTCTGCCGCCGGGTCGCGGCTTTTCCGTCCACAGCCCGCCGCGCAAGCGCGGCTCGCAAAAAAAGCCCGAATGGATATAATCGACCGGTAGCCGCAGGAGACCGCGCCACGACATGCCCCGGCAGAGGGCGGCGGGCGTGGATAAAAATAGAAGAGGCACCCACCCCATGACCGACACCGATTGTTCGGTAGGCATCGTCGCGGCCCAAGACGCCGCCTTCGATACCCCCTTGCCGCTCGCCAGCGGCGCCGTGCTGCCCAGCTACCAGCTGCGCTTCGAGACTTATGGCCGGCTCAACGCCGCCAAGAGCAACGCCATCCTGATCTGCCACGCGCTGTCGGGCCACCACCACGTGGCCGGCCGCTACCATGCCGACGATAAAACCGCCGGCTGGTGGGACAATATGATAGGTCCCGGCAAACCGATAGACACCAACCGTTTCTTCGTCGTAGGCGTCAACAACCTGGGCGGCTGCCACGGCAGCACCGGCCCTTCCAGCGTCAATCCGGCCACCGGCCAGCCCTGGGGCTCGTCCTTTCCGGTGGTGACTGTCGGCGACTGGGTCAACGCCCAGGCGCGGCTGGCGGACCGATTGGGCATTGAGCGCTGGGCCGCGGTGATAGGCGGCAGCCTGGGCGGCATGCAGGCGCTGCACTGGAGCATCGCCTATCCGGAACGCGTGGCGCACGCGCTGGTGATCGCCTCCGCGCCCAAGCTGTCGGCGCAGAACATCGCCTTCAACGACGTGGCTCGCCAGGCCATCTTGTCCGATCCGGACTTCTGCGGCGGCGACTTCTACCAGCAAGGCACGGTGCCGCGCCGCGGCCTGCGGCTGGCGCGCATGCTGGGCCACATCACCTATCTGTCCGACGACGGCATGGGCGAGAAATTCGGCCGCATGCTGCGCTCGGGCGAATACCAGTTCGGCTACGACGTGGAGTTCGAGATCGAGAGCTATCTGCGCTACCAGGGCGACAAGTTCTCCGACTACTTCGACGCCAACACCTATCTCTTGATGACCAAGGCGCTGGACTACTTCGATCCGGCCCAGGCGCACGGCGGCGACCTGGCCGCCGCGCTGCAGCCGGCGCAGGCGCAATTCCTGCTGGCCAGCTTCACCAGCGACTGGCGCTTCTCGCCGGAGCGCTCGCGCGAGACGGTGCAGGCGCTGATCGCCGCCGGCAAGCGCGTCAGCTACGCCGAGATCGAATCGGCGCACGGCCATGACGCCTTCCTGATGACCGACCAACCCTATGTGGACCTGATGCGCGCCTATCTGCGCCGCGTGGCCGAGGAGGTGAAGGCATGAGCGCCATCCAGACTCTCCGTTCGGACCTCAAACTGATCGCCGACTGGATCGCCCCCGACAGCCGCGTGCTGGATCTGGGCTGCGGCGACGGCCAATTGCTGGCCGCCCTGCAGCGGGACAAGCGCATCCAGGGCTATGGCGTGGATTTCGACGTCGCCAACGTGGTGCGCTGCGTCGCCGCCGGCGTCAACGCGGTGCAGGGCGACCTGGAAACCGGCCTGGCCGACTTCGGCGACCACCGCTTCGACCATGTCATCCTGTCGCAAACCATACAGGCGATGCGCCACACCGAGGCCATCCTTAACGAAATGCTGCGCGTCGGCCGCGAGGCCATCGTCACCTTCCCCAATTTCGGCTATTGGCAGAACCGCTGGCAGATCCTGCAGGGCCATATGCCGGTGTCCGACACCATTCCCTACCAGTGGTACGACACGCCCAACATCCACTGGTGCATGCTGGGGGATTTCGAGGCGCTCTGCGCCAAGAACCGCATCCGCGTGGTGGAAAGGGTGGTCATGGACAAGGGCAAGCGGGTATCCTTGCTGCCTAATCTGCGCGGCAGCCTGGCGTTCTATCGGGTGGCGCGCGACTGATTCCGCCCCGCTTGAGGAGACGCCCATGCGCCTGCTGCTGGCCATTTTCCTGCCCTGGCTGCAGTTCTTCACCATAGGCCGGCCCTTCGCCGGCCTGATCTGCCTGTTGCTGCAACTGACCGTGATAGGCTGGGTGCCGGCCGCATTGTGGTCGGTTTACGCCCTGAGCCAGTACAAGACCGATCAGAAGATCGCGCGGGCGCTGCGGCGCTGAGCGCTGCCTGGATGGCCTCTAATCCAGACCATGCCGTGCGCGCCCCGGCGCGGACACCCGCCAACTCCATCAGCACAAGAAGCCCATGACCCTGGCCACCATCAACTGGCGGCGCGATGTGTTCTCGCGCACCATGCTCGTCTGCGTATTCACCGGCTTCGCCTCCGGCCTGCCGCTGTACGCGCTGATCAATCTGCTGCCGGCCTGGCTGCGCAGCGAAGGCGTGGACCTGAAGTCCATCGGCCTGTTCGCGCTGATCGGCCTGCCCTACACCTGGAAATTCCTGTGGTCGCCGCTGATGGACCGCTACGCGCTGCCGCTCTTGGGCCGCCGCCGCGGCTGGATGCTGGCGTCGCAATTGGCGCTGCTGGCCGCGCTGGCCTTGTTCGGGCTATTCGACCCGCGGCAGGAAATCTGGAGCATCGCCGCGCTGGCCTTCGCGGTCGCCTTTTTCTCGGCCAGCCAGGACATCGTGCTGGACGCCTTCCGCCGCGAAATCCTCAGCGACGCCGAACTGGGCCTGGGCAACACCATACACATCAACGCCTACCGCCTGGCCGGCCTGGTGCCGGGCTCCTTGTCCCTGATCCTGGCCGACCATATGGCCTGGGGCGGCGTGTTCGTGATCACCGCGCTGTTCATGCTGCCCGGCGCGCTGATGACGCTGCTGGTGAAGGAGCCCAGGCTAGCCTCCGCCAGCCCCAAGACCCTGCGCGAAGCGGTGGCGGAGCCCTTTCATGAGTTCATTTCCCGCCAAGGCTGGCGCGAGGCGCTGTGGATACTGGGCTTTATCTTCCTGTACAAGCTGGGCGACAGCATGGCCACCTCGCTGGCCACGCCGTTCTATCTCGACATGGGCTACGCCAAATCGCAGATCGGCCTGGTGGCCAAGCACGCCGGTTTATGGCCGGCGGTGATCGGCGGCCTGCTGGGCGGCGTGTGGATGATCAAGCTGGGCATCAACCGCGCGCTATGGGCCTTCGGCGTGGTGCAGGTGGTGTCGATCCTGGGCTTCGCCTGGCTGTCCAGCTACGGCCGCTTCGACAGCGTCGGCGGCCAGCAACTGGCGATGCTGGCGGCGGTGATAGGCTTCGAGGCGCTAGGCGTCGGCCTGGGCTCCGCGGCCTTCGTCGCCTTCATCGCGCGCAGCACGCATCCCGCCTATACCGCCACCCAGTTCGCCCTGTTCACCAGCCTGGCCGCCGTGCCGCGCACGCTGGCCAACGCGGCGACGGGCTATATCGTCGACTCCATAGGCTGGACCTCGTTTTTCTTCTTGTGCACGGCGCTGGCCATCCCCGGCATGATGCTGCTGGCCAAGGTGGCGCCATGGGGCGACGATCCGGCGCCGCAGCAGGCCTGATCCGCCCCTCCGGCTAGCGCTGGCACTGCTCGCCCTCCCCTTCCTGGCGGCATTGCCGGAGCGTGCCGTCCTGGTCTACTTTCAACAGCCACTCGTCCAGGCCTGCGCCCGGTTTGGGCCGGGCCTCGATGATGAAGCTGGCTTGCTCTACGTTCTCGGCCGTCGGCTTGGCGCTGCTGAAGCCGATGTCGAAGGCGGCGGTGCTCCTGGCCGGCAAGTCAGGCCAAGCCAGCGGACCATTCTGATGATAAGCCCCATTTTCGTGATACCAGCGCTGCATGTAATGGCTGTTCTCCAGAAGAGCCGCTTTGGCCTCTTCCAGACGGGCCCGCTGCAGATATTGCTGGTAGCCCGGCACCGCCAGCGATAACAGGAGGGCCGCCACGGCGAGGCCGATCATCAGCTCCAGCAAAGTAAAACCACCGGTACGCATTGGCTTCATCTCCCCTTCTCCGTCCAGCCGAGCCTATGCCCCAGGCCGGCGCCATCCACCCGATACCAGCTCTGCAAGGTCACCACGCTGTAGCGGCTGCGCCCCCAGGCTCGCACCGTAACCCGATACAAGCGGGCAGGCGCCCCGGCCGCGGCGCCAAAACGCGGATCAATCAACTCCACCACGAAGCGCGGATTGGCCCAGACCAGGCGGCCACTGCGCACGCCCTGCGGGCATTGCCACTGCGGCAGGGAAGGTTCCAACGGGTATTCCCGGCTGTTGCCGCAAGGGTGCAACAGGGGCACGCCGCCATGGGCCTGCTTTTCCGGCGGCATCGTGGGCTCGCACATGCCCTTGCCATGGCTGCCGTGGCAGTTGGGCGCAAACGGCGCGCCATGCCCGTACAGCTTAGCCGGCTCATCCGCCAGGCTCGCCATATCGCTCAGGCCATCCCATTGCCTGATCCATCGCTCCGCGCCGCTCAAGGCCTGATGCGCCACCACCTCCGTCCGGCTACGCTCCTGCGCGTTGACGGTCGAGGCGCGCGCGCTCAAGATCAGCTGCGCCGACGACAACACCAGCATGGCCAGCAGCGACAGCAAAGCCATGATCATCAGCAAACTGCCGCCGGCTTGCGATCTGCTCCTCATGTCTCGCCTCCACAGCCCAATGGCGTCAAAGCCTGCTCCCGGCTCAGCACCTCGGCCGTTGCTTGATCGGCACGCGGCCGCCACGCCAACTCCAAGCGCGCGCCGCCCACTCTCTTCGCCGTTTCCGCCGTCAATGCCGATGGGGCCAGCCACCGCCAGCCATCGCCATCCGCGCAGCCGGCGCGAACCTGCAACAGCAATTTGATCCCGGCCACGCCGTCGAGCAGAACCCGCGGCTCTCCCGCGCTCAAGCCGCCCAACCGCTCCCAAACCCGCAACCGGCCGCCGCTCAGCTGGTAATGACGCTCCAGCGGCAGCCACAGCTGCAACGACGGGGCATGCAGGCCCTCGGCCTGGTCCGTTGCCTGCACCAGCAGGGGCGGCGTCAACTGCAGGCTGGGCGAGCCGCTCCCGCCCAGCCATTGCGCCGAGGCCGCCGTCAGCGCCACCATCCCCGCGCAGCTGCTCAGCACGCTCTGCGGCCAAGCGGCGGCGCCCGCCTGCGCTTCCGGCAAGAGCGCCATGCTGCTCAGCTTGTGTTGCGCATCCAGCGCCAGTTGGCCATGCGCCAGATGGCGGCCGGGCAGGCTCAATGTCCAATGTCCGTCTGCGAAATCCTGGGCCGTCCAGAGCTGGCTCACGCAGCCGAAACGACGGTGACGCGCCACATCCCTCGCCAGCAGACGCAAGGCCCAGGCCGCCTGCTGGCGGCGCTCCAGCATCCTGGCGGCGCTTCGCGCCGACTGATCCGCCTGAGCCAGCGAGGACAAGGCCCAAGCCGTCACCAGCGCGCCCAGGGCGGTCGCCAGCAGCATGCCCAGCAGCAGCGAACCGCGCTGCCGGCTAGGGACGCAAGAGCCAGACATCGGCATGCTCCTGCCAAGACCGGCCATGACGGCTGCGCCAGACCACCCGGATCGAGACGGGCCCGGCCGCGCCGCAGCCTGGCTTGGCCTGCGTAGGCAGCGTTTTGACGTCGCCGCGGCACACCACGCCCCTGGCCTGCTCCGCCATGCTGGAGCGATTGCGCAACGCCTGCTTGAAACGGGACAGATCAGCCTCCGCCTGCCGCGCCGGATCGCACTGGAGCGGGCAATCCGGCGAGGCGGCATGGTCGTCGTAAGCGGTTTCCAGATAGTGTACCCAGTGACTCTCCGGCCGCGCCTGAATGGCCTGGGCCAGATTTTCCACCGCCGCATCGATGTGGCTGCGCAACGCCGCCTCTCGCGCATCCTGCAAGGCTCGGGCCTGCACGCCGGCCAGCGCGAGCAGGGCCACTAGCCAGATGGCCAATGCCACCATGGTTTCCAGCAGGCTGAACCCCCGCTCAGGCGCAAGCATCGTCCACACTCCCCAGGCTGGCGCGGCCATCCGCCGCGATGCTCACCAGCAGGCATTGATCGCCGGCGCGCAGCCGGAATGCGACGCCCGCCTCCGGCTGCAATTGCCCGTCGGGCAACCAGACCAGTTGCGCCACCGGCGCCCAGACCTGGACGCGCGGATCGAATATCGCCAGCTTCAGCCGTTCGCCCCCATCGTAAGCGGCGTTGTCCGCGCCGTGATCCGCGTAGACCAGCCCGCCCTCCCCCCAGCGCTGGCTCGCGCCCGGCTGCGAGGCCTGACAGCCTTGCAGCTCCAGATTCTTCTTCAAGTTGGCCGCGCACAGATAAACCGGTTGATTGCGGCGCAGCGCCTCGCCGCGGGCATGCTGGACGCTGCCAAGCAGCAACAGGCCATGGCCTTGCAAGCGCTGCCTGTCCAGCGCCCGGCCCAGCGTCGGCACCGCCAGCGCGCAAAGAATGGCCGCAATGCTCACCGTGGACAGCAGCTCCAGCAGTGTGATGCCGGCCTGGCCATTCGCCCCCATATGCGCCTCTCCGCTTTTGAACGAGTTCCCAGTCTGGAAAAGCCGCTTGGCCATGCCAAGCCGCTCCTGTCCAAAAGCCGGAATGCCCGCCGCCGCCGCCAGACCTTAGTGCAGGCGACACGGACCGGCGATGTGAAAACGGCGCCTTGCGGCGCCGTTTCGTCATCCGTCTGCCGGTCGACTCAGTGAGCCGCCTCCCAGCTGTCGCCGGCCCCGACCTCGGCCAGCAGCGGCACTTTCAGTTCGGCAGCGCCGGCCATGATTTCCGGCAGGCGACGCTTGACCCGATCCAGCTCGGCCTGCGGCACTTCCAGCACCAGTTCGTCGTGTACTTGCATGATCAGCTTGCTTTGCAGGCTGTCGCCCTCCAGCCAGTTTTGCACCGCGATCATCGCCAGCTTGATCAAATCGGCCGCCGTGCCCTGCATCGGCGCGTTGATCGCCGCGCGCTCGGCGCCGGCGCGACGGGCCGGATTGGATAGTTTGATGTCCGGCAGATACAGACGACGGCCAAACACGGTTTCGACATAGCCCTGCTCGCGCGCCTTCTCGCGCGTGGTTTGCATGTACTCGGCCACGCCCGGGTAGCGCATGAAGTAGCGGTCGATGTACTGCTGGGCGGCGCTGCGCTCGATGTCGAGCTGAGCGGCGAGGCCAAACGCGCTCATGCCGTAGATCAGGCCGAAGTTGATCGCCTTGGCGGCGCGGCGCTGGTCCGATGTCACCGCGCCGAGATCTACGCCGAACACCTCCGCCGCGGTGGCGCGGTGGATGTCCTCGCCGCTGGCGAAAGCCTGCAGCATGCCTTCGTCGCCGGACAGGTGGGCCATGATGCGCAGCTCGATCTGCGAATAGTCGGCCGACACGATCTGCCAGCCGGCCGGCGCGATGAAGGCTTCGCGCACGCGGCGGCCCTCGGCGGTGCGCACCGGGATGTTCTGCAGATTGGGATCGTTGCTGGACAAACGGCCGGTGATCGCCACCGCCTGTGCATAAGTCGTGTGCACGCGGCCGGTCTGTGGATAAATCAGCGCGGGCAATTTATCGGTATACGTGGACTTCAGTTTGGCCAGCCCTCGGTATTCCAGAATGCGTTTGGGCAAGGGGTGGTCCAGCGCCAGCTGCTCCAGCACCGATTCATCGGTGGAATAGCCGCCGCTCGGCGTCTTCTTGACGCCCTTGGTGGGGATGGCCAGCTTGCCGAACAGGATTTCCTGCAGCTGCTTGGGCGAATTCAAATTGAAAGGCTGGCCGGCCAGCTCATACGCCTGCTGCTCCAGCTCCAGCATCTGGCTGCCCAGCTGGTGGCTCTGCGCGGCCAGCTTGTCGCGGTCGATCAGCACGCCATGCCGTTCCATCTTGAACAGCACCTCGGCCACCGGCAGCTCGATGTCGCGGTAGACCTTTTCCAGATCGCCGCTCAATTGGTTGGCGAAGTGCTGGTTCAAGCGCAGCGTGATGTCGGCGTCTTCGGCCGCGTAATTGGCGGCGATGTCGACGTCCACCTCGCCGAAGCCGATCTGCTTGGCGCCCTTGCCGCAGATGTCCTCGTAGCTGACGGTGTCCTCGCCCAGATGGCGGCGCGCCAGGTCGTCCATATTGTGGCGCTGGTGGCTTTCCAGCACGTAGGAGGCCAACATCGAATCATCGACGATGCCGCGCAGGGCGATGCCGTGGTTGGCCAGCACATGGCTGTCGTATTTCAGGTTTTGTCCGCACTTCTTCTTGTCCGCGTCCTCCAGCCACGGCTTGAGCCTGGCCAGGGCCGCGTCCAGCGGCAATTGTTCCGGCGCGCCGGCATAATGGTGCGCCAGCGGCAGATAGGCGGCGTGGCCTGCCTCCACCGAGAAGCTGACGCCGACGATGCGCGCCTGCATCGGATCCAAGCTGGTGGTTTCGGTGTCGAAGGACACCACCTTGGCCGCCGCCAGTTTTTCCAGCCAAGCGTCCAGCTGCGCTTCGTTCAATATGGTTTCGTAATGGCGCTCGATATTCGCGGCGCCGGAGGGCGCGACGGTGGCCGGCTCATCGGCGCCGCCGAACAGATCATTTTGCGCGGCCGGCGTATCCTCCTGCCTTTGAGCGATGGCCGGCATCTCCGAACCCTCGGTCACCTCGCGGTAGAAGGTGCGGAAGCCCAGGTCCAGGAACAGCTCGGCCAGCCGCGGCTTGTCCTTCTGGCCGTGCTGCAGGCCGGGCAAACCGTGCGGCAGGTCTGTCGTCAGATCCACCGCGCAATCGATGGTGATCAGCCGCTTGCCCATGGGCAGCCAGTCCAGCGCCGCGCGCAGGTTTTCGCCCACTTTGCCGCCCACGCTGTCGGCCTGGGCGACGATGGCGTCCAGGCTGCCGTACTGCTCCAGCCACTTGACCGCGGTCTTGGGCCCGCACTTGTCGACGCCGGGCACGTTATCCACCTTGTCGCCGATCAGGGTCAGGTAGTCGATGATGAGCGCAGGCGGCACGCCGAACTTCTCCTTGACGCCCGCCTCATCCAACAGCTCGTTGGTCATGGTGTTGACCAGGGTGATGTCCGGCGTCACCAGCTGGGCCATGTCCTTGTCGCCGGTGGAGACGATCACCTTCATGCCGGCTGCCGCCGCCGCGCGCGCCAGCGTGCCGATCACATCGTCCGCCTCCACCCCAGGCACCACCAGCATGGGCCAGCCGGAAGCTTGCACCACCTCATGGACCGCCGTAATCTGGGAAGCCAGCTCCTCGGGCATGGACGGGCGATTGGCCTTGTATTCGGGGTACAGGTCGTCGCGGAAGGTCTTGCCCTTCGCGTCGAAGACGCAGGCGCTATAATCGAATTCAACTTCCTTCTCCAGCCGCCTGAGCATGTTGACCATGCCATAGACAGCCCCCACCGGGCGGCCATCCGGGGATCGCAAATCGGGCATCGCGTGAAAGGCGCGGTACAAGTAAGAAGAGCCGTCAATTAATAACAATGTTTTCATAAAGAGGCAGAAGTATGAGCTTGTCCGATAAATTGCCGCAAACCAGCGACCGCCACGCCATGATGCAGCGTTTCCGCTCGCGCGAAGCCTGGCATGTGATGAAGATACTGTCGGAGTTTGTCGAGTCGGCCGAGGAACTGCAAGGCATCACTCCGGCGGTGAGCATATTCGGCAGCGCGCGCACGCCGCGCGACCACAAATATTACAAATTGACCGAGGAGGTGGCGCGCCGGCTGTCCGACTCCGGCTTCTCGGTGATATCCGGCGGCGGCCCCGGCATCATGGAAGCCGCCAATAAAGGCGCATTCTACGGCAGAAGCCCGTCGGTCGCGCTCAACATCGTATTGCCGCACGAACAAAAACCCAACGACTACCAGGACCTGTCGGTCAAGTTCAACCACTTTTTCAGCCGCAAGGTCATGTTCGTCAAGCACGCCATCGCCTATGTGGTGATGCCGGGCGGCTTTGGCACCCTGGACGAGATGTTCGAGGCCTTAACGCTGATACAGACCGGCAAAAGCCGCAATATTCCCATCATTCTGTGCTGCCATGAATTCTGGGCCGGCCTGCTGGACTGGGTCAAAGACAGGCTGGTCAGCGAGGGCATGATCAACCCCGACGATCTGAACCTGATCCAGTTGATAGACGATCCTCAACAGATCGTCGACACCATTTTCAAGCACTACGAAACCCGCGGCTTCGACGCGCTGCCGGAAGAGCGCGAACAACTGCTCAATCTATAATCGTTACATTCCAATACAAGGAAACTCCATGCGCCGCCTCATCGCCCTGCTTGCCGTCCTGCCGCTGCTGCCGGCCTTCGCCGCCGAAGCTCCCTCGCCAGCCGCCAAAGCCGTGGTGCCGCCGCCGCCGGTCATCACCCAGGACAACGCCGCCGAGCCGGAGCCGGAAGTCCGCCTGATCCAGAAGGGCGACGAGAAAATCGAAGAGTATCGGCTGAACGGCCATCTCTACATGGTCAAGGTCACGCCGTCTCATGGCGTGCCGTATTATCTGGTAGACGACAACGGCTCAGGCACGATGCGCCAGGTGGACCCGGCCACCCGCATCGTGATCCCGCGCTGGGTGCTGGTGCGGTTCTAACGGAGGCGGCATGTCGGTTTACACAACAGTCAGCCGCGATAGCCTGCAGCAATGGCTGCAGGGCTATGCGCTGGGACAATTGGTTGATTTCCAGGGCATCGCAGCCGGCATCACCAATACCAACTACTTCGTCACCACCACGCAAGGCCGCTACGTGTTGACGCTGTTCGAAACCCTGCAACTGGAAGAACTGCCTTATTTCCTGTCGCTGATGAGCCACCTGGACAAGCATGGCGTGGCCTGCCCGGCGCCCATCGCCGACAACGCCGACCGCTTCGCCTCCCTGCTGGCCGGCAAACCGGCCTGCCTGGTCAGCTGCTTGGCAGGCCGTGACGTAAACCACCCCAACGCCACGCAATGCCGCGCGGTGGGCAAAATGCTGGCGCAGCTGCACAAGGCCGGCGCCACGTTTCCGCAAAAAATGCGCAACCCGCGCGGCCCGCGCTGGTGGAGCCGCACCGCCCAGCTGCTGTATCCGCAATTGCCTAGCGACAGCGCCGAAGCGCTGCGCGAGGAAATCCAGTTCCAGGACAGCCACCGTTTCGATCATCTGCCCAGCGGCGTCATCCACGCCGACCTGTTCCGCGACAATGTGCTGTTGGATGGAAACAACATCAGCGGCTTCATCGACTTCTATTACGCCTGCAACGACATTCTGCTCTACGACGTGGCCATCGCGGTCAACGACTGGGCGCGCCGCGAAGACGGCGAGCTAGACGATGAATTGGCCCGCGCCTTCCTGAACGGTTACCAGTCGGAGCGGCCTCTGACCGAGGCAGAGCGCGCCTGCTGGCCGGTCATGCTGCGCGGGGCGGCGCTGCGGTTTTGGGTGTCCCGATTGCAAGACCTGTACCAGCCGGTCAGCGGCGAACTGACCTATACCAAAGACCCGGAAGCGTTCCGCCGCTTGCTAGCCGCGCACCGGAACCGAACCACATTCTGGCTGGACTGAAAGAAGCAAGGCATCGCCCCAAAAATTTTTCACGCTGCTGTCATCGCCTGGCGCTTGAATATCTTGCGTTGTGGCTTATCATACGAGAGAAGTGCGAGCTGTATGCCATTTTTGACACCCAAATTTCTGGAAGGAAACAACATGCTGAAGAAGATCCTGGTATTGGCCCTCGCCGCCTCCCTCGCCTCCCCGGCTTTCGCCGCCGGTGAAGAAACCGGCGGCGCTACTGGCGGTACCACCGGTGCTGGTGGTGCTGGTACAGGTGCTGGTGCTGGTACAGGTGCTGGTGCTGGTGCTGGTGCTGGTGCTGGTGCTGGTGCTGGTGCGGCTGGTGCTGGTGCAGCTGGCGTTGGCGCAGCTGGCGCGGGCGTGGCGGGTGCCGGCATTGCAGGCGTCGCCGGCATCGGCATCGGCACCGTGGCTGCCATCGGTGCCACCGTGGCTGCCGCCGTTGCTGTGTCCAGCAACAGCAACTCCTCGTCCAGCCACACCGCTGCGACTCACCACTAAGATCGCTAGCCACGCGCACTTGCGTGACGCGGTTCAAGCAAGCCAAACAGGCGCAGTCTGCCTGTTTGGCTTTCACTTTGATGACATCGTAGTCTGTTATATTTCGCCGTGCCTATTTGGCAAAGGGAGCGTGCCTCGGCAAAGCGGGAGAAACGCTTTGGCAAGGCCCAAACCCAAAGACATAAAACCATGCCGACAGACGGAAGCGCGGCAGTCGTTTTATCCCTGTTTCCCCAGATTCCATACGCTGTACAACTGTCGCGCGCCCTTGCCAGCGTACTTGTCACATCCGGGCAAGAATTAAGGGATAATCCTGGCATCATAGAAACAAGCTCATCCTGCCTTTTTCAGAGCAGGCGCGCGGAAGCACACCACAACTGATAACAAACGGGTTGTATCGATGCAGAAGAAGTCCAGAAGCCATCTGCTTACAGGGGCGTTGCAAAAAGGGGTTCCATTGCTGTTTGCCTGCGGCGCGCTCGCCCAGCCCTCACTGAATGGGCAAATCGGCTACATCAACATGCCGTCCGCCCGCGTTGGAGAAGATGGCACGCTCAGCCTGGGCTATGGCTATGACAAACCGTATGGCATTCTCTGGACCTCGACCACCATACTGCCCTGGCTGGAAGTCTCCGGCCGCTATGTCTCCATTTCCGGCGTTCCCGGCTTCACGGATCAGCAATACGGCGGGGGCTATGGCCGCTATAAAGACAAGGCCATCGATACCAAATTCCGGCTGTGGGAAGAGTCGCGCTGGGTGCCGGAAGTCTCGCTGAGCTTCACCGACATCCAGGGCACCCGGCTGTGGAAAGGCACCAACCTGATGGCCAGCAAGCAGCTGCTGCCCGGCTTGGAAACCACCATAGGCTACGGCTCCGGCCGCATCCAGGGCATGTTCGGCGGCCTGCGCTACACGCCCAGCTTTCTGCCTAACTGGTCGCTGGTGGCGGAATACGACGCCAATAATTACAGCAAGGATCCCGCACCATTTGTTGGGCACACCTTCGCGACGGACGAGCGTAAAAAAGGCCCAGCGATAGGCATCGAATACAAATGGGGCTGGCTGGGCCTGCAAGTGGCTCGCCAGCGGACGCACTCCAGCATCAATGCCCATATCGACATTCCCTTGAACGTCAAGGAGTTCGTGCCCAAAATTCAAGAGCCGGCCTATTTCAGCGGCGGCCCCGATCTGCCGACACGCCCGACGCTGGCGCAATGGCAAGAGAGCCCGGATCATGCGCGCCAACTGGCCACCGCGCTGAGCAATCAAGACTTCAAAAACATACGCATCGGCATGCAGCGCGATACGCTGGTCATCGAGCTGAGCAATAGCCGCATCTCCAATGTGGGGCGCGCCGTAGGCCGCGCCGTGCGCACGGCCTTGTATTTCGCCCCGCTTGAGACGCGCGAGATCAAAGTGGTGTACACCGAGCTGGAACAGCCCGTCGCCACTTACAGCTTCTACGATCTGCCCACCCTCAACGACTATTTGCTGGGCAAGGTCAACCGCGAGCGCTTCCTGCAAACTGTCAATATCAAGCCCGGCCGCGATGAAGAAGCCCAGCCGCTGGATAGCCGCACCCTGGCGCAATCGCTGCGCGAGGGCATAGACATCAACGTGATGAACAACCGGGACGCCGACCCCATCCAGGTGACCAGCGACGACTCAGAAGACAACCGCTTCCACCTGGCGCCCAAGATGGGGGTCTATTTCAACGACCCCAGCGGGGCCTTCCATTATGACATCATGGCCGAGGCCACCTATAAGCGCCGCCTCGGCAAAGGCTTGTATCTGGATAGCGCGCTGAGCGCTGACCTGTACAACACCATTACCGCGGTCAAACAGCCGTCCAACAGCCTGCTGCCGCATGTTCGCTCAGACATCGCCGACTACAAGCGCGTCAAGTCGCCCAAGCTGAATCGCCTCTTGGTCAATCAATACCTGACCCTGTCGCCCGAAGTCTATGCGCGCGCCTCTGCGGGCATCTACGAAGAAATGTTCCGCGGTGCCGGCGGCCAGATCCTGTACTACCCCGGCTTCAACAAAAACTGGGCCGTGGACTTGTCCGTCGATGCCTTGCAACAACGCGATGTCAACGGCTGGTTCGGCAAGCGCGACTATCAAACCATCACAGCCATCACCTCTCTGCACTACCAGCTGCCCATGGGCATCACCGCCACCGCTCGCGTTGGGCGCTTCCTGGCCAAGGATGATGGCGTGCGCATCGAATTCTCCCGCCGCTTCCGCTCCGGCGTCGAAGCCGGCTTCTGGTATACCAAGACCAACGGCAACGACATCACCTCGCCCGGCGCACCATCCAAGCCGTACAACGACAAAGGCATGTTCTTCTCCATCCCGCTCAACAGTCTGCTGACCTTCGACACCCGCAATGTCGGCAACTTCTCGCTTGCGCCATGGACGCGCGACGTTGGCCAGATGGTGATGACGCCGGGCGACCTCTACGACATCCTGCGCGACCCCAAACGCGACATCAATGCCTACGATGGCCTCGGCGACTTCGCCGAGCGCGCCGATGAACAAAACCTGCCCCAGGTCACGCCGCCCATGCCCAGCTACCAGCCCTGGCCGATGATCCGCATGCGCTTGGAGGACTCAGGCAATCGCTGGCTGGACATGAATGACAAGGCGGCCGGCCTCGGTCTGGCCACGTTGACGGTGGCGGCCGCCGCCGCGCTGGACAAGCCGGCAGACCGGCTGTTCAAGAATCACCAACAAAACAATCTGGTCAAGGCTTGGGGCAAGGTGGGCAAAAACCTGCCCCTCGCCACCGCCGCGCTGTCCGGCGCCGCGTTTGCGCTCGGCGATGACCGTCTCAGCAATACCGGGCTGATCGCGCTCGAATCCGCAGCCGTGGCCGTCGCGGGCAACGAGGCGCTGAAATTCGCCGTCAACCGCGCCCGCCCTGGCGACGACAATGCGCCGTGGCGCAGCCAGCCCAGCGGCGCCTCGCGCTGGCAGAGCAGCTTCGGCTCCAATCACTCTACCGTGCTCTTCGCCACCCTCACGCCCTTCGCCAAAGAATACGATCAACCCTGGCTGTACGGCGTCGCCGCGCTGGGCGCGGCCGGCCGCGCCGCCAGCCGCGATCATTGGCTGTCCGACCTCGCCGTCGGCGGAGCCCTGGGTTATGCCACGGCCAACTGGCTTTGGCAGTCGCAGCGCAACAATAACCGGTATCATCTGGGTCTGGACCTCGCGCCACAACAAGTCGGTCTGCAATGGAAAATCAATACTCCATGAAATTAAACATGAAAAACGGAATCTTGAAGATTAAGCCCTTATTGATCGCCTGCTTGCTGGCAAGCACGCCCTTGGCCATGGCGGCGCCCACCCTGCCGACGATGCAGGCGGATGTCCAGCAGGATGCCGGCACCAGTCTGCCGGTCATCAGCGGCGGCAATGTTGCTGCCATGCCGCAACTGGCCCCTCGCTTACCGGCAGCCAACGCTCCCTTGCACTCCTTGCCGCCCTTGCCTTTCGCCGAGTATGTGCAAAAAAGTACCGGCCAGTCGCTGCCGCTGTTTGGACAAGCACTGTTCCAAGGCCAGGCCAACCGTTTCGACGCCTCCAGCAGCGTCGCCGTCAATCCCGATTACGTGATCGGCACTGGCGACCAGCTGCAGATCAAGGGCTGGGGCATGGTCGACATCGACCTGAACCTGACCGTGGACCGCAAGGGCGAAATCTATCTGCCGCGCGTCGGCGCGGTTGCCGTAGCCGGCGTCCATTACCGCGATCTGCAGGACGTGCTGAAGAAAAGCATCGGCCGCGTCTTCAACAACTTCGACCTCAGCGTCAGCTTGGTGCAAAGCCGCTCGGTGCAAGTCTATATCGTCGGCCACGCCCGCAACCCCGGCAGCTATACCCTGAGCGCGATGAGCACGTTGTTGAACGGCCTGCTGCTGTCCGGCGGGCCGGATAATAGCGGCAGCGTGCGCCAGGTCAATCTGCTGCGCGACGGCAAGAAAGTCGCCTCACTCGACCTGTACCAAGTCCTGGTCAACGGCGACAAGTCCCTGGACCAGACGCTGCGCGACGGCGATACCATCCAGATTCCGGCCGCAGGACAGCGCGCCGCCCTGATCGGCCAAGTCAAAACGCCAGCCATCTATGAATTCAAGCCAGGAGAGAGCGCTGCCGACCTCTTGCACTGGGCCGGCGGCTTGGAATCGGCGGCGGAAGGCAAACAAATCATCCTCGAGAAGAGCATAGACAACCGATTCGTGTCCCAGGCCAAGACCAAGGGCGAATTGCAGGCCTTCTCCACGGTTCGGCTGAATGCCGGCGACATTCTCCGCGTCCAGGCGCCGGGCGCCCTGCCGGTCAGTGTGATGGCCAGCAAGGAGTACGTCACCGTCAGCGGCGAGGCTAATGAAACGGGCACCTTCGAACTACGCAAGGGCGAAACCCTGCGCCAGCTGATCATGCGCCTGGGAGGGGTGGATGAGGAGGGCTATGTCTTCGGCACGTCATTGACGCGGGACAGCGTGCGGCAACAGCAGCAGCAGAAGCTGGACGAGGCCGCCGACCGCTTCGAAAAAGACCTGGACCAGAATGCCGCCAACCGCATTGCGCAGTTGACCGACAAAGACATCATCGCCGCGGTTGCCGCCCAGACGGAAAGACAGCACCAGTTGGCGGCTAGGATGCGCAGCGTCAAGGCCGAAGGCCGCATCGTGCTGGAACTGAAGGACATGAACGCCCAGGTCAAGGACCTGCCCGACCTGCCGCTGCAGGATGGCGACCGGATCAGCTTCCCGCGCCGCCCCGGCACCGTCAACGTCATCGGCTCGGTCTATCAGGCCAATACCTTCATCTTCCGTCCGCAACGCACGGTGGCCGACTACCTGGAGCTAGCGGGCGGCATCAACCCGAGCGGCGATCAGTCGGCAACCTATCTGCTGCGCGCTGACGGCACCGCCGTCGGCAATGGCTCCTGGCTTTCCAGCGTAGGCAGCCAGCGCGTCAATCCGGGCGATACCATCGTGGTGCCGGAAAAACTGGAGCGCAGCAGCTGGACCCAATCCCTGAAGGAATGGACGACGATTCTGTACCAGTTCGGCCTGGGCGCCGCCGGCCTGAAAGTCCTGAAATGAGTCACGCAGAAATGAAAGACGCTCCGATGCAACACCACGCGGCAGCCGCAGGCGATGAAATCGACTTAATGGAAATGCTGCTGAGCCTGGCGCGGCAACGGCGCTGGATTGCCGGCTGCACCCTGGCCTGCGGCGCCGCCGCGCTGGCGTACGCGCTGCTGGCCAAGCCTATCTTCACGGCCAGCACCAGCATCATGCCGCCGCAACAGCAAAGCAGCGGCATCAGCGCCATGCTGGGGCAGCTCGGCGGCCTCGCCGGCGCGGCTGGCGGCATTGCCGGCTTGAAAAATCCCAATGACTTGTACATCGGCATGCTGAAAAGCCGCACCGTCGCCGACAAGCTGATCGCCGGTCTCAAGCTACGACAGCATTATGATCAAAAGACCATGGATGGCACGCGCAAGGCCTTGCAAGCCGCCTCCAGCTTTGTCAGCGGCAAGGACGGGCTGATCAATATCAGTGTCGATGACCCTGATCCGCAATTCGCCGCGACCCTGGCCAACGCCTATGTGCAGGAGCTCAAAGCCGTCAACCAGTCCTTGGCCGTAACCGATGCCGCGAAGCGGCGCCTGTTTTTCGAGCAACAGCTGAAAGACGCCAAGACCCAGCTGGCCGCCGCCGAAACGGATCTGCGCAAGACTCAGGAGCGCACCGGCATGATCCTGCCTGAGGGGCAGTTGCCCGCCATCGTCGCCAGCGTGACGCAGCTGCGCGCCAACATCGCCGCCAAGGAAGTGCAGCTGGAGGCGATGCGCAGTTTCGCCACCGCGCAGAATCCGGCCTACATCAAGACGCAACAGGAACTGGCGGGCTTGCGCGAGCAATTAGCCAAACTGGACAGCGGCCAAGGCAGCGACAGCAGCTTGTTCGTGCCGACCGGAAAACTCGCGCAGAGCGGCCTCGAATACATGCGCAAGCTGCGCGAACTCAAGTATCAGGAAACCGTATTTGAACTGCTGTCCAAGCAGTACGAAATCGCCAAGATCGACGAGGCCAAGGACTCCTCTTTGATCCAGGTGCTGGACCCGGCGGTGCCGCCTGAGCTGAAGAGCAAGCCGAAGCGCAGCCTGATCGTCGCGCTTGGCTTGTTGGGCGGGTTGATGATAGGCATCCTGAGCGCCCTGCTGCGTGCCACTCTCAATAATGCCGATGACGCGACGCGCCAACGGCGCCGTGAATTGCTGCTTGCCCTGAAGAGCGGCCAGTAAACCCGTCAAAGCCATAACCGGCTGCATCGCGCAGCCGGTTTTTTATTTTCCTGCCTGCCGCAGTCGGTAAGCCATGCGGCAGACGAATCCCAAAACCAGCAACACGCACATGGCGCTTGCCAGCCGCAAGGGGCTGGCCCAGGCAAGCGGCGCCAGCACGCCGGCCACCAGGCTGGACATCATGGTCTGGCAGAAACCCTGCAAAGACGATGCCGTGCCGCGCAGCGACGGAAACTGATCCATCAGATTCAGCGTGATGGATGGCGCCACCAGAGACATGCCCGTGGTGTACAACGCCAGCGGCAGCACCGCCCATGGCAATGCCTGCTGCGCGGCGATCAGGTTGTAGGCCAAATTGAGTCCGGCGGCGAAGAACATCAGCCAATAGCCCCGGCTCACGATCTCACGCGGACTGAAATGGCCAGCCATGCGGCCGGACAGGTAGGCCCCGAACATGATGCCGGACACGGCAGGCCCGAACAGCCATAAGAAATCTCCCGGTCCCAGACGCAAGTGCTGCATCAGGAACACCGGCGCCGAGGGGATGTACAGGAAAAAGCCGGCAAAATTTAAAGACACCGCCGCCGTCAGCAGCTGGAAATCCCGCTTGCGGCCCACTTGCCAATAATTGGCCAGCAGATACTTCACTTTCAACGGCTGCCGGGCAGGCTCATGATGCGTTTCTTCCAACGCGAACCAGGTCAGCGCAAACAGGGCGAAACCGATCGCGCCCATGAAAATGAAGATCGAATGCCAGCCGAACGCGCCGAACAGCCAGCCGCCCACCACCGGCGCGATCGCCGGCGACAAGGAAAACAGCATGGTCACCTGCGACATCAGCCGCTGCGCCGCCGCGCCGTCCAACTTGTCGCGGATGATGGCGCGGCCCACCACCAGGCCGGCGCCGCCGCACAGCCCCTGCAAGGCGCGGAATAACAGCAAGGCGCCCAGGCTCTGCGACAGCGCGCACCCGATCGACGCCAGCCCGAACAGCAGCGTCGTGGCCAGGACCACGGGGCGGCGGCCCACCGCATCGGAAATCGAGCCATGCCACAACATCATCAGCGCGTAACAGAATAGATACACGGTCAACGCCTGTTGCATTTCCAAAGGCGATGCCGACAGGCTGTGCCCGATGGAGCGCATCGCCGGCAGAAACGTGTCGATGGAAAAGGGACCCAGCGTGGACAGCGCGGCCAGCAAAGCGGCCAAGCCCAGATGATTGCGCGAAGAGGAGGACATGATGAACCGGAAGGGATGAACACTCGCATGGTAGCGGCTCCTCGCTGCCGGAAAAACCCTTATCTGCATCTGGTTTGAAGCCAGCGCTGGCCATGCCGACGCATCCATGCCACCATGCCGGCCCTTTCCAAGCCCTCAATCGCGGGTTATGCTGAATCGATGCAGCAGATCCCCGCCCACAACAAGGGAGAAGCCACATGATTCGCCTCTATCACAATCCCAAGTGCTCGAAGTCCCGCGCCGCGCTGGCCCTATTGGAAGAAGCCGGCGCCGAGGTCGAGGTCATCGAGTACCTGAAGCACCCGCCCAGCCAGGAAGAATTAGACCGCCTGCTGACCCTGCTCGACATGGAGCCGCGCGAGCTGATGCGCAAGAAGGAGGAGGAGTACGCCGACCTCTACCTCGACGACATCACGCTGGAACGCCAGCATCTGATCGCGGCCATGGTGGACAATCCCAATCTGATCGAACGACCAATTGCCGTGCGCGGCGGGCGCGCCGTGCTTGGACGGCCGCCGGAACAGGTGCTGAACCTGCTGCAAGACTGACCGTCCTCATCATGGCCGCGGCCCGTTTCACCGAAACGGGCCGCTTGCGTTTCGCCTCCACGGCAGCGTCCGCCGTGTTGAGCTTTCGCGACAGCTCGCCCCGTCTCTGCTTATTTCCGTTATTGTCACTTGATAAATAGTAACTGTAGTTACTAAAATAGCCGCATGAGCCCTAATAAATCCTTCGCCCAACTCGAACAGGCCATCAACCGCGTGGAAGCGCGCTTCCCCGGCGTGCCGCGCCAGGAAGTGATCCTGACGCGCTTGCTGTTCCACATCATGCCCAGGCTGAGCGCCCACCTGTGCGACAGCTTGAAGCAGCATGGCCTGAACGAAACCGTCTGGATGGCGCTGCTGGCGCTGTATGCCTGCCCCAAGCAGGCTTTGAACCCATCCGACATCAGCGAGACGCTGGACTCCTCGCGCACCAACGCCACGCGTATCGCCGACGAACTGGTGAAGAACGGCTGGGCCGCTCGCTCCGCCAGTGCGGAAGACCGGCGCAAGATCGTGCTGGAGCTGACCCCATCCGGCGTGGCGCTGGTAGAAAGCCTGCTGCCCTACTCGCGCGAAGTGCACAAGCAGCTGTGGGCCGATTTCGACAGCGCAGAAAAGCAGACGCTGGAAAAGCTGATGCGCAAGCTGTTGAGCCAACTGGGCGGCTGAGGCGGCCTTTTTTTAACGAAATAATAACTAGCGTGATTATCAAGCGATAAATCATGACTGGATTGACACACCAAATGGAGACCGACAGGTGAATAAGACTTCATGGCCACAAGCCGCCGGGGTGCTGCTGCTCAGCGCCGTGATCGGCGGCTGCGCCAGCTTCGGCCCCGACATCACGCCCGACCAGGCGTTGAGCGCCGAGCAACTCAAGCTGGTCGCCCCAGGCAAACAAAGCATAGCCGCCGACTGGTGGCGCCAGCTGAACGATCCCGCGCTGGACCGCCTGGTCGAGACCACGCTGAAAGACGCGCCCTCTCTCAAACTGGCCGCGGCGCGCCTGCGCCAGGCCCGCGCCGCCGTCGGCATCGTGGAAAGCAAGGACGGTCCGCAGCTGGACGCCACCGCCAACGCCCTCGACCTGCATTACGACCCGCTGCAGCCGCTGCTGCGCAAGAATCAGCTGACCGCCTACACCGCGGCGCTGGTGGGCAGTTGGGAATTCGACTTCTGGGGCAAGAACCACGCGGCCGTCAGCGCTGCTCTAGGCCAACAGCAAGCCATCGCCTACGAAGGCCAGCAGACCCGCTTATTGCTGACCCAGGCCATCGTCGCTCAATACACCCAGCTGCAGCGCAACCAGGCCCAGGCCAAGCTGATCGGCCAGCGCCTGGCCATCGCCCACAGCCGCCAGGCCCTGACCCAGGCCCGCGTCAACGCCGGCCTGCTTCCCGGCGACAATCAACGCGGCAACGAGATTTCGATTGAAAAACTGGAACAGCAGCAAAGCGCGGTCAACGCCGACATCGAGCGCAGCCGCCACGCCCTGGCCGCGCTGACCGGCCAGGGGCCGCAGGCCGAGGACGCGCTGATCGCCCCCCCGCTGGCGCTGCCGCCGGCCCCCGCGCTGGATAAGCTGGACGCCAACTTGCTGGGCCGCCGCCCGGACATCGCCGCCCAGCGCGCCCGCGTCGAATCCATGCATCAGTCGGTCAAGGAAGCGCGCGCCGAGTTCTACCCCAACGTCAAGCTGACGGCCTTCGCCGGCCAGAGCGCGCTGGAAATGGATCAGCTGTGGAAGAGCGGCTCCTCGCTGTGGGGCCTGATGCCGGCCATCAGCCTGCCCATCTTCCACTCCGGCCAGCTGCAGTCGAACCTGGCGCGCCAGCAAGCCGGCTACGACGCCGCGGTGCAGCAATACAACCAGACCGTGCTGGATGCCCTGCGCGACGCCGCCGACGCGGTTTCGGCTTGGCAAAACAGCCAGAATCAGCTCAAGCAGGCCGGCCGCGCGCTGGACAGCAGCCGCAAGGCCAATGAGTCGATGGCCGCCCGCCTGCGCGCCGGCCTGGTCAACAAGCTGTCGCTGCTGGACGCGCAAGACGCGCTGCTCGCCCAGCAATCCGCTCACCTCGACGCCATGGCCGCCAACCGTCTGGCCTGGGCCTCCCTGAACACCGCTCTGGGCGGCGGCTTCCAAGCCGAAACCGCCCCCCGCTAAGGACACGCATCACATGGATCAGAAACTGGAAACCGCCAAGAGCCGCAAGCGCAATCTGCTGGTGGCCACCACTTTGTTCGCCGCCATCGCCATTGGCTACGGCGCCTACTGGAGCCTGGTGCTGAGCCACCAGGAGGATACCGACGACGCCTATGTCGGCGGCCATCTGGTGCAAGTCACCCCGGAAATCGGCGGCACCGTCGCCAAGGTGCTGGTGGATGACACTGTCGCCGTCAAGGCCGGCCAGGTGCTGCTCAGCTACGACGACAGCGACGCCAAGCTCGCTTTCGAGCGCGCCCGCAACGAGTTCGCCCAAACCGTGCGCCAGACCCGACAGCTGATGGCCAGCAGCCAGCAGCTGCAAGCCCAGGTAGCGCTGCGCCAGGCCGAACTGGCCCGCGCCGAAGCCGACCTGAAGCGCCGCAAGCAGCTGGCAGGCAGCGAAGCGATGTCGGCCGAGGAGCTGGGCCACGCCAATGACGCCGTCGCCGCCGCCCAGGCCGCGCTCGCCGCCGCCCAGGAGCAGGCCAAGGCCGGCCAGGCGCTGGTGGGCCAGGACGCGCTGGCGCAGCAACCGTCAGTCAAGGCCGCCGCCAGCCGTCTGAAGGAAGCCTGGCTCGCCCTGCAGCGCACTCAGATCAAGGCGCCGCTGGCCGGCACCGTGGCCCGCCGCAACGTGCAAGTGGGCCAGCGCGTCGCCGCCGGCACCCCGCTGATGGCCGTCGTGCCGCTGGAAAACCTGTGGGTGGACGCCAACTTCAAGGAAGGCCAGCTGGCCAAGATCCGCGTCGGCCAGCCGGTGGAGCTGAAGTCCGACCTGTACGGCGGCAAGGTGGTCTATCACGGCAAGGTGCAGGGCCTGTCCGCCGGCACCGGCAGCGCCTTTTCGCTGCTGCCGCCGCAAAACGCCACCGGCAACTGGATCAAGGTGGTGCAGCGCGTGCCGGTGCGCATCGCGCTGGACCCGCAAGACCTGAAAACCCATCCGCTGCGCGTGGGCCTGTCCATGGACGTGGTGGTGGACACCAGCAAGCAGGACGGCCAGTCGCTGGCCGAAGCCGCGCCGACCCCGGCCGCCAGCGAGAACAACGCCACGCTGCCGGACCTGAAGCAGGCCGACAAGCTGGTGGCCGACATCCTGGCCGCCAACGCCGGCCAATAAGGACGCCGCCATGAATCATCCGCCATTGAGCGGCTCGAAACTGGTCTGGATCACGCTGGCATTGTCGATGTCGGTGTTCATGCAAGTCTTGGACACCACCATCGCCAACGTGGCGCTGCCCACCATTTCGGGCAACCTCGGCGCAGCCACCAGCCAGGGGACTTGGGTCATCACCTCCTTCGGCGTGGCCAACGCCATCGCGGTGCCCTTGACCGGCTGGCTGGCCAAGCGCCTGGGCGAGGTGAAGCTGTTCATCGCCTCCACCCTGTTGTTCGTGCTCACCTCCTGGCTGTGCGGCATGTCCAACAGCCTGGAAATGCTGATCTTCTTCCGCGTGCTGCAAGGCGCGGTGGCCGGTCCGATGATTCCGCTGTCGCAAAGCCTGTTGCTGGCCTGCTACCCGCCGGCCAAGAAAGGCATGGCGCTGGCGCTGTGGGCCATGACGGTGATCGTGGCGCCGGTGTTCGGCCCCATCCTGGGCGGCGTGATCAGCGACAACTGGCACTGGGGCTGGATTTTCTTCATCAACGTGCCGGTGGGCATCGCCGCCGCCTTCATTTCCTGGCGCATCCTGAAGACCCGCGAAACCGACACCTTCGACCTGCCCATAGACAAGCTGGGCCTGGCCCTGCTGGTAATCGGCGTGGGTTCGCTGCAGATGGTGCTGGATCGCGGCAAGGAGCTGGACTGGTTCAACTCGGCCGAAGTCGTCACCCTGGCCGTGATCGCCGTGCTGGCGCTGACCTATCTGGTGATCTGGGAGCTGGGCGAGGAACACCCCATCGTCGACCTGTCCTTGTTCGCCCAGCGCAACTTCACCGTCGGCACCGTCGCCATCAGCCTGGGCTTCATGCTGTACTTCGGCGCCGTGGTGCTGCTGCCCTTGATGCTGCAGACCCAGTTGGGCTACACCGCCACCTGGGCCGGCCTGGCCGCCGCGCCCATCGGCCTGATACCGGTGGTGCTGTCGCCCATCATAGGCAAGAACGCCCATCGCTGGGACATGCGCTGGCTGGTGACGGTGAGCTTCAGCGTCTACGCCCTCTGCTTCTTCTGGCGCAGCACCTTCAACACCGATATGGACTTCTCCTACGTGGTGTGGCCGCAGGTGGTGCAAGGCATAGGCGTGGCCTGCTTCTTCATGCCGCTGACCACGATCACGCTGTCCGGCCTGCATCCGTCGCGCATCGCCAGCGCGTCCAGCCTGTCCAACTTCCTGCGCATCCTGGCGGGCAGCATAGGCACCTCGATCACCACCACGATGTGGGACCGCCGCGAGGCGCTGCACCACTCCAAGCTGACCGAGCATGTGACGCAATACGATGCGGCCTCCGTGTCCTGGTTCCATATCCTGGGCAAGCTGGGTCTCAGCCCCGGCCAGCAGGCCGGCCTGACTCAGCTGCAGATCACGCGCCAGGGCTACATCATGGCCGCCAACGAAATCTTCTGGGTTTCCGGCATCCTGTTCGTGCTGCTGATCGGCCTGGTGTGGTTCGCCAAACCGCCGTTTACCGCTTCCGGCGGGGATAGCGGGGCGCATTAGCGTTAAAACCATGGGATCCGCCACGAAAACCACGAAATAACACGAAATAACGACATCCGACTCCAAACCGTCTTCACAAACACGGGACGTGGATCGAGCCCGTTGTGTTCGTGTTCTTTCGTGGTTTTCGTGGCGATTCCGTATTACTTCAGAAATCCGTCAAACGCCTCCATGCCGCGGCTGATCGACTTGTCGCGGTGCTGAATGCGGAACAGCGTGCGGGTGAGCGTCGGCAGATCGGCGTCCAGCTCAACGATGCCGCCCGCCGCCAGCAAATCCGCCACCACATGGCGCGACAGGCAACTGACGCCCAGCCCCGCCGCCACCGCGTGCTTGATCGCCTCCGAATGCCCCAGCTCCATATTGATGGCCAGCCGCGACAAGTGCGGCAACAGCACCCGCTCCACCTCCTCGCGCGTGCCGGAGCCGCCCTCGCGCAGTATCCAGCCCGCCTCGGCCAGCTCGTCCGCCGCCACTTTGCGGCCCGCCAGCGCATGATCCGCGGCGGCGAACACCACCAGTTCGTCCTGTCGCCATGGACTGGCCAGCAATTCCGCATGGTGGCAAGGCCCTTCGATCAGGCCGAAATCGACGCGAAACGCCGCCACCGCCTCGACGATGTCGCGGGTGTTGGCCACCTCCAGCTCCAGCCGCGCCTGCGGCCAATCCTGGCGGAATGCCGCCAGCAAGGGCGGCAGCAGATAGTTGGCGATGGTGGTGCTGGCGCCGATGCGCAGCGCCAATTCCCCGCCCAGGAACAGGTCCTGCATGTCGGAGGCGGCATCCAGCAAGGCCCGCGCGCGCGGCAACAACAGCCGGCCATGCTCATTGATCACGAGCCGACGGCCGACGCGGTCGAACAGCTTGACGCCCAGGCCCTGCTCCAGCTTATCCAGCGCCTGGCTGGCCGCGGACTGCGTCAAGGCCACCCGCTCCGCCGCGCGCGTCACCGTCTCCCGTTCCGCCACCGCGGCGAACACTTCCAGCTCGCGCAGGCTGATGCGCAAGGACATGGCCGCTCCTTAGTGATTTTTTTAATTTAATATATTAATTTTATCCGTTTTTCTACTTAAATACACAGGCGTATCGTTGTGCATATAGCGAAGAGGAATGAGCATATGAACAACTATCGCAACCTTATCCCCGGCCTGGCGCTGTCGCTGGGGCTGGCCGGCGCCGCCATCTGGGCGGCCGATCTGCCGGCCATGAAGAGCCTGGGCTTTTCCGCCCTGACCCTCGCCATCATCGGCGGCATGGTCATCGGCAACACCGTCTACCGCTTCATCGCCGCGCCCAGCCACCACGGCATCGCGTTTTCCAAGCAGAAGCTGTTGCGCGCCGGCATCATCCTGTTCGGCTTCAAGCTGACGTTTCAAGATATCGCCGCAGTGGGTTTCTCCGGCGTGCTGATAGACGCGCTGGTGCTGACCTCCACCTTCTTCCTGGCGTTCTGGCTGGGCCGCAAGAAACTGGGACTGGACGAGCAGAGCGTGATCCTGATCGGTGCCGGCAGCTCGATCTGCGGCGCGGCGGCGGTGCTGGCCACCGAGCCGGTGCTGAAGGCCCATGCCGAAAAAGTGGCGGTGGCCGTGGCCACGGTCGTCGTATTCGGCACCGCCGCCATGTTCCTGTGGCCGCTGATGTACGAGGCGGTGCGCCACCTGGGCATTTCCGAGTTCAGCTACGGCTTGTACGCCGGCTCCACCATCCACGAAGTGGCCCAGGCGGTCGCCGCCGGCAAGTCCATCAGCGACACGGCGATGAACACGGCCGTCATCACCAAGATGATACGGGTAATGATGCTGGCGCCCTTCCTGATCGGCCTGTCCGCCTGGCTGGCTAACAAGCACAACGGCGGCCGCCAGGAAAAGCAGCCCATCACCATTCCCTGGTTCGCCGTGGCCTTCCTCGCCGTGGCCGGACTCAACTCCTTCAACCTGCTGCCGCATGCGCTGCTGCAACAGATCATCTCGCTGGACAACCTGCTGTTGGCCGCCGCCATGGGCGCGCTGGGCGTCACCACCCACCTCTCCGCCATCCGCCAGGCCGGCGCCAAGCCGCTGCTGCTGGCCAGCGCGTTGTTCGGCTGGCTGATCGTCGGCGGCGGGTTGATCAATGCGGGCGTGACGACGTTGATGCGCTGATCTGGCCCCGCCAAACAAAACCGCCCGGCGCAAGCCGGGCGGTTTTCATTCATGCGGGCATCGCGCTCAGCACGGACACTTCTTCACGCCCTTGCCGCCGTAGCGCTGTTCCTGGCAATAGCGGAAAAATGCCTCACGGCTCATCACCTGGGCCTCGGGATCGAAACGGCGTCGACGGCTGACGTAAACGTCGTAGTCGCGTTGTCCCACCATCAGCCGGGCGGTGGCCACCGCCGCCCTCCACCATTCAGCCATTTGCGCCCTCCTGCCGGTAGACCGCCGGCACTTCCTTGGCCGTCGCCCACTTCACCGCCAGCGACTTGCGGATCACGTGGATGCCGAACACCAGCATCGCCAGCACCACCGCCATGAACAGGCCGGTCAATGTGGCGTCCACATAATCATTGAAGATGATTTGCTGCATCTGCGCCATATTCTTGGCCGGCGCCAGCAGCTCGCCCTTTGCCGCGGCGGCGGAGAACTTGTCGGCGTGGGCCAGGAAGCCGATCTTGGGGCTGGCGTGGAACAGTTTCTGCCAGCCGGCGGTCAGCGTCACCACCAGCAGCCAGGCGGTCGGCAACGCGGTCACCCACACGTAGCGGGTCTTTTGCATCTTCACCAGCACCACGGTGGCCAGCGTCAGCGCGATGCCGGCCAGCATCTGGTTGGCGATGCCGAACAGCGGCCACAGGGTGTTGATGCCGCCCAGCGGATCCACCACGCCCTGATACAGGAAGTAGCCCCAGGCGGCGACGGCCAGGCCGGTGGCGACGAAGTTGGCGGTCCACGATTCGGTGTTGGCCATGGGCTTGATCGCCAGGCCCAGCAGATCCTGGATCATGAAGCGCAGCACGCGGGTGCCCGCATCCACGGTGGTGAGGATGAACAGCGCCTCGAACAGGATGGCGAAGTGGTACCAGAAGGCCATCATGGTCTTGCCGCCGATGACGCCGGACAGGATGTGGGCCATGCCCACCGCCAGGGTCGGCGCGCCGCCGGCGCGCGACAGCACGGTATGCTCGCCGACGTCTGCCGCCAGCTGGGTCAGCGCGTCCGGCGTGATGACAAAGCCCCAGCCGGAGATCACCTGGGCGGCGTCCGCCGCGGTTTTGCCGATCAGCGCCACCGGGCTGTTCATGGCGAAATAGACGGCCGGGTCCAGCACGCAGGCGGCGATCAGGGCCATGATGGCGACGAAGCTCTCCACCAGCATGGCGCCGTAGCCCACCATGCGGGCGTGGGACTCGTTCTCAATCAGCTTGGGCGTAGTGCCGGAGGACACCAGGGCGTGGAAGCCGGACACCGCGCCGCAGGCGATGGTGATGAACAGGAAGGGGAACAGGTTGCCGGCGAATACCGGGCCCGAGCCGTCGATGAACTTGGTCAACGCGGGCATGTGCAGCGGCGGCGCCACGATCACGATGCCCACGGCCAGGCCGGCGATGGTGCCCACCTTGAGGAAGGTAGACAGATAATCGCGCGGGGCCAGCAGCAGCCACACCGGCAGCACCGAGGCGATGAAACCGTAGGCGATCAGCGCCCAGGCCAGCTCGGTGCCCTTCAGCGTGAACAGCGGCGCCAGCGTGGCGCTCTTGGCCACGTCGCCGCCGTAGACGATGGCCAGCATCAACAGGATGAAGCCGATCACCGAAATCTCGCCTATCTTGCCCGGGCGGATGAAGCGGCTGTACACGCCCATGAACAGCGCGATGGGAATGGTGCAGACAATGGTGAAGGTGCCCCACGGGCTGTCGGTCAAGGCCTTGACCACCACCAGCGCCAGCACCGCCAACAGGATGACCATGATCATCATCACGCCGATGGAGGCGATCACGCCGGCCACGTCGCCCATCTCCTGCCGTATCATCTCGCCCAGCGATTTGCCGTCGCGGCGCATGGACAGGAACAGCACCAGGAAGTCCTGCACCGCGCCGGCTATCATGACGCCGACCAGGATCCACAAGGTGCCCGGCAGATAGCCCATCTGCGCGGCCAAGACCGGCCCCACCAGCGGGCCGGCGCCGGCGATGGCGGCGAAATGGTGGCCGAACACCACCCACTTGTTGGTGGGCACGTAATCGAGGCCGTCGTTGAATTTCTCCGCCGGGGTCAGCCGGCGCGCGTCCAGCTCCAGCACCTTGTCGGCGATGAAGCGGCTGTAGAAGCGGTAGGCGATGGCGTACACCGACAAGGCGGCCACCACCAGCCACACCGCGTTGATCGTCTCCCCGCGGTTCAGCGCCACCATGGCGAAAGCCGTGGCCCCCGCCAGCGCCACCAGCAGCCAGACGACGCACTGCTTGATCTGTTGCATATGGGTATCCCTGTTCTCTGTCTCTCCCAGCTTGCCGCGGCGGCAGCCCATCTGCCAGCCGGTGTCCGGGTATGATTCTGCATTTCCGATTCTGTCGTCATGCAAAATGAAACTCAAGAAAAATTAGAGCAAAAGCCCAGCCTGCCAAGCCCGGCAACGCGTGTTACTATTTTTGCTGACGATTGCATCCCTCGAAAACGCGATGGCACAACATATTCTGATCGTGGAAGACGACGCCAGACTGGCGGAACTGATCGCAGCCTACCTGAGCAAGCATGGTTATCAGGTCAGCCTGCATGGCCGCGGCGACACCGCGCCGGCGGCCATAGTCGAGACCCGCCCGGACCTGGTGGTGCTGGACGTGATGCTGCCGGGCAAGGAGGGCTTCGATGTCTGCCGCGACGTGCGCCCGCACTACGGCGGCCGCATCCTGATGATGACGGCGCGCGACGAGGACGTGGACGAGATCCTGGGTCTGGAGCTGGGCGCCGACGACTACCTGGCCAAGCCGGTGGAGCCGCGCCGACTGCTGGCGCGCATCCGCGCCCTGCTGCGGCGCAGCGCCGCGCGCGCCGAGGGCGGCAACGCCGGCGTGGTCGTGGAAAACGACGGCATCTCCTTCGGCCAGTTCCACATCAGCCAGGCCACGCGCGAGGCCGTGCTGGGCGAGGAGCAGATCGAGCTGACCACGGCCGAATTCGACCTGCTGTGGCTGCTGGCCACCCACGCCGGCCAAGTGTTGTCGCGCGACGACATCATGAGCGAGCTGCGCGGCATAGGCTTCGACGGCCTGGACCGCTCCATCGACGCCCGCATCTCTCGGCTGCGGCGCAAGCTGGGCGACAACCCGGACACCCCGGCCCGCATCAAGACCGTGCGCGGCAAGGGCTATTTGTTCTCGCGCAGCGACTGGGAATAAGCGATGTCGCCGAAAACACTGCGCGGCTGGTTCAAGCCGTCGCTGGGCTCCCTGTTCGCCCGTTACTTCCTGATCACCATGCTGATCCAGCTGCTGATCATCATCGGCTTCGGCTTCCTGGTGACCAAGCTGTACGAAAACAGCGACCAGGCGGGCAAGGTGCAGTTCATGAGCGGCACCGTCGCCTTGATTCAGGACCGGCTGAAGAGCCAGCCTCCCCAGCGCTGGGACGCCGAGCTGGCCGCCCTCGCACCGCGCTTCGGCTACCCGCTGCAGCTGGTAGCGCAGGTGCCGCCCGACATCGCCGCGGAGGCGGCGCCGCTGCTGCGCCAGGGCCGGCCCTACCTCGACAACGACAGCCAGCAGCTCTTCGTCGCCCTGCCCGGCGACAAGCGCCTGCTGGCGCTGGGGCCGCTGGACGTGCAGTCCAGCGACAGCGCCTGGATCAGCGAAGACATCGAAGTGCTGCTGATCTGGATGCTGCTGTCCGGCTCCACTCTGGGCTCCCTGCTCTACTTCATTCTGCGGCCGCTGTGGAGCGACCTGCTGGAGGTGCGCCAGACGGCGGAGGCCTTCGCCGAAGGCGACTTCAGCGCGCGCGCGCGCTCGGCCACCAGCCGGCTGTTCGCGCCGTTGCCGCTGGCCTTCAACAGCATGGCCTCGCGGCTGGAGCGGCAGATGGAAACGCGGCAGGCGCTGTCGCACGCCATCGCCCATGAAATCCGCACCCCCATCGCCCGGCTGCGCTTCGGCCTGACCATGCTGGAGGAGGAGGAGGATCCGGACGAGTGGCAGCGCTATCGCGACGGCATGGAGCGCGACATGAAGGAGCTGGAAGAGCTGATCAGCACCAGCATGGAGTTCACCAAGCTCAAGCGCAGCGAAGTGCCGCTGCACCTGGAAACCGTGGAGCTGTTCGACTGGTTCGACGACCTGATCGACCTGGTCACGCCCTTGAAGCCGCCCGGCCTGACGCTGACGCTGGACTGCCCCCGCGAAGACGGCGCCTTCGACCGCAAGCTGATGTACATCGCCACGCGCAATCTGCTGCTCAACGCTTTCAAATACGCGCACAGCCAGGTCAGGATGAAGGTGTATCACCAACCCGGCCAGCTCATCGTGGAAGTGGACGACGATGGCTGCGGCATCCCGGCAGAAGACCGCGACAAGGTGTTCGAACCCTTCCTGCGGCTGGACCGCAGCCGCGACCGCGCCACCGGCGGCCATGGCCTGGGCCTGTCCTTCGTGCGCCTGATCGCCGAGCATCACCAGGGCCAGGCCAGCGCCGGCGACAGCGACCTGGGCGGCGCGCGTTTTCGCATGATCATTGCGCAGCCGTCCGCCTGACCGCAATAAGTCACTCACTGTCACAAAGCGCGGACAGGAAGCCCACAGACCGATTGCGCCCCTTTCCTGATAATGCCGATCATCGACTCATCAGGAATATGCAGAATGGTTTCCACTCGACCGGCGGCGTTGCTGGTACACGGCCTCGGCGGCACCGCCTACGATCTGGGCGCGCTGGGCCGCACGCTGGAGGACGCCGACATCGTCACCCATACCCCGGTGCTGCCAGGTCACGGCGGCTCGCCGGAAGACCTGCTCGGCGTGGGCTGGGAAGACTGGGTGGAAAGCATTCGCGCCGAATACCGCGCCCTGAAGACCAAGCACAAGGTGGTGCATCTGGCCGGCGTGTGCCTGGGCGGCCTGGTGGCGCTGGAAGTGGCGCGCCGCGAGAAGCATCAGGACAAGCTGGCGCTGTACGCGCCGCCGATGTTCCTGGACGGCTGGAGCCTGCCCAAGCTGACCTGGGCGCGCCATATTGTCTACCGCATCCCCGGCCTGGCGCAGAAAATGCGCGTGCCCGAGGTATCGCCGTTCGGCATCAAGAACGTGCGCATCCGCAAGGCCATCCAGCAACGCTTCGAACGCGGCGACCGCTTCCACTACGCTTACATCCCGCTGGCCTGCATCCGCGAAGTGGACGGCCTGCGCCGCCAGCTAATGCGCCGCCTGCACGAAATCACCTGTCCGACGCTGATCGTCCACGCCGACGAGGACGATATCACCAGCCCGCGCTCCGCCCACTACCTGATCCAATACCTGGGCGGCCCGGTGGACTTCATGCCGCTGTCCAACAGCTATCACATGGTGATGGTGGACAACGAGCGCGCCGACGTGCTGCAACGCAGCCTGAAGTTTTTCAACAGCGCGGTCAAATCCGAGACCGTGTCGCCCAGCTGCGGCTGGACGGCCTACGCCGCGGCCTGATCCTAGCCGCCGCGCCAACGTTTTATCCTGCAATCCCTTTGTACGACTCGGCCCGCCATCAGGCGGGCAATTTTTTTCCTGCCGCGCAAGCCGTCGGCATCGTTCCCGCTTCTGATAAAATCCCGGCTCCACCACATAACCGGACCCCGAGCATGAGCCACCCGCATAGCGACGCCGTCAAAGCCTTCCTGCTGGACCTGCAAGACCGCATCTGCGCGGCGCTGGAGGGCGCCGACGGCGAGGGGCGCTTCGTCGAGGACGCCTGGCAGCGCGAGGCCGGCGGCGGCGGGCGCAGCCGCGTGCTCACGGACGGCGCCGTGTTCGAGCAGGCCGGCGTCAACTTCTCCCACGTGCATGGCGGCGCGCTGCCCGCCTCCGCCACCGCGCATAGGCCGGAGCTGGCCGGCCGCAGCTTTGAGGCCATGGGCGTGTCGCTGGTGATCCATCCGCACAATCCGCATGTGCCCACCAGCCACGCCAATGTGCGCTTCTTCCTGGCGGAGAAAGAGGGCGAGGCGCCGGTTTGGTGGTTTGGCGGCGGCTTCGATCTGACGCCGTTCTACCCGCGACACGAAGACGCCGTGCACTGGCACACGGTGGCGCGCGACCTGTGCGCGCCCTTCGGCGACGCGGTCTATCCGCGCTACAAGCAATGGTGCGACGAGTATTTCTATCTCAAGCATCGTCAGGAGGCGCGCGGCATCGGCGGCCTGTTCTTCGACGATCTCAACGAATGGGGCTTCGAGCGCAGCTTCGACTTCATGCGGGCCGTCGGCAACGGCTACCTGGATGCCTACCTGCCCATCGTGGACAAGCGCAAGGACGCCGCCTGGGGCGCGCGCGAGCGCCAGTTCCAGCTCTATCGCCGCGGCCGCTACGTCGAATTCAACCTGGTCTGGGACCGCGGCACATTGTTCGGCTTGCAGTCGGGCGGCCGCACCGAATCCATCCTGATGTCCATGCCGCCGCTGGCGCGCTGGGAATACGGCTATCAGCCGGAGCCAGGCAGCGCGGAAGACAAGCTCTACACCGACTTCCTGCCGCCGCGCGATTGGGTGTGAGCGTCGGCCGGTTACAAACGGGCAACGCACAGCGACGGCGGGATCGGGTATCCTAGCCTGTTCGTTCTTTTAACCGATTTTCGACCCAAGATTCCGGAAGACCGATGCAAAACACCAAGGCCACCGCCCTGCCGCGGGCGCTGGAAACGGCGCTGTGGCTGCTGTTCGCGCTGATCTGGTTCGGCAGCCTGGGCTACCGCGGGCTGATCCACGCCGACGAGGGCCGCTACGCCACCATTTCGCTGTTCATGCTGCACAGCAATGACTGGATCACCCCGCGGCTGAACGGCCTGCTCTATTTCGAAAAACCCATCCTGCAGTACTGGATGGGCGCGCTCAGCTTCGCCGTCTTCGGCGTGAATGAGTTCGCCGCCCGTTTCTGGCCAGGACTGACCGGCTTTCTCAGCGTGGCTGCGGTGGCGCTGACCGCGCGCCGGCTATGGGGCGTAGAGGCGGGCCGCTATGCGGCCTTGACCGCCGGCGGCATGGCCTGGATCGTCGCCAACAGCCATTTCCTGTCGCTGGACATGGGCGTCAGCTTCTTTCTCACCGTCGCCCTGTGCGGCTTCCTGCTGGCGCAGCGCGAAGATGCCAGCCGCGCCGAAACCCGCTGGGCGATGTGGCTGGTATGGGCCGCCATGGCCGGCGCCACGCTCAGCAAGGGCCTGATCGGCCTGTTGATTCCCGGCGCCACCCTGGTGCTGTACAGCCTGGTCAATTGGCAATGGGCCTTCTGGAAGCGCATGCACTGGCTCAGCGGCCTGGCGCTGTTCTTCCTGCTGAGCGCGCCGTGGTTCGTGCTGGTGTCGGAGCGCAACCCGGACTTCGCCCATTTCTTCTTCATCCGCGAGCACTTCGAACGCTTCCTCACCACCGAGCACAAGCGCACCGGCGCGCCGTGGTATTTCGTGCCGTATCTGATCCTGGGCCTCTTGCCGTGGACCACGCTGCTGCCGCGCATTGTCAAGGACGCCTGGGCGGACCGCGCCGCCGGCCTGCGCGTCGGCCGTCTGCTGCTGATCTGGTGCGTGTTCATCTTCGCCTTCTTCAGCAAGTCCCACTCCAAGCTGCCGTCCTACATCCTGCCGATGTTCCCGGCGCTGGCGCTGATGCTGGCGCACAGCCTAGGCCGCATGGCGCCGGCCGAACTGAAGAAACACATCCTGCTGCCTGCCCTGCTGTGGCTGGCCCTGCTGGCCGCCTGGCCTTTCGCCGGCCGTTTCGCCAATGCCGACTCGCCGCTGGACGTGATCCTGCCCTTCGCCCGCTTCATCGCGGCCGCCGCGGCAGTGTTCCTGCTGGGCGCGGCCTTCGCCTGGCGCGCGCTGGGACGGCAGCAACTATTGGCCGCCGTGGCCGCCCTCTCCTTCGCCAGCCTGGCCGCCGTCACCCTGGCCGCCTGCGGCCATGACAGCTATGGCCGGCTCAAGGGCAGCAAGGAAATCGTCGCCCAGATCCGCCCCTACCTGACGCCGGACAGCGAACTCTACTCCGTGCGCTATTACGATCAGACCTTCCCGTACTACGCGGGCCGGCCGGTGACGCTGGTGGACTTCGTCGACGAGTTCGAATTCGGCGAGGGCCAGGAGCCGCAACGCTGGCTGCCGCATATCGAGCAGTTCGAGGCGCGCTGGCGCGCCGCGCCCAAGGCGGTGGCCATGCTGGGCGACGACACCTACCGCGTTTTGCAGAAACAGGGCCTGCCGATGAAGGTGGTCTACCAGGACCCGCGGCGCATGGTGGTGGTGAAGCCTTAGCCCGCTCAATAAGACTTTCGCCATGCAACCCACGAACTCAACGCAGCGGCTAAAGAGCTGGCTTCGTGTGGTTTCGTGGATTTCATGGCTGACCAAGATAGCGATATGAAACTGATTGAATTTGGATTGATATTGTTCGGCGTGCTGCTGAACGCCGCCGCCCAGCTGTGCCTGAAGGCCGGCGTGCGCCAGATCGGCCACTTCGACTTCTCTTTGGCCAACGCCTGGCCGATAGGTTGGTCACTGGCCACCAATCTGCCCATCATCGGCGGCCTGTCCTGCTACGCCGTCAGCGTGGTGGTATGGATCATGGCGCTGTCGCGCGTCGAGGTCAGCGTGGCCTACCCCATGCTGTCCATCGGTTACGTCGTCAACGCGCTGCTGGCCTACTGGATGTTCGGCGAGGCTCTCACCGCGCAGAAGCTGATCGGCATCGCCGTCATCATCGTCGGCGTGGTGCTGGTCGCGCGCAGCTGAAATTTTTGCCGCGAAACCACGAGAGGACGCGAAAAGCCCCGTCGGGAAGCCTTAAGGCTTCGCCCTTACTCAAAGGACTAGACGCGCCGCGGCACGAAACCGCTGGCCGTGCCGCCATGGAGTTTGGTGTCATTTCGCGGTTTTCGTGGCCATACAAAAAGGTTTTGAAAAGACGCTTATGGATTTTCTGCCGTTTACCCGTCCGTCCATAGACGAGGACACCATCGCCGCCGTCGGCGAGGTATTGCGCTCCGGCTGGATCACCACCGGCCCGCGCTGCCAACAGCTGGAAGCGGAGCTGTCCGCCTTCTGCGGCGGCCGCCCGGTGCGCCTGGTGGCGTCCGCCACCGCCGCGCTGGAAATGGCGCTGCAGATCGCCGGCGTCGGCCCCGGCGATGAAGTCATCACCTGCCCGCTGAGCTGGATCGCCACCGCCAACGTGATACTGAAAGTGGGCGCCGCGCCGGTTTTCGTCGACGCCGATCCGGCCACGCGCAATATCGACTTGTCCAAGCTGGAAGCGGCGATCACACCGCGCACCCGCGCCATCATCCCGGTGGACCTAGCCGGTCTGCCGGTGGACCGCGACCGCCTCTACGACATCGCCCGCCGCCACAAGCTACGCGTGGTGGAAGACGCGGCGCAGTCCATGGGCGCCAACTGGAATGGCCAGCGCATCGGCAGTTTCGGCGATCTGGTGTCGTTCAGCTTCCACGCCAATAAGAACATGACCAGCGGCGAAGGCGGCTGCCTGGTGCTGAACAACGCGGAAGAAGCCCGCCTGTTCGAGAAGCTGCGGCTGCAGGGCGTTACCCGCTTCGCCGACGGCACCATGGATGTGGACGTGCTGGGCGGCAAGGCCAACCTCACCGACATCGCCGCCGCCATCGGCCTGGGCCAATTGAAAAAGCTGGACGGCTTCAACGCGCGCCGCCGTGAACTGGCCCAGTTGTATTTCCAGCACTTCAACCGCGAGCTGGGCTGCGCGCTGCCGCCGGCAGACTTTGCGCAGAGCAACTGGCACATGTTCCAGCCGCTGCTGCCGCTGGAGCGGATGCGCATCAGCCGCGGCGAGTTCATCGCCCGCATGAAGGCCGAGCACATCGGCGTCGGCGTCCACTACCCGGCCATGCACCTGTTCACGCTGTTCCGTGAAAAAGGCTATAGCGAAGGCCACTTCCCGGTAGCCGAAGACATCGGCGCGCGCACCGTCACGCTGCCGCTGTTCCCGACGATGAAAGACCAAGACGTGCTGCGCGTCTGCCAAACCTTCAGCGCCGTGCTGCGCGCCGTTTTACACTGAGACACATGAATACCGCCATCCACCTTTCCGTCGTCATCCCGGTCTACAACGAGCAGGACGTGCTGCAGGCCTTGTTCGACCGCCTGTACCCGGCGCTGGACGCGCTGAACGTCCGCTATGAGATCGTGTTCGTCAACGACGGCAGCCGCGACAAGAGCGCCGCCATGCTGGCGGACCAGTTCGCCCTGCGGCCGGACGTCACGCGCGTGGTGCTGTTCAACGGCAACTTCGGCCAGCACCGCGCCATCCTGGCCGGTTTCGAGCACAGCCGCGGCGAGCGCGTGGTGACGCTGGACGCCGACCTGCAGAATCCGCCGGAAGACATCGCCGTGCTGCTGGCCGAGATGGACAAGGGCCACGACTACGTCGGCTCCATTCGCCGCCAGCGCAACGACAGCCTGTGGCGCCATGTGGCCAGCCGGGCGATGAACCGCCTGCGCGAGAAGCTGACCCGCATCAAGATGACCGACCAGGGCTGCATGATGCGCGCCTACAGCCGCCGCATCATCGACACCATCAATCAATGCAACGAGCTGCACACCTTCATCCCGGCGCTGGCCTACCAGTTCGCGCAGAACCCGACCGAAGTGATCGTCGGCCATGAAGAGCGTTTCGCCGGCGAATCCAAGTACTCGCTGTACAGCCTGATCCGGCTGAACTTCGACCTGATGACCGGCTTCTCGCTGGTGCCGCTGCAGTGGTTCTCGCTGATGGGCATGGCGGTGTCCGCCGGTTCCGGCCTGCTGGTGGTCTATATGGCGCTGCGCCGGCTGATCCTGGGGCCGGAGGAAGGCGGCCTGTTCACGCTGTTCGCCATCGCGTTCTTCATGATCGGCATCGCGCTGTTCGGCATCGGCCTGTTGGGCGAATACATCGGCCGCATCTATCAAGAAGTCCGCGCCCGCCCGCGCTATGTGATCCAGGCGGTGCTGGAACAAAAAGAGGAGCAGGCATGAGCCGCGCCGTCGTTTTCGCCTACCACAACGTCGGCGTGCGCTGCCTGAAGGCTTTGATCGGCCGCGGGGTGGACGTGGCGCTGGTGGTGACCCACCAGGACAACCCCAACGAGAACATCTGGTTCGCCAGCGTGGCCCAAGTGGCGCGCGAGCACGGCATCGCCTGCATCACGCCGGACGACCCGAACGCGCCGGAAGTGGTGGAGCGGGTCCAAGCCTGCCAGGCGGATTTCCTGTTCTCGTTTTACTACCGCCACATGCTGAAGGCGCCGCTGCTGGAAGCGGTCAAACGCGGCGCTTACAATATGCACGGCTCGCTGCTGCCCAAGTACCGCGGCCGGGTGCCGATCAACTGGGCCATCATCCATGGCGAGGCAGAAACCGGCGCCACGCTGCACCAGATGAACGTCAAGCCGGACAACGGCCCCATCGTCGACCAGATGGCGGTGCCCATCCTGCCGGACGACAGCGCCGACGAAGTGTTCGCCAAAGTCACCGTCGCCGCGGAAATGGTGCTGTGGCGCAGCCTGCCCGGCCTGCTGGACGGCAGCGCGCCGCATCTTCAGCAAGACCTGAGCCTGGGCGCTTATTTTGGCGGCCGCAAGCCGGAAGACGGCCGCATCGACGGACACGCCACTGCGGCGCAACTGCACAACTTCACGCGCGCGCTGACGCGGCCCTTCCCCGGCGCCTTTGCCGATACATCGGCCGGCCGCCTGCTATTGTGGAAAACGCTGCGCGCCGGCACGACGGAAGCTAGCGAGCGCGCCGAGTTATACAACGCCGAAGGCCGGCTGTGGCTGCGTTGCGCCGACGGCGGCCGCCTGGCGGTGCTGGAGGCGGAACTGGACGGCCAGCCGCTGACCGCCGACAACTTCGCGGCCCGCGTCGAAGCCGACGCGTTGGCCTTGTAAAAGAATTCGATTATTCCGCCTGCGGGCGAGTGAGGACATCCAATGAAAAAAGTACTGATCCTGGGCGTGAACGGCTTCATCGGCCACCACCTGACCAAGCGCATCATCGAGACCACCGATTGGGAGGTCTACGGCATGGACATGCAGGACGATCGCGTGGCCGAATGGAAAGACCACCCCCGCTTCCACTTCTTCGAAGGCGACATCACCATCAACAAGGAGTGGATCGAGTACCACGTCAAGAAGTGCGATGTGATCCTGCCGCTGGTGGCCATCGCCACCCCGTCCACCTATGTGAACAACCCGCTGCGCGTGTTCGAGCTGGACTTCGAAGCCAATCTGCCCATCGTGCGCCAGTGCGTGAAGTACAAGAAGCACCTGGTGTTCCCGTCCACCTCGGAAGTCTACGGCATGTGCCATGACGAAGAGTTCGACCCGGAAAACTCCGAGCTGATCTGCGGCCCGATCAACAAGCCGCGCTGGATCTACTCTTGCTCCAAGCAGCTGATGGACCGCGTGATCCACGCCTACGGCATGCAAGAAGGCCTGAACTACACCCTGTTCCGCCCGTTCAACTGGATCGGCGGCGGCCTGGACAACATCAACACGCCGAAGGAAGGCTCCAGCCGCGTGATCACCCAGTTCCTGGGCCACATCGTGCGCGGCGAGACCATCAAGCTGGTGGACGGCGGCCATCAGAAGCGCGCCTTCACCTATGTGGACGACGGCATCGCCGCGCTGATGAAGATCATCGAAAACCAGGACGGCAAAGCCACCGGCCAGATCTACAACATCGGCAACCCGAGCAATAACTACTCCATCCGCGAACTGTCGCAGATGATGATCGATCTGGCTCGCGTCTACCCGGAATACCAGCTCAACGCCGACAAGGTGCAAGTAGTGGAAACCACCTCCGGCCAGTATTACGGCAAGGGCTACCAGGACGTGCAAAACCGCGTGCCCAAGATCGACAACACCATGGCCGACCTGGACTGGAAGCCGAGCGTGACCATGGCCGACGCGCTCAAGGGCATTTACGACTACTACCGCGACCAAGTCGCCGCCAGCCGCGACCTGTCCGAGTAATCCCCAACTGCCGTAGGGCGGAAGCCCGGCGCTGCCGGGTGTTCCGCTGCGCGCCGACCACGTGTCGCATGGCTTGGTCGCAAGGCCAACCCGCGCTACGGAGCTGCCCCATAGCCCCTCTCCCCTCGTGGGAGAGGGGTTGGGGAGAGGGGCGGTCCCGCCTAAGTAAACAAGCTTCCTCTGATGGCGGAACGCCCCTTTGGGGCTTCCACCCTACCGGCAAGCCATGGCCCGTACTATCGAGATCCAGCCCTACCACCCCGCCTGGCCGCAACGCTTCGCCGCCGAAGCGGCGACACTCCGCGCCGCGCTGGGCGCGCTGGCCGATCAAGCCGTCATCGAGCACATCGGCAGCACCGCCGTGCCGGGCCTGCCCGCCAAGCCCGTCATCGACATCCTGCTGGGCCTGCCGCGGCTGAGCGATCTGGAACCCTATTTCCCGGCGCTGTCCGCAGCGGGATTTCACCATCAGCCGCACATGGCGGCCGCCATGCCGGAGCGGCATTACTTCACCCTGCCCGCCCTGCCGCCGCGCCAGGTTCATTTGCATGCCGTGGCGCTGGATTCGGACTTTTGGCGCGACAAGCTGCGGTTCCGCGACGCGCTGCGCGCCGATTCCACGTTACGGGAACGCTACGCCGCGCTGAAGCAACAATTGGCCGAGCAATACGGCGACGACCGCGCCGGCTATGCCGAGGCCAAGAGCGGCTTCATCAACGAGGCGCTGGCGGCGGCAAAGCGGTAAACTCGCTGCCAAACACCGTAGGGCGGGCAAGCTGGCTTGCCCACGCGGAAACATCCAATCTCCATGGCGAGCCGGCGTGGGCGCATCCATGACTTGCCCGCCCCACTCTGCCAGGAACTTGGCGGAACGCCCGGCCAGGCCGGGCTTCCGCCCTACGATGACACCATGAAAAAACTCGCACTGAAGATAGACGTCGACACCTGGCGCGGCACCCGCGAGGGCGTGCCGCGGCTGATGGAGATTTTGAAGCGCCACCAGGCCGGCGCCACCTTTTTGTTCAGCCTGGGCCCGGACCACACCGGCCGCGCCATCAAGCGCGTGTTCCGTCCCGGCTTTTTGTCCAAAGTGTCGCGCACCTCGGTGGTGGAGCACTACGGCATCCGCACCCTGCTGTACGGCACCGTGCTGCCGGGGCCGGACATCGGCAAGCGCGAGGCGGCCTTGCTGCGCGGCGTGCGCGACGCCGGCTTCGAGGTGGGCATCCACTGCTGGGACCACATCAAGTGGCAAGATTACGTAGCCGGCAAGGATGCGGCCTGGACCCGCGCCGAAATGAAAAAAGCCGCCGACCGCTTCCGCGAAATCTTCGGTGAACCGGCGCGCACCCACGGCGCGGCCGGCTGGCAAATCAACGACGCCGCGCTGGCTTACCAGAAAGAGCTGGGCATGGTCTACGCGTCCGATGGCCGCGGCACGCATGCCTTCCAGCCGGTGGACGCCGCCGGCCAACCGCTGGGCGTGCCGCAGCTGCCCACCACCTTGCCGACGCTGGACGAGCTGATAGGCCTGGATGGCTTGAGCAACGACAATGTGCACGAGCATCTGCTGAAACTGACTGAAACCGCGCCGGAAACCGGCCACGTCTACACCCTGCACGCGGAGCTGGAAGGCATGCGGCTGATGGACACCTTCGACCGTCTGCTCGCCGGCTGGAAGCGTCAGGGCTATGAGTTAGTCAGTTGCATAGACCTGTTCCACAGCCTGGACGCCGCCGCGCTGCCCAAGGGCCGCGTCGTCATGGGCGAAATCCCCGGCCGCAGCGGCACGCTGGCGCTGCAGGCATAAGCCGCGCATCGCCCTCAAGACAAAGCCCGCCGATTGGCGGGTTTTTCGCATATTGGGCTAGCCACTCACGCGCCTTTTGGCGAGGGACCATACTGATTGCCGCCCGCTTGGCTATCCTGGCAGTGAAACATCAGCAAGATGAGGACGCCGACCACAGGAATGAACATGATCCACAGCCACCAGCCGCTGCGGCCGATATCGTGCAAACGGCGCACGGAGACGGCTACAGACGGCAGGAAGATCGCCAGCGAGTACATATTTGTCAGCCACTCGCGCGGATCGCCCAGCACGCGGTGCTGAATGACCAAAAGCATAAGACTGATGATCAGATTGGTCAGCGCGAAATACCAATACTCCTGCCGCCGCGCTCGCCCGCCGAACACCGCGTACTTGGACAAGACTGAGAAATACCAATGCATCGTGATTCGCTTTTCAGGCTTGCGGACCGACACGCATGCCAATGCCGCGCCGCGGGATTCGAGTTCAAGGCATGCCTCGCCATGCTATATGCATGACAATGCCAAGTAAATTGATCGCCCGATATTCTCAAACCCAGCAGGAGCCCTGCCATGGACACCGCCCAAATCGAACGCCTGCTACTGATCAGCCTAGCCTTCCACTACGCCATCCTGATCCTCTGGTTCAGCGTTTTTTATTTCCGCCGCAGCTGGCTGTACCGGCTGCACAGCCGTTGGTTCCACCTGTCCGAGCCCGCCTTCGATCTGCTCAACTACGGCGGCATCGGCCTCTACAAAATCCTGGTCTTCGTGTTCAACCTGGCGCCGTTGGTCGCATTGTGGCTGAGCACGCCCTGAATGCGAAAACGGCGGCTGTCCGCAGACAGCCGCCGTCATATCGGGAAGCTTGGCGCTATCAGTGATCGCGCTTGTTCAAGTGCAAAGTCAGCGTCAGCCCGCCCTCGCCATCATTTTGCGACTGGATGTTCTTCAAGGTAATGCCGGCAGGCAGCAACACGCTGATGCCATGGCCTACGCCATAGCGCGACAGCGTCTTCTCCAGTTGCTTGGCCATGCCCTTGGCCGGCAGCCGCGCCTCGTCGTCCAGCTCGAAGCCGTACGATTCCGCCGCGCTGCCCAGCGCCACTTCCACTTGCTCGCGCGGCACGAAGCGCTCGGCGGCGGCGGTCAGCGCCTTGGCCTGCACCTCCTCCGGCTGGCTTTCCACCAGGGTCAGCAGCTCGTCCTTGAAGCGCGCCTGCTGCATCGGGTCTTCGATCTCGCTGCTCAGCTGCTCCACCACGCTGGCCAGCATCTTGCTGCTGGACGCCTTGTCCGGCACCCGCAGCGCCTTCAGGAAATCGTCTAGCCAGAACTTGGCTTCGCGGCTCAGCCGGTCCACCGCGTACACGGTGGGACCGTGCTCCAGAATCAGCGCGCCCTTGTCTATCAAACGCGGATTGATGCCGGAAGCATGGCTGATGTCGAACACGCCGCCGCCTTCGATGATGGTGAGGAAGTCGTCGCGGATCTCGGACTTGAACACGCCCAGCGCCTTGATTTCGCGATCGCCGTCGGACAGGCCGGCAAACTGGATCACCAGCAAGTCGCCGGCGCTGATATTGGGGTGCTGCGAGCGACCGTACAAATGCTTGGCGATGCGCTGCGACACTTCCAGAAAGTCGATTTCGCCGCGGAAGAACTGGCGGCTGTAATGGTAGACCTCGTTCAGGTTCAGATCGGTCTCGTGCACAAACTGGTGCTTCTTGCGATCCGACACGATGCCCTTCAGATAGCCGTCCAGCAGCAGGCCGGACACTGCCTCGTCCACCGCCGTCGTCCGCTCGGACAGCTGCAGCGGTTCGCCGCGCGTCGGATTGCCCACCCGATGCACCACCATGGCCTCCACCCGCGATTCCGCAATGATCATGCTCATCTTCTTCCTCCGCTAAACCGTGCCGGCGATTATGCCCGCCGCCGTGGCTCGAACGCAAAAAAGCCAGGCGTGAAGCCTGGCTTTTTGCTGAATCTGGTGGAGGGAGAAGGATTCGAACCTTCGAAGGCAGAGCCGTCAGATTTACAGTCTGATCCCTTTGACCGCTCGGGAATCCCTCCAGAGCGGCGCATCTTATCGGCTTGTAATCCGGCTGTCAACCATTCACCGCATGCGGCAGGCGCGTTGATATGCCGGCCACATTGAGGTCCGCCACCGTGAAGGCATGGCCCAGCAAATACGGCCGGTCCCGCAGAGCCTGTTCCAGCCTATCCAGCGGCCGTTGCAAAGCTTGCGCGGCGCGCTTTTGCTCGGCCGCGTCCCGCAGCGCTTCCGGCAGCCACTGGCCATGCTCCATCCAGCTGACATAGGGCGCCTCCAGCGAAGCCTGCCCCCAGAACGACCACTGCAACGACAAAGCCTGGCCTTGCTCGTCCTCCGGCCACAGCCGGCCGTGCTTGCGCGCCAGATAGAGATTGATCGCCAGCGATTCTCCCTGCACGAAACCTTCATCCACTAAAGCCGGAATGGTGCCGGCAGGGTTGATGGAGAGATAGTCTGGATCTTTCGCGCAGCGTTCCACCGCCAAGGGATGGTGGACAAACTCCACTTCCATTTCGCAAGCCATCCACAACGCCCGCAAGGCGCGCGAATAGCTGGTGCCGTATATTTCCATGCTCAAACCGAAATTACAAAAGCATATCACATGCCGCCACGCGGCTCTCATCGCCCTCCATTCACAAAATGACCCGCCGCGCCTCCTGCGCCCAATGACGACCGCGCTGGAAATGGCAGCATTGGCTGATTTCACGCTGGAACAACCAGGGATAAAAACGGTACAGATAACGCATCTTCGGCCTCGCCTTTCATGACAAGTTGATGATGCGGTCCAGAGTAATGGCTACACTATGCGGGATAAATAGCCAATTCCAGACTGATTGTCCTGATATGAAAACAATGCCCTCGCCCGACAACTTGCTGGCCTTCGACGCGCTGGCGCGCGCCGGCAGCTTCACCGCCGCGGCCGATTTGCTGGATTGCAATAAAAGCCTGGTCAGCGCGCGCATCAAGGAGCTGGAGCGGGAAATGGGCGCGGCGCTGGTGCTGCGCAGCACGCGCAAGGTGGCGCTGACCGAGGCCGGCGAGAGGCTGCGGCCGCATGCGGCGCGGCTGCGGGAAACGGTAGCGCAGGCGCGCATGGCGGTGGACGAGACGCAAAGCGGCCTGGCCGGCCCGCTGACCATCAGCACCACTTCGTCCCTGGCCCAATACGTGCTGGGCTCGGCGCTCAGCGAGATGGCCACCGTTTATCCGGAATTGAAACTGTCATTGCAGGTGAACAACCGGCTGCAGGACCCGGTGGCCGACGTGCTGGACTTCTGCCTGCGCTCGGCCCGTTCCCACACGGTGCACGACGAAAGCCTTGTGGCGCGGCTGGCCGGCTACGCCAGCGAAAATCTGTACGCCTCGCCGGCCTATCTGGCGCGCCACGCGCCCATTCGCCAACCCGCGGACCTGGCCGCGCACCGGCTGCTGGTGATGGAGTCCGAACAAGAAGGCGGCTTGCTGCTGAAAAGGGGGGAGCAGCTGTTGCGCCAGCCCATCGCCGCCCAGCTCTATCTGGACCACTACCCCTTGCGCGCGGAGCTGGCGCTGGCCGGACACGGCATCACCCTGCTGGCCGATTATTCCGTGCAGCGGCACCTGGCGCGCGGCGAGCTGGCGCGCGTGCTGCCGGAGTGGTGCTGCGACTACTGGCCCATCTATTTAGTCCATCCCTTCCGCACGCCGCTGTCGCGCAAGTACCAGACCTTCATCGACTTCGTGCTGCCGCGCGTGGCCGCGGCGCTGCCGGAGAATCGTCTTCAGCCCAGTCACGAGGGCCGCGCCAACAGCACGCGGTAGAACTCGACGAAAGCCCGCGCGGCGGCCGGCGCGTGGCGGCCCGGCGGAAACACCGCGTAGACGCCGCCCTTGGGCAGGGTCCATTGCGGCAGCAGATGGACCAGCCTGCCCTGCCGCAAATCCTCCTGCACGCTGAAGGAGTCCATCACCGATAGGCCGGCGCCGGCCAGCAGCAGCGCGCGCAAGGACGCGCCGGAGTCCACCTTGATCCGCCCGCGCATCCGCACCGTCTCCTCCGCGCCGTCCGCGCCGGAGAAACGCCAGGTCAGCGGCGTCTTCAGCAGGGTCAGCGCCACCCAATCGTGTTCCGTCAGCGCGCGCGGATGGCCGGGCGCGCCGCGCTCGCGCAGATACGCCGGCGACGCCACCAGCTGCTGGGCGAACTCGCCCAGCTTCAGCGCGCGCAGCGAGGAGTCGCGCAGCGTGCCCAGGCGTATGCCCAGGTCCATGCCTTCCGCCACCAGGTCCACCATGCGGTCCACCGCGTGCAATTCCAGCTGCAGGCCGGGGTGCTGGCGGATGAATTGAGTGGCCGCCGGGGCGACCGATTCCGCCATATGGCTGACCGGCGCGGTCAGCCGCAGCACGCCGCTGAGCTCCGCCGCGCCATGCCCGGCCTGCAGCAACGCGTCGCGCAGCGCCGCCAGCGCGGGCTGCGCGTCCAGGTACAAGGCCTGGCCGGCCTCGGTCAGCTTCACCCGTCGCGTGGTGCGGGTGAACAGCGTGCTGCCCAGCTGCGTCTCCAGCCGCCCCACCTGCAGGCTGACATTGGCCTTGGTCATGCCCAGCCGCTCGGCGGCCGCGGTGAAGCCGCCGGCCTCCGCCACCGCCGCGAAGACCTGCAGCCCCTCCAGATTGCTTTCTGCGCCTCGTCCCATTTCAACTGTCAATTTTTCAATAACAATCAATTATGGTTTGAGCCGTTTATCGAATCAATTCAAAAGCGCATCATGCCGTTCATCAGCGCTGCGACGCGGCGCTTCCATTCGATACCAAGCAAGGAGTCTCACCATGAAAATCGCACTGATCGGCGCCAGCGGCTATGTCGGTTCCGCCCTGTTGAACGAAGCCCTGTCCCGCGGCCACCGCGTCACCGCGCTGGTTTCCCGCCCGGAACGCATCGAGGCGCAGGCCAATCTGGACGCCGCCAAGGTTGACGTGCAGGACAGCGCCGCGCTGGCCGAACAGCTGAAGGGCTTCGATGCCGTGATCAGCGCCTTCAGCGGCCACGCCCAGGCCGAGCAATTCGACTACTACGTCAAGGGCATCCGCTCCGTCATCGCCGCGGCCAAGGCCGCGCAAGCGCCGCGCCTGCTGGTCGTCGGCGGCGCCGGCAGCCTGGAAGTGGCCCCCGGCGTGCAACTGGTGGACACCCCGGAATTCCCGGAACAATGGAAGGCTTCGGCCCTAGGCGCCCGCGAAGCGTTGAACCTGCTGCGCGCCGAGACCGAGCTGAACTGGACGCTGCTGAGCCCGTCGGCGATGCTGCAGCCGGGCGAGCGCACCGGCCAGTTTCGTCTGGGCCAGGACCAGCTCTTAGTCGACGCCGAAGGCAACAGCCACATCTCGGTGCAAGACTACGCCGTCGCCATGATCGATGAACTGGAAAAGGGCGCGCATCCGCGCAGCCGCTTCACTGTGGGTTACTGAATTTATCCCGGTAATGAAAAAGCCGCTACGGTTAACCGTAGCGGCTTTTTGTTCGAATCCGCCTCGCGGATGATGATTTTCAATGCCGGGGCTGCCCGGCATGCAGGGAGGGGATATTTGTGTGGCCAAATATCCCCTCCACCCCTAAAGGCCACCCTGCAAGCCTGGCCTGCGGCTTCCCGCCGGGTCCCGTCAGGCCCGAGGCGCGGCTGAACTCGCCCCGTGCTAACGTCGCGGGGCTCAAACAGGCAGCCGCTTAAAACCTCGGGCCTGCCACCCAGCGGCAGGCTTGACGGGACTGGGGCGCATCACAAACGCACTGCTCCCCACAAAACGCTGTGTGCAGGTGGTTAAAGCTTGAACCGCCCCACCACCTGTTCCAGCGCCTGCGACAGCTGCTCCAGATCCGCCACCACCTGGCTGGCGCGGCCGATTTCGGCGTCGGACTGCGAAGCCTGGTTGGACATCTGCTCCGCCGTGCGCGCCATGTCCTCGGTCGCCTTGGACTGCTCGCTGGCCGCGTCGCGGATTTCCGCCGCCTGGCGCACCACCAGCTGCATGCTGGACTGGATCTCGGCGATCTGGCGCTGCGCCGCTTCCGCCAACTGCACGCCGCCCTGCACCGCGCCATAGGTCTGCGCCACACGCTCGCGCGCCTGGCCGGAACCCTGCTGCATGCCGCTGACCATGTCGTCGATTTCCACCGTGGCCTGGCTGGTGCGCTCGGCGAGCTTTCTCACCTCGTCCGCCACCACGGCGAAGCCGCGGCCCTGCTCGCCGGCGCGCGCCGCCTCGATGGCCGCGTTCAGCGCCAACAGATTGGTCTGATCGGCGATGTCCTTGATCACGCCGGCGATGCTGCCCACCTGGGCGGAACGGCGCTCCAGTTCTTCCATCACCGTCTTCACCTCGTCCATGGACGCGGCGACGGAGCCGATTTCCACGCTGACCTTGCCCACCGCCTCCGCGCTTTGCGAGGACAGCGCGCCGGCCTGCTGCACCGCCTCGGCCGTGCCGTGGCAGTTGCCGGCGATGTGGCTGACGCTGACCGACAGCTGTTCGATGGTGGCCGCGGTGGTTTCGCTGAGGTCCGCGTTATAGCGCGAGCCCTTGGACAAGCTCTGCGTCATGCGCGTCAACTCGCCGGCGCTGCGGTGCAGCTGGCCGCTCTGCTCGCGCACTTGCAGGAACATGCCGCGCAACTGCTCCATGAAGCGGTTGAAGGCCTCGGCCACCTGGCCGGTTTCGTCGCGGCTGGCCACCGGCAGACGCAGGGTCAGGTCGCCCTGGCCTGAGCTGAGCGAGCGCATGGCATTGCGCAGTTCCACCAGCGGGCGGCTGATGAAGCCGGACACCCACCAGATCAACAGCAGCGACAGCGCCATCACCACCAGGTCCACGCCCATCACCCAAGCCGTGGTGCGGCTCACCGCGCCGTACACCTCGTTGGGGTCCATTTCCACCACGGCGAACCAATCCGCATTGGGCATATAGCTGGAAACCGCCAGGCGCGGGCCGTCCGGCCCGTCGAAATGCACCAGGTTGAAACCGGTCTTGTTCAAGAGCTGCGGCGCGACGCCGGCCATGCCCGGCAGGTCGGCCAGCATGGTTTTCTTTTGCATCAGCGCCGGGTCGCGGTGCAGGCGCACCTGGCCGGAGGCGTCCACCACGTAAACCTGGCCATGCTCGCCCACCGCCATCTTGCGCACGCGCTCGGCCATCTGGGTCACGTCGAAGCCCAGCGCCGCCACGACGCGGTGGCCGGGCTGGTTCTTGTTGGCCAGCACGTTGACGAACATCATCACCTGCTGCTTGCCGGTTTCCGATCCCAGCGTGAACTGGCTCTCGCGGCCGGAGGCCAGGAAGTCGGCCAGCCACTTGTCGTTGCCCTTGGGATCGGCCTTGACCGTGCCGTGGTCGATATAAATGTTCAGCGTGGCTTCGGAAGTCCAGGAGATGATGGCCGCGCCGGAGGTCTGCATCAGCGCCTTGGCGTAATGCTGCCAGGCGGGAATGCCGGACTCCGGCTCGCCGGCGGCGGTCCAGTCCAGCAGATAGGTATTGGCCGCCATCTGGCGGGTCTGGCTCAGCGGCTGCGAAATCGACGCATCCAGCTCGTTGCGTATCGCCTCCACCGTGGCCTTCAGCTCATGTTGTTCCAGCCGCTCGGTCAATGCGGACTTGAACATGCTGGAGGATACGGCGCCGGTGATGGCCAGCGAGACGAGCAGGATCAGCGCCACGCTGACCAGGATTTTCTGTTTGACCGACCAGTTCTTGAACATCTTGCTGGCTTCCTGACTGAATAAATGGATGCAAACCCGGCAAGCTGGCTCGCCGGGCGGAACAAAGGCAGGCGGACGAAAAATCGGTCCACGCATTCGCCATCATGCGCCTGCCTGCAGCCGGCGATGCTGAGTCGGATCAATCGCTTGCCGCGATCTTGAACTCATACCACCGGAATTACGGCGGCAATTGTAACAAGGACATACATCGTCAAGATGAATATCTTCAAATAAATAACTTCATGTTGAACAATTGCCACACTGTCCGGCTCAGCCCTGCCGGCGCGCCGGTTCGCTGTCGTGCAGATAGCGGGTATAGATGTCGCGCGGCGGCTGCAGGCCGCAGTCTGCCAAGATCCTGCCCACCGCGCCGCGGTGGTAGCCGCCGTGGGTGACCACCTGCAGCAGCATCTCTGCGCGGCTCATGCGGCCTGGGTCGCCGTCGGTGAAGGTGAAGTCCACCGCGTCGGACAGCGACGCCTCGGACAGGCCGGACGCGTAGTCTATGTACCAGGCGTCGGTTTCGCGCGCGGCGGCCAGCAGCGCCGCCAGCTCCGGCGTGTCCGGCGTATTGGTGGCGGCGTAGCCGTGCGGCTGGCCAGTCAGATTGCCGCGGAAAATCCGGTCCACCACGTGTATGTGGTTGAGAATGCGGATGGCCAGATGGCGGCGGTCGGGATGGGCGGCGCCGTCCAGCTCCGCCACCTTCGCGTACAACTCCTCATCGGCCCAGGCCTTGTAGCGGAGCAAGGAGGGAAACAGGTCGGGACTCGTCATGCGCTGGTCTTTCGCTTGGAGGAAAGACCGGATTGTCTCACGCAGACTTGCCATTGTCCTGCGCGCCATAGGCGCGCAAGAATATCGCCACCGCCGACGCCACCCAGGCCGGACGTTTCTCTTTGGGCGCCAGTTCATCCACCAGGCCGGTAATCATCGCCACCTGGCATTCCGCGTGCACTAGGCCGTGGAAGTGCATGGCGGCCGTCCACGGCTCGGCTTCGCGCAGCCTGCCGGCCCGCATCTCCGCCGCCATGAAGTCCGCCAGCTTGCCCCAGCCCACTTTGGGGCCATTCTCGTAGAACAGCTTACCCACCTCCGATCGGCTGCCGCTGCCCATGACGATGGCGCGCAGCGCGCGCAGCTCGGGGCTGAACATATTGTCCAGATAGGCCTCGCCGAAGTCCTGCAGCACGGCCGCCAGGTCGCCGCCGGGCACCAGCTTGAAATACACCTTGGACATCTCGCCGGCCAGGCTGCCCATCACTTCCAGGAACAGCTCCTCCTTGGACGAAAAGTAGTTATACAGCGTGGCCTTGGAGCCGCCGGCCCGCGTGGAAATTTCCGACATCGACGCCGCTTCGTAGCCGCGCTCCAGGAACACTTCGGTCGCGGCGGCGACGATCGCCTGCCGCTTGCTTTCGCTTTTTGTACGCATACCCACCCTTAAACTGAACCGTTCAGTTCAACTTCACTTGACGATATCCTTGGTCGGGAATATAACTATACCGTACCGTACAGTTAAAACAAACACCCGGATAGAGATTATGAGGATTCCCCGCTCCGCATTGCCGCCGCGCCGCCTGATTCCGCCCTTGGCGGCGCTGGCCTTGCTGGCCGGCTGCGCCACGACGCCCGATATGGGGCCGGCGCCGCAAGCCAAACCGCTGCCACAATACCAGATATCGCAAAGCCTGCCCCTTCAGCAGGGTCAATGGGCCGCCACCCAATGGTGGCGCAAGTACGGCGACCCGCAGCTGGACCGGCTGATGGACGAGGCGCTGAGCCAGGCGCCGGACCTGGCCGCCGCCCGCGCCCGCGTCGAGCGCGCCGAGGGCCAGGCGCAGCAGGCCGGCGCCGCCCAATGGCCCGGCGTGGAGCTGAACGCCTCCGCCAGCCGCGCCAAACAAAGCTACAACAACGGCCAACCCGCCCCGGCCGGCTTCAACACCAGCGGCCGCGCCGCGCTGGATTTCAGCTATGAGCTGGATTTCTGGGGCAAGAACCGCGCCGCCGTCGCCGCCGCCACCTCCGAACTGACTGCCACCCGCGCCGACGCCGCCCAGGCGCGGCTGATGCTGACCACCTCGCTGGCCGCCGGCTACGCCGAGCTGGCGCGGCTGTTCGCCGAGCGCGACGCCGCCGCCCAGGCGCTGGACGTGCGCGGCCATACCGCGGCGCTGCTGCGCGAGCGGCGCCAGCAGGGCATGGAAACGCTGGGCAGCGTGCGCCAGGCCGAATCGCGCGAGGCCGCCGCCCGCGCCGACCTGGCCGCCGCCGACGAAAGCATCGCGCTGCAGCGCCATAGCCTGGCGGCGCTGATGGGCGCCGGGCCAGACCGCGGCCTGGCCATCACCCGCCCCGCCGCCAATTTGTTTCGCGAACAGCGGCTCCCGGACACGCTGGCGGCCGAGCTGCTGGGCCGCCGACCGGATCTGGCGGCCGCCCGTCTCCGCGCCGAGGCCGCGGCCAAGCGCATCGACGTGGCCCAGGCCCAGTTCTACCCCAACGTCAATCTCACCGCCTATGCCGGCGCCCAGTCGCTGGGGCTGGGATTGTTCGACAAGGCCGGTTCCGGCATAGCCGGCTTCGGCCCGGCCATCAGCCTGCCCATCTTCCGCGGCGGCCAATTGCAGGGCCAGTATCGCGCGGCGCGCGGCGACTACGACGCCGCCGTGGCCAGCTACGACGCGACCTTGAGCCAGGCACTGCGCGAAACAGCGGACGCCGTGAGCAGCCAGGCCGCGCTGACGCCGCAGCTGGAACAGCGCCGGCTGGCGCTGCAAACCGCGGACGAAGCCTACCGCGTCAGCCAGAACCGCTACCAGGGCGGGCTGGCCAATTACTTGGACGTGCTGAACGCCGAAGACGGCGTGATCGCCGCCCGCCGCAGCCTGGCCGCGCTGGAAACCCGGCGCTTCACGCTGGATGTCGCCCTGATCCAAGCCCTGGGCGGCGGCTACCAAGAAACCGAACCCGCCCGCTGAGGCGCCGGCAAACCACACTAGGACTACCCACCATGAGCGAAAACGTACAAGCCCTGCCGGCCTCCCAAGCGCCCGCCGCCGCCGGCAAACCCCTGCAGCGCAAGAAGCTGTTCACCCTGCTGTTCGGCGCCGTCGCCGCGGCGGCCATCGCCTACGGCGGCTACTGGACGCTGGTCGGCTCGCATCACGTCAGCACCGACAACGCCTATGTCGCCGCCGAGATCGCCCAAGTTACGCCGGAAGTAGCCGGCACCATCAAGGAAGTCAGAGTCGTCGACACCCAGCCGGTGAAGGCCGGCGACGTGCTGGTGGTGCTGAATGACAGCGACGCCCGCCTGGCGCTGGCCCAGGCCGAGGCCGACCTCGCCCGCGCCGAGCGCAGGGTGAAGGGCTATTTCGCCAACGACGAAGGCTTGAGCGCCCAAGCCCAGGCCCGCGGCGCCGACGAGGCCCGCGCCGCTGCGCAGCTGGCCGCCGCCCGCGCCGATCTGGCGCGCGCCCGGCTTGACCTGCAGCGCCGCCAGGCCCTGGCCAAAAGCGGCTCGGTGTCCGGCGAGGAACTCAGCAACGCACAAAACGCCTACGCCACCGCAGAAGCCAATCTGAAGGCCGCCGAGGCCGCCAGCCAGCAAAGCGCCGCCAATTACCGCGCCGCCGTCGGCAGCCTGAAAGCCAACCAGACCCTGACCGCCGACACCACGGTGGACAGCAACCCGGAAGTCATGCTGGCGCGCGCCAAGCGCGACCAAGCCAGGCTGGACCTGCAGCGCACGGTGATCCGCGCCCAGGTGGACGGCGTGGTGGCCAAGCGCCAGGCCCAGGTGGGCCAGCGGGTGCAGGCCGGCACGCCGCTGCTGTCGGTGGTGCCGCTGCAAAACGCCCACGTCGACGCCAATTTCAAGGAAGTGCAGCTGAACAAGGTGCGCGTGGGCCAGCCGGTGGCGCTGACCGCCGACCTCTACGGCGGCAAGGTGGTCTACCACGGCAAGGTGGCCGGCCTGTCCGGCGGCTCCGGCTCGGCCTTCGCCATGATTCCGGCGCAAAACGCCACCGGCAACTGGATCAAGGTGGTGCAGCGGCTGCCGGTGCGCATCGCGCTGGACCCGGCCGAACTGAAGGCCCATCCGCTGCAGGTGGGGCTGTCGATGGAAGCCACCATAGACGTCAGCGAGTGAGGCCATCATGTCTAGCGCGAATCCCACGGCCGGAGAAATCCAGCGGCCGCTGAGCGGCAATATGCTGTGGCTGGCGGCGCTGGTGCTGGCCGCCGCCAACTTCATGGTGGTACTGGACACCACCATCGCCAATGTGTCGGTGCCCAATATCGCCGGCGGCCTGGCGGTATCGTCCAGCCAGGGCACCTATGTCATCACCTCTTACGCAGTGGCCGAGGCCATCATCGTGCCGCTGACCGGCTGGCTGGCGGCGCGCTTCGGCACCGTGCGGCTGTTCGTCGGCTCCATGCTGCTGTTCGGCCTGTTCTCCATGCTGTGCGGCTTGGCCGGCTCCCTGGAAACGCTGGTGCTGTTCCGCGTGCTGCAAGGCCTGGCCGGCGGCCCGCTGATGCCGATGTCGCAAACGCTGCTGCTGCAGATTTTCCCCAAGCAGAAGGCCGGCGCGGCGATAGGCTTGTGGAGCATGACCACGCTGGTGGCCCCCATCATGGGCCCCATCCTGGGCGGCACCCTGTGCGACCAGGCCAGCTGGCCGTGGATTTTCTACATCAACGTGCCCATCGCCCTCGGTTGCGGCTTCCTGGGCTGGAGCCTGCTCAAGCGCTACCAGAGCCAGACGGCCAAGCTGCGCATCGACGTGGCGGGCCTAGCGCTGCTGATGCTGTGGGTGGCGGCGCTGCAGCTGATGCTGGACAAGGGCAAGGAGCTGGATTGGTTCGGCTCGCCCTTCATCATCAGCCTGGCCATCACGGCCGTCATCGGCTTCGCCGCCTTCCTGATCTGGGAGCTGACCGAGGCCCAACCCATCGTCGACCTCAGAGTGTTCCGCCACCGCGGCTTCTGGGCCAGCGTGCTGACCATTTCGCTGGCGTTTGGATCGTTCTTCGGCGCCACCGTGCTGACGCCGCAGTGGCTGCAGGGCTATATGGGCTACACCGCCACCCAAGCCGGCTATGCCACAGCGATGAGCGGCGTGCTGGCGGTGATGGTGGCGCCTATCGCCGCCCAGCTGTCCTCGCGGCTGGACCCGCGCAAGCTGGTGTTTTGCGGCGTGATGTGGCTGGGCTGCGTCACCCTGTACCGCAGCTTCGCCAGCACCGACATGGGCTTCTGGCAGGTGGCGCTGCCGCTGCTGTTCCAGGGCCTGGGCATGCCGTTCTTCTTCGTGCCGCTGACCGGCCTGGCCCTGGCCAGCGTGGAGCCGGCGGAAGTGGCCTCGGCGGCCGGCCTGATGAGCTTCATGCGCACGCTGTCCGGCGCCTTCGCCACCTCGCTGGTCACCACCGCCTGGGACGACAAGGCCAATTACAACCATGCAGAGCTGGTCGGCATGGCGGACAGCGGCGGCGACGCGCTGCGCGCGCTGACCTCAAGCGGCCTGTCCGACGGCGCGGCCTGGGGCACCATAGAACACACGCTGCAGACGCAGAGCATCATGCTGTCCACCAACCAAATCTTCTGGCTGTCAGGTCTATCCTTCATCGTGGCCGCCTGCGCCATCTGGCTGGCGCCCAAACCGGGCCGCGTGGCGGACACCAGCCAGGCGCATTAAACGTTTCACCGTTTTCACCAGCTTGCCCCGCGCCCTTGTGGCCGGGGCTTTTTTCGTCGCCATGCCCCGCAAACAACAACAGCCCCTTGCGGGGCCAGGCTAGTTGCACGCCATGCCGCGCTCAATCGTCGCGCGTCAGCACTTCCAGCAACTCGATCTCGAAGACCAGATTGGAATTCGCCGGAATGCGTTCGCCGATCTGGCGCTCGCCATAAGCCAAGTGCGCCGGCACCCACAGCTTGCGCTTGCCGCCCACCTTCATGCCCATCATCCCCTGGTCCCAGCCCTTGATCACGCGGCCGGTGCCGATCACGCACTGGAAGGGCCGCCCCTTGTCGACCGAGGAGTCGAACTTGCTGCCATCCTCCAGCCAGCCGGTGTAATGGGTGGTGATCAAGGCCCCGCGCACGGCTTCCTTGCCCTCTCCCAGCACCAGGTCTTCCATCTTCAATTCTTCGCTCATTGCTCTTGTCCACAAAACGCCGCGCGGGCGAAACCGATATTGTAACCTGCGCGGAGAGACATGAATCAGGCGTCCCCGGCCGGGGCGAAGTCCGGATCGGCAATGCGGCCGACGCAGCGTCATGCACGGCGAGGGAGGTTTGCCACCGCCATGCGTCTGCAAAAAACTGCTACGCAGGGCCATCCCGCCTAGCGGGCCAAGCAGTCGACGCCAGCCCAGGAGACTATCTGGCGGCGGCGCTGGCCATCGACGGCGCCAGTGAACTACATTGACGGAAACCGCAGGAAACGCCGCCGCATGAAACTCTCCGCTCTGCTATTGCTGGCCTGTTATGCCGCCGCCGCGCCAGCGGAAACGCTGGTCATGGGCATAGGCGACCAGGCTTTTCCGCCGTACAAACTGGGCGACGCCACGCTGAACCCGCGCCACCCCGGCCTGTCGGTGGAGCTGATGCAGGATGTCAGCCGCAGCTGCGGCCTTGCTCTGGACATCCGCCTCTTGCCAGGCGCGCGGCTGCTGAAAGAGTTGGAAAGCGGCGATATCGACGCCGTGATGATGCTCTCCTACTCCGCGGAGCGCGCCGCCTATGCCGTCTATCCCATGAAAGCGGGCAAACTGGACGAGGCCCGCCGCCTGGCCACGCTCAGCTATGTGCTGTACGCCCGCAAAGACAGCGAACTGGGCTGGGACGGCCGCCAGTTGCCCAACCTGCGGCGCAGCGTCGGCACCAATACCGGTTGGTCCATCAATAAAGACTTGCAGAAAATGGGCATTCCGGCCGAAACCGCCAACAGCGTGGAGCAGAATTTCGACAAGCTGGCCAACCGGCGCATCGACGCCTACGCCGTGCATGAATCGCTGGGCGACGCTTATCTGCAGCACCATCCGTCCCTGCCCATCCGCAAGCTGGAGCCGCCGATCAGCACCAAGCCCTACTTCCTGCCCTTTTCGCGGCAATACGCCGCCCAACATCCCCGCCAGGCGGATTGCTTGTGGAACGCCATCGCCCGCAGCCGCGACGAGCAGCTGCGCCGCCGCATCGCCGCTTATCTGGACGCCAAGGACTGACGCCGCCCTCTCGGCGGCGCGAAGCGCCGTCAACGCTCAGGGCCGCTCCAGCAGGTAGCAACCGAAGCCCAGCGTGTCCCGTCCCCAGTTGAGATAAATTTGCCGCCAGCGGCGCATGCGCTCGGCAAACGCCTCATGCTCCGGCGCCTGCGGATGCCGCGCCAGGTAGCGCATCATCGCGTTGTAGTAGCCGTCCTCGTAGGCGTCCCATTCCTCTTCCCCGCAGATGGCGGCCTGCAGCAAGCGGTATCCATGCGCCCGCGCCCGCGCGGCATTTTGCTCATGCGTGCCGAAATCGTCCTCGCCGCCGCCCAAGGCGGCCAAAAACTCGGGCGCCGGGCGCTTTTTCCAATAGCAATCGCCCAACAGCAGGCGTCCGCCCGGCTTGAGCCAGTCGAAAGCGATGCGCAGGCAGTCGTCGAACGAGCCGAAAACCTGGGAGGAGCCCACGCAGAGCATGGCGGCATAGCCTGCCGGGGGGCGCGGCTGCTCCAGCACCGGCCGCTTGACCAGCGCTAGCCGGGAGGCGTCGGGAAAGGCCGCGCGCGCCTCGTCGAGAAAGGCCGGATTGAGATCGATGCCCAGACCGCGCGCCGGCGAGATGGACAGCGCGTCGCGCAGCAAGGCGGCCTTGCCGCAGCCGGCGTCGAGAATGAGGTCCGAGGCGGACAGGCCTTGGGTCAGCCCGCGCAGCAAGCCCGCGGCTCTGGTGCGCGACAGCGGGCTGAGATAGTCGTGATCAGCGTGGGCGAGGGTGGTGAAACGGAAGGGATCGTGTTCGGGTGTGGACATGGCGGCCTGCGGTAAAAAGAGAAAGAATTGTTTTTTCACACTGCGCTTTGTCCAAGGCTTTCATCCCAACACCTCCAATCCGTTTTGTTCGCTTTATAACCAAACGTCATCCTACTGGATCGCCGCGCGGCCCCCCATGGTTTCGCATCCGGCGCGGCAGGATATCCGCGCCAGGCCGCAAGAATGCCATTAGAATGGACCTGCGTAGCCGGGGAACTCCCCACCCCGCCCGTTTGCCTACCCGGTAGTCGCTTTGCCCGGCGGACGCCTGTCCGCCACCCGGTTTTGCCAGCAGTTCCCCTTCCCGCAACGACAGGAGACGCGCATGCAATTGAACGGAAAAGTCGCACTGATCACCGGCGCCGCCAGCGGCATCGGCAAGGAAATCGCCCTGGTTTACGCCCGCGCCGGCGCGGCGGTGGCCATCGCCGACATCAATCTGGACGCCGCCCGCAAGACCGCCGACGAAATCGTCAGCGGCGGCGGCAAGGCCATGGGCGTGGCGATGGACGTCACCAGCGAGGACGCGGTCAACCAGGGCACCCAGCAGGTGGTGGACGCCTTCGGCCGGCTGGACATCCTGGTGTCCAACGCCGGCATCCAGATCGTCAATCCCATCGTCGACTACAGCTTTGCCGACTGGAAAAAGATGCAGGCCATCCACGTGGACGGCGCCTTTCTCACCACCAAGGCCGCGCTGCCGCATATGTACCAGGACGATCGCGGCGGCGTGGTGATCTATATGGGCTCGGTGCACTCGCACGAAGCCTCGCCGCTGAAATCGGCCTATGTCGCCGCCAAGCACGCCCTGCTGGGCCTGGCGCGCGTGCTGGCCAAGGAAGGCGCGCCGCACAATGTGCGCTCGCACGTGATCTGCCCCGGCTTCGTGCGCACACCGCTGGTGGACAAGCAGATTCCGGAGCAGGCCAAGGCGCTGGGCATCAGCGAGGAAGAAGTGGTCAAGCGCGTGATGCTGGGCAACACAGTGGACGGCGTGTTCACCACGGTGGACGACGTGGCGCAGACCGCGCTGTTCCTGGCCGCCTTTCCCAGCGCCGCGCTGACCGGCCAGTCCATCGTGGTCAGCCACGGCTGGTACATGCAATAAGGAGAGGCCATGGCGCTGGAAAAACGCAATCCGGCCTGCCACGCCGATGCCGGGATCCACTGCAGTCCGGCCTTGCCGCCGGACCATCGCTACCAGGTGGTGGCCCTGGTGCTGCAGGGCGGCGGCGCGCTGGGCGCCTACCAGGCCGGCGTCTACCAGGGGCTGGCCGAGGCTGAGCTGCATCCCAACTGGGTGGCCGGCATCTCCATCGGCGCCTTGAACGCCGCCGTCATCGCCGGCAATCCGCCGGAGCAGCGCGCGGAGCGGCTGCAACAGTTTTGGTCCACCATCAGCCGCCAGCCGCTGCTGCCGCCCAGCCCGCACAATCTGGTGGACGCGGAATGGCCGCCGGCGCTGCAGGGCTGGCTGAACGGGCTGGAGGCGTGGCGCGCGCTGATCGAGGGCCAGAACGGCTTCTTCGTGCCGCGCTCGCCGCTGCGCGCTCCGGCCGGCGGCACCGCCAGCTTCTACGACACCGCGCCGCTGAAAAGCACGCTGGAGCGCCTGGTGGATTTCGACCGCCTCAACGACAGCGGCGAAATGCGGGTATCGGTGGGCGCGGTCAATGTAAAAAGCGGCAACTTCGTCTATTTCGACAACACCCGGCAGCGCCTGCGGCCCGAGCACTTCATGGCATCCGGCGCGTTGCCGCCCGGTTTCCCGGCGGTGGAGATAGACGGCGAGCATTACTGGGACGGCGGCATGGTGTCCAACACCCCGCTGCAGCAGGTGCTGACGGCCCGGCCGCGCAAGCACTCGCTGGTGTTCCAGGTGGACCTGTGGAACGCGCGCGGCGCGCTGCCGGAAGACTTGTCCACGGTGGCGCTGCGGCAAAAGGACATCCAGTTTTCCAGCCGCACACGCATGATCACCGGCTATATGAAGGAAACGCAGCAATTCCGCCAAATGCTGCGCGAGGTGATGGAACTGGTGCCGGAGGCGCAGCGCGACGCGCCGGCCTACCGCCGCGCCGCCGAGCAGGCCTGCGACCGCCTGTTCAACGTGCTGCACCTGATCTATCAGGACAAGCCCTGCGAAGGCCACTACAAGGACTACCAGTTCAGCGCCCGCGCCATGCGCGAGCACTGGGACAGCGGCCTGGCCGATATCCGGTCCAGCCTGGCCCACCCGGAATGGCTGCGCATGCCGCAGCCAGACCAACCCTTCGTCAGCCACGATGTGCATCGCCCGGGCTAAGCCGGACCATGGCGACGGTTTGCTATGCTGTAACGGTGCCGTGGAGGAGAGACCGGGGTGGGAATCCGAATGCGAGATTGGCTGCTAGTCGCACTGACCCTGTTCTCCCTGCCGGCTGCGGCAGGGCGGCCGCTACGCCTGCTGACCGAGGATGATCCGCCGTTCAACTACCCAGACGACCACGGCGGCATCACCGGCATCTCCACGGAAATGGTCACGGAGGCTTTCCGCCGCGCCGGCCTCAGCTACACCATGCAGGTCATGCCCTGGCTGCGCGCCTATAGGCTGGCGCAAAGCGACAAGCATGCCTGCCTGTTCTCCACCACGCGCAATGCGGAGCGCGAAAAACAGTTCCAATGGGTGGGTCCGCTGCTGAAAAACGACTGGGCCGTATTCGCCGGCCCGCGCAGCCCGGCCGCCATCCGGAACATGCAGGCGCTGCGCCCCTATCGCATAGGCGGCTACCGCGGCGATGCCGTCGCGCTGTATCTGCAAAACCGCGGTTACAAGCTGGAATACACCTCGGACGACGTGCTGAACCTGCGCAAGCTGATGGCCGGCCATATCGACTTCTGGGCCTCAGGCATCTACCACGCCCACGACCTCGCCAAGCACGCGCACCTGGGCCCGCTGCGCAAGGTGGCCGTATTCTCCACCAGTTATCTCTACCTGGCCTGCCACCCGCAAATCCCGCCTGACACGCTGACGCGGCTTAGCGCCGCCCTGCACGCCATGCAAAAGGACGGCTTCGTCGGCAAACTGAAAAAGCGCTATCTGGACAGCCCTTGAGCCGCCCCCTGCTTAAGCCGGAAACGGCAGCCGCCAAACGTGTCAGCGGATATCGGCCGGCCAGGATGCCATATGCCGCATCAACTGTTCGCCATCGTCGGCGAACAGCGCTCGCCGCGCCTCCTCATAAGCCGGCACATCCCCGGCCGGCGCCGTCATGAATGGATAGGCCGCGGCGGGCGCCGCGCGAAGGAAAAAGCATCGCGGAAGTCGCCGAAAGCGTAGGCTACGGCTCGGAAGCCGCCTTCCATTCCGCATTCAAACGGCTCGTCGGGCAAAGCACCGGGGGTATCGACAAGCGCAGGGGCGAGCCTAGGGAATGCGCCTCATGAATGGCCCTTACCCGCCCTCAGCCCGCCTCCACCCGATTACGGCCGGCTTGCTTGGCGCGATACAAGGCCTGGTCGGCGCGGGTTTCGAGCCGGCTGATGGTGTCGCCGGCTTGATAGCTGGCGACGCCGAAGCTGGCGGTGATCGGCCCCGCATCGGCAAAGGCATGCCCGGCGATGGCCTCGCGCAGGGATTCGGCCACCCGCAACGCGCCGTCGCGCTCGGTATGCGGGCAAATCACCAGGAACTCCTCCCCTCCCCAGCGCCCCGCGACATCGCTTTGCCGCACCCGGTCGCCCAGCACCTGCGCCACGCCTTTGAGCACCCGGTCCCCGGCCGGATGGCCCCAGGTATCGTTGACCCCCTTGAAGTGGTCCACATCCAGCAGGATCAAGGAGAACACCGAGCCATGGCGGCGCGACTCGGCAAAATAAGTCTCCAGGGACTGATCCAGAAACAAGCGGTTGGCCAAGCCGGTCAGCTTGTCCGTCACCGACAGCCGCGCCAGCTCGATATTCTTCTCCTGCAGCTCGCGCGTGCGCTCCGCCACCGTTTGCTCCAGCGACGCGTTCAGCTCGCGCAGCGCTTCATTCTGCTGCTTCAGGCTGCGATCCAGCGCATAGGTCCTGAGCGCGGTTTGCAGCGTCAGCACCAAATCGTCGTTGTCCCATGGTTTTTCGATGAAGCGGTATAGTCCGGCCTGGTTGATGGCCCGCTTCACCCCCATCAGATCGCTCTGCCCGGTCAGCATGATGTTCATGGTCGCCGGCAGTCGCTGCCGTATCTCGGCCAGCAGTTCGTCGCCCTTCATGCCCGGCATGATGTAGTCGGCAAACACCACCGGCACCTCCTCCCCCTCCTCGCGCAATGCGTCCACCAGTTCCAACGCTTCTTCTGCGCTTTCAGCGATTTCGATGGATTGGTGCCTGTCCAGATTTTGCGAAAGCAGGGCCCGCAGGGCATTCAGCACCGAAATATCGTCATCGACGCATAAAATCACCTCATTGGCCACGGCATCCTCCTTGCTTTGCGATAGCCGGCTGCCTTGAGAATAGGCCAGTTTGGGCGGGAAATCGGGCGCCAAACGCATGCGCCGGGGCCTATACTGGCGTGCAGACGCCTCCCTCTTTCCCGCTCCCATGGCTGCTTGTCGACGCTTTACTCAATCCGCCCGCCAGGCCGCGCGGCTATGGCTTCTCTGCTGGCTGATCTGGCATGGCGGGACGGCCTGGCCCGCCTCGGCCGGCGCGTCATGGCCGGATGCCGTCTTGGCCCGGCGGCACGATGGCGCGGCGTCTGTCAGCCATCGCCCCTATCTGCGGACAAGCGACCAAGCCGCGCAATGGCAGCGCCCGGCGGCGGAGCGCGCGGCGCAAACCGCCTGGTATCAAACCTCATGGTTCCTGATGCTGCTGGCGCTGCTGGCCCTGCTGGCGCTGTATTTGTTTGCCTGGGCGCGAACGGCCGTGCTGCACAAGCAACGGCGCGCGCTGAGCCAGGAAGTGGAGCGGCAGACGCTGGCGCTGCAAGCGGCCAATGCCGAACTCGCCGTTTCGGCCGACATCCTGCGCCAGCTAGGCGATGTCGGGCGCGACATCACCGCCAGGCTGAACGCCACCGATGTATTCGAGTCCTTGCAGCGCCATATCGCGGAGCTGCTGGATTGCCCGCATATCTCGCTATACCGGCTGAGCGCCGACGGCAGCCTGCTTAACCGCGTGTTCAGCGTAGAAGACGGCAAGCCCCTGCCATACGACACCATTCCGCTGGACTTGCCGCACTCCAACTCCGCCCGCGCCATCCGCGAACAGCGCGAGATCCTCACCGAATGGGACCCGGACACCCCCAGCCCCAGCCACATGCCCGGCACCCGGCGCATGCTGACCAATCTGTTCGTGCCATTGATCGTGGGCCAGCAAACGCTGGGCGTGATGAGCATTCAATCGGACAAGCAGCGCGCTTTCGGCGAACGCGAATGCATGATCTTCCGCACGCTATGCGCCTACGCCGCCATCGCGCTGGCCAATGGCGACGCCTACCACGCCGCGCAAACGGCCGAGGCGCAGACCGCCGCCGCCCTGCAAGAGCTCAAGCACGCCCAGGCGCAAATGATCCAGCAAGAAAAAATGGCGTCCCTGGGGCAATTGATCGCCAATGTCGCCCACGAAATCAACACGCCCATCGGCGCCATCAAATCCAGCAATCAGAGCGGCGCGCTCGCGGCCCGCCGCGCCATGCAGCAGCTGCTGCAATTGGCGCCAACCCTGGACGACGCCATGCGGGAGCGCTTCGCCGACCTGCTGGCGCACTGCCATCCGGCCGGCAGCCAAGGATTGAGCAGCCGGGAACAGCGCGCCCTGCGCCGCAGCCTGCAGGGCGCGCTGGAGACCCTGGGCATTGACGACGCCAGCCAGGTGGCGGAAGTCTTCCTGCAGTGCCACTTGCAGGGCGACATCGCGCGCTACACGCCGCTCCTGCGGCACGGCTCGCGCGATCTCATCCTCGACACCGCGCAGCAAATGTCGATCGCGCTGGGCAACGCCGCCAATATCGAGGCCGCGATAGAGCGGGTGGGGAAAATCGTCTACGCGCTCAAGTCCTTCTCGCGCCACGACAGCAGCGGCATCTTCCATGAAGTCGACGTCCGCGACAGCATAGACACCGTGCTGACCATCTATCAGCACCAGCTGCGCCAGGGCGTGGAGGTGCTGCGCGAATACGAGGATGTCCCGCCCATCCCCTGCTTGCCGGACGAGCTGGGCCAAGTGTGGACCAACCTGGCCCACAACGCGCTGCAAGCCATGAACGGCAAGGGCACCCTGACCATCGCCGTGCGGCAATCCGGCGATGACATCGCCATTGCCATGAGCGATACCGGCCACGGCATTCCCGCCGCCATCCGCGACAAAATCTTCGAGCCCTTTTTCACCACCCGACGCAGCGGCGAGGGCAGCGGCCTGGGGCTGGACATCGTCAGCAAAATCGTCGCCCGCCACCATGGCCGCATCGAGATCGATAGCGCAGAAGGCAAGGGCACGACGGTCACCGTCTATCTGCCCATGCGCCAGATAGAGGAATGAACCGGCTGGCGCACTCAACTGCAGCCGATCGTTTTATGGGAAATTATGGGAAACCAATAATTATGGGTTTCCCATAATTTTCTATAAAGCAGCACCAAGCATGAGCGGCCTCTGCTAGCGATTGATCAACGACACAACTCCCCGCGTCTCCCAAGCACAAATCTCGCCGCACAAGGAGGATGCCCAAGGAGGGCTGGCGACTGGTTCTCGGCCAAAGCAGCCGGTCATGCCTTTGTGCTAGCATGGCTGCTATCGGCCATTTTCTGCCGGTCGAAAACGACAGTTCAGGGGGCGGCCCATAAACTCGAGCAAATCCAATGCTGGTGCAAAATTGAGAAATGACAGCGCGTCTTCTTCGAGTCTCGAAAATTCTTCACAGGATCTGGCAGGTCGAGTGCGCCAGTGATGCACCCCCATCGTACTGGCAGGAGCGCCTGCTGGATTCAGCATTGAGCACCGCAAATGACGATCGAACAATCTAAAACGCAGTTGATCTCGCTCATCTACAACGCTGAGTTAAAGGTCTTCGCGCTGGTAGGAGCATGGGGTACCGGCAAAACCCATCTCTGGAACGAGATTCGCAAAGCGTCGCAGGACCCGATTATCAAAGGCGCGCGCTACGTATCTCTCTTTGGCTTGAAAGACATCAATCAGCTCAAGCTTAAGGTGATCCAAAGCGCGCTCCCAGTAGGCGGAGAAAGCAGCTCGTTGACAGAAGGTCTGATGAAGACTTGGAAGGTCTGCGCCGACGCCTTGAAGAAAGTCCACCAGGGATTTTCAGCGATCGACGAGCTTACGCTGGTAGCAGTTCCTGTCGCCTTGCGTAACCGATTCGTAGTCATCGACGACATCGAGCGCAAGCACGCCGCGTTATCAGTTGACGAGGTTCTGGGCTTCGTCGACGAATACTCTCAAAATTTCGGTACGCGATTCCTCTTGATTCTCAACTCGGACCAGTTCTCCTCGCCTACCGACAGCGCGCTCTGGACGGCGTTCCGAGAGAAAGTCGTCGAAGAAGAACTTCGTTTCACGCCAACACCTGGGGAGGCGTTTGATATCGCGGTTCCGAATTTGGATAGCCCTTACCGCGCGATGGCCAGGACTGCGGTGGACGCGTGCGGGATCACAAATATCCGAGTCATTCGTAAGGCTTACCGTCTTGTGGTTCGTCTCCTCGGTGCGACTGGGGACATGCCTCTTGCAATACAAGCACGAACTGTTCCTTCGATTGTGCTCATTTCTGCTCTTGCAAACAAAGCCATCAAGGACGGGCCGACTCTGGAGTATGTCGCAGGCTATAACCGAGGTTCTGGCGACGTTGTGAAGCGCTATCTCGGGCAGAAGGACGATGCTTCAAAGGAGAAAGACGAGGACTCAACGCCAGCGGCATGGAAAGTTCTGCTGTCAAAACTAGGGATCAACTCTTCGGACGAATTTGAAGAACTGGTTGTCGCCTTCGTTTGTGACGGAAGACACGACGCAAAAGCGATTGAGGCCATCGTCCAAGACTACCAACACAACGAGAATCGCACCGAAGCTAGAAATCTCGCGCAAGCATTCTTTGAACATTTCAATTGGGGCATCACAGACTACGATGACAACGATCTCGTAGCGGATGCGGTCAAGCTCATCGCCAGAGTCGCCGACCTTGACGCCTACACTGTCACGGCCCTGGCAAAACAGATGGTCTATCTACCTGGCGGTGCCAAACTTGAAAATGATTTGACTGATGGTTGGTTGGCTCACTTCGCGACCATCTCCGACAAGACCGAACTCGGGAGATCGCCGTTCAATCAGCAACTACATCCCAAACTTGAGGCTGCAATAGACAATGCGCGCGATGCTCGAATTCATAGTGCGACCGTCGTCGATGCCATCAAGCACCTTATTGAGAACAGCGGCTGGGGACGCAGGGAAGAGGCGGCAATGAGAGCCGCTACGATCGATGATTTCGAGACAGCGATGCGGACGTTAAAAGGCCGTGATTTCAAGCTTTTCATACTTAAAAGTTTGGAAATTCTCGAGCAGAACCAAGTGTACGAGAAAAACTTCGGCCAGGCAGGGATGAATTTCTTGGAAGCATGCCGGCGTATCGCCAGAGCCGAGAAAGATAACCGTTTCGGACGGTTGATCCGGATGTTGTTCGCAGAGAGCAAAGTGCCAGCGCTTTTGGCGGAGGGTGAAATTGCAGCCAAGCCATAGGTACCGACAACGATCAACTGCAATGTAGCGGTAGAAAGACGACGCTCCCTGGATCTATAAGGGCAGCCGACCTCTATTGAGAAAACAGGCCTGCGGAGACATTACCCTCGCTACTCGATTGTACGAGCATCAGCTTCTGGGTTCCCAAACCGGTACCGCCGATGTCGGGTATGGGTTAGTAGTGGCCAGCGCGAGCTTTGCCTGGTTTGTCCGCTTTGGCCGAAAAGCGATTATCTGAAGAATTGATACGACATAACTAAAGAAGAAGGGGCCCGCGGCCCCTTCTCTGTTGTCAGACTCCGACTAACTTTATTCGGATCCGACGGACTTTATTCGGATCCGACGGACTTTATTCGCTCTAGCCAATTAGCCCTAGCCGCCTCACTCAACCGTGACGGATTTTGCGAGGTTGCGCGGCTTATCCACATCCGTGCCACGCGACAGCGCGACGTGGTAAGCCAGCATCTGCACCGGGATGGTGTGGACGATGGGGCTGAGGACGCCGACGTGGCGCGGGGTGCGGATCACGTGCACGCCGTCGGACTCGCTGAAATGGCTGTCGGCGTCGGCGAACACGAACAGCTCGCCGCCGCGGGCGCGCACTTCCTGCATGTTCGACTTCACTTTTTCCAGCAGCGCGTCGTTGGGGGCGATCACCACCACCGGCATGTTTTCGTCCACCAGCGCCAGCGGGCCGTGCTTCAGCTCGCCGGCCGGGTAGGCTTCGGCGTGGATGTAGGAGATTTCCTTCAGTTTCAGCGCGCCTTCCAGGGCGATGGGGTAATGCAGGCCGCGGCCGAGGAATAGCGCATCGTCCTTGGCGGCGAAGCGCTCGGACCAAGCCTTGATCTGCGGCTCCAGGTTCAGCGCGTGCTGCACGCTGCCCGGCAGGTGGCGCAGTTCGTCCAGATATTGCGCTTCCATCTCGGCCGATACGCGCCCGCGGGTCTTGCCCAGGGTCACGGCCAGGGCGAACAAGCCCACCAGCTGGGTGGTGAAGGCCTTGGTGGAGGCCACGCCGATTTCGGCGCCGGCGCGGGTGTAGAACACCAGGTCGCTGGCGCGCGGGATGGCGGATTCGCGCACATTGCAGATGGACAGCGCGTACTGGTGGCCCAGCTCCTTGGCGTACTTCAGCGCCTCCATGGTGTCCAGCGTTTCGCCGGACTGGGAGATGGTGACGATCAAGTGCTTGGGATTGGCGAAGGCGTCGCGATAGCGGTATTCGCTGGCGATTTCCACGTCGCAGGCGATGCCGGCGATGCTTTCGATCCAGTATTTGGCGGTCATGCCGGCGTAGTAGCTGGTGCCGCAGGCCAGGATCTTCACGCCTTCCAGCTGCGGCAGGATGGCGGCGGCGGCCGCGCCGAACAGTTCCGGATGGAAGCCGGCGTCTTGCACCGCTTCGATGGTATCGGCCAGCGCTTTCGGCTGCTCGTGGATTTCTTTCTGCATGAAGTGGCTGTACGGGCCCAGCTCCAAGGACGCCAGCGACACGTCGGACAGATGTACCGGGCGCTCGATGGGCTGGTCGTGCTTGTCGATCAGCTTGACGCCATCGCGGGTGAGGTGGCCGATGTCGCCCTCTTCCAGGAAGATCACGCGGCGGGTGGCGGACAGGATGGCGGAGACGTCGGAGGCGATGAAGTTTTCGCCCTCGCCCAGGCCCACCAGCAGCGGGCAGCCCATGCGGGCGCATACCAGTTCGTCTGGGCGGTCCACGGCGATCACGCCGATGGCGTAAGCGCCGGTCAGCTCGCGGGTGGCTTGCTTCACCGCGTCGAACAGGCTGCTGCCCGCTTGATAATAGTGATGCACCAGGTGGGCGATCACTTCGGTGTCGGTTTGCGATTCGAAGGCGTAGCCCAAGTCCTTCAGGCGCAGGCGCTGTTGTTCGTGGTTTTCGATGATGCCATTGTGCACCACCGCGATCTTGCCGAAGGAGATGTGCGGGTGGGCGTTATATTCGGTCACGCCGCCGTGAGTGGCCCAGCGGGTGTGGCCGATGCCGAGGAAACCCTGCAGGTTTTCTTCGGCGGCGGCGCCTTCCATTTCGGCCACGCGGCCGACGCGGCGCACGCGGCGGATTTCATCGCCGGCCAGCACGGCCACGCCGGCAGAGTCATAGCCGCGGTATTCCAGCCGCTTCAGGCCGTCTACCAGGATAGGAACGATATTACGCTGCGCGATGGCGCCAACGATGCCGCACATTTACTTTCTCCTTGCCGTGTCTTGAATGATGGGCGCGCAAATCAGCGTCACGCCCTTCGCTTGTATCCTGTCTCTGGCGTCTTGCGCCAGGCCGTCGTCAGTCACCAGGGTGTGGATCTTGTCCCAGGGCAACTCCAGATTGGGGATGCGGCGGCCTATCTTTTCCGACTCCACCATCACGATCACCTCGCGCGCCACGTCCGCCATCACGCGGGACAGGCCCACCAGTTCGTTGAAGGTGGTGGTGCCGCGCGCCAGGTCTATGCCGTCGGCGCCGATGAATAATTGGTCGAAGTCATAGGAGCGCAGCGCCTGCTCGGCGATCTGGCCCTGGAACGACTCGGAATGCGGGTCCCAGGTGCCGCCGGTCATCAGCAGAATCGGTTCGTTTTCCAGCTCGCGCAGCGCGCCGGCCACATTCAGCGAGTTGGTCATCACCACCAGGCCGCGCTTGTTGCCCAATAGCGCAATCATCGCGCTGGTGGTGGTGCCGCTGTCGATGATGACGCGGTTGTGGTCGCGCAGCCGTTCCGCCGCCGCGCGGGCGATGGCTTGCTTTCGCTTCGAAACTTTATCCGCGTCCGGCTCCGCCACCATCTCGCTGGGCAGCGACACCGCGCCGCCGTAACGGCGCAGCAGCAAGCCGCCGGTTTCCAGCAGGGCCAGGTCCTTGCGGATGGTGACTTCCGATGTGGCGAAACGCTGGGTCAGCTCTTCCACGCTGACTTCGCCTTTTTCCTGCACCAGCGCGGCAATGGCATGGCGTCGCTGCTGAGTGTTTCGTTTTGTCATCTTAAGTTTCGTTTCGAAAGTTTTGCGATGATATAGCTGAAGTGGCGAGCAGGCAAGCGTTTACCGATGGACAGGCCATAAATTGAGCAGGCCGCAGACTATACCCAGCCAGGCCGCCGGCTTGCCAAGGCAATGACAAAGAGATATTCTGACTCATCTCAAACATCGATTTTTCCGGAGAGGGCCAAACGATGGATCTGAGCTCTGTTTATCAGCAGCTGATGGCCAATGAAGCCGCTTTGTTGACGGCGGATATACGGCGCGATGCCACTATGCTGGACAGCCTGATCGCTGACGATTTTCTCGAATTTGGCGCATCGGGCGCCGCGTTTGGCAAAAGCGAAGTGATGGAGCGCTTGCCTACAGAAGAAAGCCCTGTGATTCAGGCGCAAGACTTCCAGGCGCGGCAGTTGGGAGAGGGCGTGGTGCAGATTACCTACAAATCGGTAAGGGATCCGGCATCCAGCGCGCCGCGCCATGCCCTGCGCAGCTCCATCTGGCGTTGCCGCGACGGCCGCTGGCAGATGGTGTTTCATCAGGGCACCGTCACCGAGCCCTTTGCTGTCGGGTGAGGCGGCAACTTCCCGCGCGGCTTTGACTGAGTCCAATCCGCGTACAACGCATCAAAAGCTTCGCGGCTGAAACCGCTCCTACACGATGAGGCGCAGGGGTGGTTTCAGCCGCGAATTCAAATAGCGCTATTCAGTGCTATCCGCTTTTCTTCTCTGGCCGCTTCCAACCCGGAATGGTCACCTGGCGCGCGCGCGCCACGGTCAGCTCGCCGGCCGGCGTATTCTTGCTGATCACGGAACCCGCGCCTATGGTGGCATCGCGCTCCAGCGTCACCGGCGCCACCATCAGCGTGCCGGAGCCGACGAAGACGTTGTCGCCGATAATGGTCTTGAACTTGTTGACGCCGTCGTAATTGCAGGTGACGGAGCCGGCGCCGACATTAACCTTGCGGCCGATCTCGGCGTCGCCGATATAAGTCAGGTGATTGACCTTGGAGCCGTCGCCTATCTTGCTCTTCTTCACTTCGACGAAGTTGCCGATATGCACGTGGGCCGCCAGTTCCGCGCCAGGGCGCAGGCGGGCGTAGGGGCCTATCTTGCATGCCTCGCCGACCACCGCGTCTTCCAGGTGCGAGAACGGGGCGATCTTGGCGCCTGCGGCGATACGCACATTCTTCAGCACGCAGTGCGCGCCGATTTCAACGTTATCGCCCAGCTCCACCGCGCCTTCGAATACGCAGCCGACGTCGATGCTGACGTCCATGCCATGCTTGAGTTCGCCGCGGATATCGATGCGCGCCGGGTCGGCCAGCGTCACGCCGGCTTCCAGCAAGGCGCGCGCCTGATTGGCTTGCAGGATACGCTCCAGCTCGGCCAGCTGCAGTTTGTTGTTGACGCCGGTGGCTTCCCAGCTGGCATCGACGCTGGCGCTTTCCACCGCCACGCCGTCTTTCACCGCCAGTTCCAGCACGTCGGTCAGATAGTATTCGCCCTGGGCATTGCCGTTGTTCAGCGCGTTCAGCCAGCCGGCCAGACGCGCATTGGGCAGCGCCATCATGCCGGTGTTGATCTCGCGGATGGCCAGCTGTTCCGGCGTGCAATCCTTATGCTCGACGATGGCCTTGAGCTTGCCGTCTGCGCCGCGCACCATGCGGCCGTAGCCGCTGGCGTCCGCCAGCACGTCGGTCAATACGGCCATGCCGGCGCCAGCCGCAGCGGCCAGGCGACGCAACGTTTCCGCCTTGGTCAGCGGCACATCGCCGTACAGCACCAGGGTCTTGCCATCGGCCGGCAAATGCGGCAGCGCCATTTTCAGCGCATGGCCGGTGCCCAATTGCTCGGTTTGTTCGGCCCAGATGATGTCGTTGTCCGCGATGCGCGCGCGCACCTGATCGCCGCCATGGCCATACACCACCACCAGACGGGAAGGATTCAGGCCACGCGCGGTGCGGATCACGCGCGCCAGCATCGGCTCGCCGCCGATGGGGTGCAATACTTTGGGCATGCTGGAATACATGCGCTTGCCCTTGCCGGCGGCAAGGATGACGATATTCAGACTGTCCATATCAAAAATCCTAAAACCATAATCTGGCCACCAAATCCACGAAAACACACGAAACCGACGCTTGCCGCAGCCAAACCGCCTGCGCCGCGAATCATGCGGGCCAGAGCAAGCCCCATGGGCAGCACCGCGGCTATTTCGTGCTTTTTTGAGGGTTTCGTGGCTAAAAAGCCGTTTTACAGGTCGGCGAAAAATGAAAAAGGCTGCCACTTGCGTGGCAGCCTTGCACTATACACGATTGCGCATCGCGTAATCAGTGAGCGCGCTTCTTGAGGTAATCCAGCGTCTTGAGCTCGGCAATCGCCACCGCCAGTGCGGCGTGGGCTTTGGCCGTGCTCATGTCGTCGGTCGCGTGCTTGAGGGCATCCTCGGCAGCGCGTTTCGCCTCATTGGCGCGGGCCTCATCGAGATCCTCGCCGCGGATCGCCGTATCGGCGAGCACGGTGATCAGGCTCGGCTGCACTTCCATCATGCCGCCGGACACCGCCACCAGTACTTCTTCCTTGGCGCCCGGCACCTTCAGACGAAGCACGCCGGGCTTGATACGGGTCAGGAGCGGCACGTGTTGCGGGTAGACGCCGATCTCGCCTTCGGTAGCCGGCGCGACGACGAATTCCGCCTCGCCGGAGAAGATGAGTTGCTCGGTGCTAACCACTTCCACACGCATCTTGGACATCCGCCCTCTCCTTAGTTAAGGGTCTTGGCTTTCTCGGCAGCTTCGTCGATCGCGCCAACCATGTAGAACGCTTGTTCCGGCAGGTGGTCGTATTCGCCAGCGAGAATGGCCTTGAAGCCCTTGATGGTTTCACGCAGCGGCACGTATTTGCCCGGGGAACCGGTAAATACTTCGGCCACGTGGAACGGCTGGGACAGGAAGCGCTGGATCTTACGGGCGCGAGCCACGACCAGTTTGTCTTCCTCGGACAGTTCGTCCATGCCCAGAATCGCGATGATGTCGCGCAGTTCCTTGTAGCGCTGCAGAGTGGACTGCACGCCGCGGGCGACGGAGTAGTGCTCGTCGCCAACCACCAGCGGATCCAGCTGGCGCGAGGTGGAGTCGAGCGGGTCCACGGCCGGGTAGATACCCAGCGAGGCGATGTCGCGCGACAGTACCACGGTAGCGTCCAAGTGGGCGAAGGTGGTCGCCGGGGACGGGTCGGTCAAGTCATCTGCAGGAACGTATACGGCCTGGATGGAGGTAATGGAACCATCCTTGGTCGAGGTAATACGCTCTTGCAGGCGGCCCATTTCCTCGGCCAGCGTCGGCTGGTAGCCCACGGCGGACGGCATACGGCCCAGCAGAGCGGACACTTCGGTACCGGCCAGGGTGTAGCGGTAGATGTTGTCCACGAACAAGAGAACGTCGCGGCCCTTGCCGTTTTCGTCCTTCTCGTCGCGGAAGTGCTCGGCCATGGTCAGGCCGGTCAGGGCCACGCGCAGACGGTTGCCCGGCGGCTCGTTCATCTGACCGTACACCATCGCTACCTTGTCCAGAACGTTGGAGTCCTTCATTTCGTGGTAGAAGTCGTTACCTTCACGGGTACGCTCACCCACGCCAGCGAACACGGACAGACCCGAGTGGGCCTTGGCGATGTTGTTGATCAACTCCATCATGTTCACGGTCTTGCCCACACCGGCGCCACCGAACAGACCCACTTTGCCGCCCTTGGCGAACGGGCACAGCAGGTCGATCACCTTGATGCCGGTTTCCAGCAGGTCGGTGGCGGCAGACAGCTCGTCAAACTTCGGAGCCGACTGGTGAATGGCACGACGCTTGTCGGTGGCAACCGGACCGGCTTCATCCACCGGGTTGCCCAACACGTCCATGATGCGGCCGAGGGTGGCGGCGCCAACCGGCACCGAAATCGGTGCGCCGGTGTTGGCTACGGCCATGCCACGCTTCAGACCGTCGGAGCTGCCCATTGCAATGGTACGGACCACGCCGTCGCCCAGCTGTTGCTGAACTTCGAGCGTCAGGTCGGCGTCTACCAGCTTCAGGGCATCATAAACCTTCGGCATGGCGTCGCGCGGAAATTCCACGTCGATCACCGCGCCAATGATTTGTACGATTTTGCCTTGGCTCATTATCGCTTCCTAAATTTAACTTTTCACAGTTCCGTTGACGGTTACACCGCCGCGGCACCTGCCACGATTTCCGACAACTCGGTCGTAATCGCCGCCTGACGCGCCTTGTTGTAGACCAGGCGCAGCTGCTTGATGGTGTTGCCCGCGTTGTCGGTGGCGGCTTTCATCGCCACCATCCGCGCGGCCTGCTCGGAGGCCATGTTTTCGGCCAGAGCCTGATACACCACCGATTCCAGATAACGGCGCACCAGGAATTCCATCAGCGTCGGCGCATCCGGCTCGTACAGGTAATCCCACGAGTGCGAATGCTCCACCACCATATGGTGCGGGGTCAGCGGAAGCAGCTGTTCGAGTGCCGGCTCCTGCTTCATGGTGTTCACGAAGCTGGAGTACACGATGTAGACCGCGTCCAGTTCGCCATCAGCGAACTGATTGAACAGAACCGTAAGCGGGCCAATCAGTTTTTCCATCTTCGGCACATCGCCGAGATGGACCGCGCTGGCCACGACGTTCAGACGAGCGCGCTGGGCAGCCGCCAGGCCTTTTTGGCCCAGGCAGCAGACGTCGACTTCGACGCCCTGATCCTGCAGTTCCTTGACCTTGCCGAAGAAGCGCTTGAACGTGTTCACGTTCAGGCCGCCGCAAAGGCCCTTGTCGGAGGAAACCAGGATGATGCCGGCGCGCTTGATCGTCTCGCGACGGGCAAGCAGGGGGTGACTCAGTTCCGCATTCGCCTGAGCGAGGTGCGCCATAACCGTGCGCACCTTCTCGGCGTAAGGACGGGCAGCGCGCATACGCTCTTGCGTTTTGCGCATCTTCGAGGTCGACACCATCTGCATAGCGCGGGTGATCTTCTGCGTGTTTTGCACGCTTCGGATCTTGGTGAGAATCTCTTTACCGACTGCCATATCCTGAACCTTTCTTTAGCAACGACTTATCGTCTAAGGCTCAGTTGAAGCTGTAGCCAGCCTTGAACGATTCCATCGCCTTGGCCAGTACCTTCTCGTTGTCGGCAGACAGATCACCGGAGGCGTTCACGGCCTGCAGCACATCGGCGTGGTTGGCACGCACGTTGGCCAGGAACTCGGCTTCGAAAGCCAGAGCCTTCTTCACCGGAACGTCTTCGTAGCTGCCCTTGTTCACCGCCCACAGGGTCAGCGCCATTTCAGCGGTGGACAGGGTGGAGAACTGCTTTTGCTTCATCAGTTCGGTCACCACTTCACCGTGCGACAGCTGCTTGCGGGTGGCTTCGTCCAGGTCGGAGGCGAACTGCGCGAACGCAGCCAACTCGCGATACTGAGCCAGGGCCAGACGGATACCGCCGCCGAGCTTCTTGATCACCTTGGTCTGAGCGGCGCCGCCCACGCGCGATACCGAGATACCGGCGTTGATGGCCGGACGGATGCCCGCGTTGAACAGGTCGGTTTCCAGGAAGATCTGGCCGTCGGTAATCGAAATCACGTTGGTCGGAACGAACGCGGAAACGTCGCCGGCCTGGGTTTCGATGATAGGCAGAGCGGTCAGCGAACCGGTCTTGCCCTTCACGGCGCCGCCGGTCAGCTTTTCCACTTCCTCTTCGTTGATGCGCGCGGCGCGCTCCAGCAGACGGGAGTGGAGATAGAACACGTCGCCCGGGTAGGCTTCGCGGCCCGGCGGACGGCGCAGCAGCAGCGAAATCTGACGGTAGGCGACGGCTTGCTTGGACAGGTCGTCGTATACGATCAGCGCGTCTTCGCCGATGTCGCGGAAGTATTCGCCCATCGCGCAGCCGGAGTACGGGGCGATGAACTGCAGGGCGGCGGCTTCGGAAGCGGTGGCGGCCACGATGATGGTGTGACCCATCGCGCCGTGCTCTTCCAGCTTGCGAACCACGTTGGCGATGGAAGAAGCCTTCTGACCTACGGCTACGTAGATGCAGATGACGCCATTGCCCTTCTGGTTGATGATGGCGTCCAGCGCCACGGCGGTCTTGCCGGTCTGACGGTCGCCAATGATCAGCTCACGCTGGCCGCGGCCAACCGGAACCATGGAGTCGATGGACTTCAGGCCGGTTTGCATCGGCTGCGATACCGACTTACGCGCGATCACGCCCGGAGCGATCTTTTCGATCGGGGACGAGGCCTTGGCGTTGATCGGACCCTTGCCGTCGATGGGCTGACCCAGGGCGTTGACCACGCGGCCAACCAGTTCCGGACCCACCGGCACTTCCAGAATGCGACCGGTGCACTTGACTTCGTCGCCTTCGGAGATGTGCTCGTACTCGCCCAGCACCACGGCGCCGACAGAGTCGCGCTCCAGGTTCATGGCGAGGCCAAAGGTGTTGCCCGGGAATTCGAGCATTTCGCCCTGCATCACATCGGCCAGGCCGTGGATGCGGACGATACCGTCGGTCACGGAGATAACCGTGCCCTTGGTGCGAACTTCAGCGCCTTCGGCCAGATTCTGAATCTTGGCCTTGATCAGATCGCTGATTTCAGAGGGGTTCAACTGCATGATCTCTCCTAATTCTTGAGGCTTGCTGCCATGGCTTGCAGTTTGCCGCGCACGGAAGCGTCGATGACGTCGTCGCCCACCGACACGCGAACGCCGCCGATCAGGTCGGCGTTCTCACGCACATCAAGACGCACGGTCTTGCCGTACTTCTTGGAAAGCATGGTGGTCAGTTCGGCTTTCTGGTCATCGGACATGGCAAACGCGGACTCCGCTTGGGCGTCCACGATGTCTTCCGATTGCGCCTTGAGCAATTCAAACTGCGCGGCGATTTCCGGCAGCAGCGTCAAACGGGCGTTCTCGATCAGCGCGGCGATGAAGCGTTTTACGTCTTCGTTTCCGCGCGGGCCGAGCACATCCAGCATCAGCGCCTCAACCTCTTGTGCGGTATGTTTCGGATGGGTGATGACTTCCACCAGATCCGGGTTATTCACCATGGCAGCCAGCCACGACAGCGCTTCCGACCATTGGCCGAGGGTGCCCTGTTCCGTGGCGAGGCTGTATACCGCTTCGGCGTAGGGCCTTGCGACGGTAATGAGTTCTGCCATGAGTTAATTAAAACTCCGCTTTGATGGAGGCAAGCAGGTCGGCGTGCTTAGCGGCGTCGATCTCCTTGCGCAGGATCTTCTCGGCGCCGGCAACGGCCAGGTCGGCAACTTGCGCGCGCAGACTTTCCTTGGCGCGCAGCACTTCCTGGTCGATTTCAGACTTGGCGTCGGCCACGATGCGGGCACCTTCGGTGCGTGCCGCTTCCTTGGCTTCGTCCACGATCTGACTGGCGCGCTTCTCGGCGGCAACCACGATCTCGGTAGCCTGCTGCTTAGCCTTGCGGATTTCGTCCGCAACGCGCTTTTCAGCCGCTTCCAGATCTTGCTTGCCACGTTCCGCAGCGGCCAAGCCATCAGCAATGCGCTTGGCCCGCTCATCCATCATGTTGGTAAGCGGAGGCCAAACAAACTTCATGGTGAACCATACCAGGATGGCGAACGTGATCGCCTGGCCCAGTAGTGTTACGTTGAATTCCACGCTTGTTTTCCTCCAGAGTATGACTACAACAACCGTTTACCGATCCGTAGAAAACGGATTAGTGAGCAGCCTTAACGATAGCCAGGGCAGCAGACAGGAACGGGTTGTTGAAGGTGAACAGCATGGCAACACCAACACCAATCATGGAGATCGCGTCCAGCAGACCGGCGATGATGAACAGCTTGGTTTGCAGAACCGGGATCATTTCCGGCTGACGAGCGGAGGACTCGAGGAACTTGCCACCCAGAATGGCGAAACCGATAGCGGTGCCCAGAGCGCCCAGGCCAATGATCAGGGCTGCAGCGATAGCGGTCATCGACTGGATCTGAGAAACGAGTGCTTCCATTGTGTATCTCCTAAGACTTAAAGCAAGGATGGTTGGTAAAAAAGTATGGTGAATCTACAGGTAAATCAGTGCGCTTCCACTGCCAGGCTCAGGTACACGATGGTCAGCATCATGAACACGAAAGCCTGCAGGGTGATGATCAGGATGTGGAAGATCGCCCACGGCGCGCCCAACACCCACTGCAGGCCCCAGGGCAGCAGCGCGATCAGGATGAAGATCAGTTCGCCGGCGTACAGGTTGCCGAACAAACGAAGAGACAGCGAAATCGGCTTGGCGGCCAGTTCGACCAGCTGGAACGCGAAGTTCAGCGGAGCCAGGATGACGGCGCCCACCGGGTGGGAGCTGTGGAACGGCGCGGTCAGCAGTTCCTTGCCCCAGCCGCCCAGGCCCTTGGCCTTGATCGAGAAGCCCACGATCAGGATCAGCACGGACAGCGACATGGCGAAGGTGGCGTTGACGTCGGCGGACGGCACGACGCGGAAGTACACGTGGTGCGGCTCCAGGCCGAAGAAGGCGTAGCCGATCCACTGGGCGATCATCGGGAACAGATCCACCGGGAACAAGTCCATGAAGTTCATCAGGAACACCCAGCAGAAGATGGTCAGCGCCAGCGGGGCGATCATCTTGCTCTTGCCGTGGAACACTTCGCGCACCTGGGTTTGCACCAGCTCGATGATCATCTCGACGAACAGCTGCAGGCGGCCCGGCGCCTCGATGCTGGCGCGGCGCGCCACGCAGGCGAACACGCCGGCGAAGAGGAAGCCGAGCAGCAGGGAGATGGAGAAGGTATCAACGTGCAGGCTCCAGAAACCGGCCGACGGGTCCGAGTTCCAGAAGGTCAGGTGGTGCTTGATATAGTCTGTTGCGTTGCTTGCCATCGCTCTTTTCTCAATTTTTGATTAGAAGCCCGAAGCCGTAGCCGGAGGTGGCGGCAAAGAACCCACCCAAAAAGCCGACTACGGACAAATCCTTGAAACTGGCCAAAACCGCACCACTTAGCAGTACGGTCAGGCAAAACTTTACCGCCTCGGCCAGAAAATGCGCCTTGATCAGCACCGCAGGCGCCACATGGCGCTTGGCATAGGCAATCCTGGCATACACCAGGGCCGGGCCCAGCACCACCAATCCGCCGAGCAGCGCGGACAAGGCGACCGTCATATTGCCGCCGCTGGCGAGTAGCGCGACGACTACAGCCAACCCGACCAGGCTGGCCTGCAGGCGCAGCACGCGCTTCACTTCCTGATAGATCATGGCCGCCAGTGCAAAAAAACCGCTGGATTATAGGCTTCGCATTTGCGTTGCGTCAACTTTGCCAGACTGCGGCTTTTGCGTCGCAACAAGCTCATTTTTGGGGATTTTTTTGCAGCTTGGCCAGCAGGGAGTCGAGTTCGTCCAAGCTGGCATATTCTATGACCAGCCTGCCGTGGCCGCTGACCGCGTGGCGTATGCTGACCCGTGCGCCTATGGCTTCGGACACCTGCTCTTCCAGCCTGGCCACATCGGGATCGACGCGCTTTTGCTGCGCGGAAACTGTCTCCTTTTGCGCAACATGCTGCTGTACTCGGCGCTCCACTTCGCGCACGGACAAGCCCTTGCGCACCGCCTCGCCCGCCAGCTCCAGCTGCGCCACGGCCGGCAAAGTCAGCAAGGCGCGGGCGTGGCCCATCTCCAGCTGGCCCTCGTGCATCATCTGCTGCAAGGGCTGCGGCAGGGCCAGCAGGCGCAGCAGATTGGATACGGCGCTGCGCGAACGGCCTACCGCGTCAGCCGCCGTTTCATGCGTCAGGCCGAACTCGTCTATCAGGCGCTTGATGCCCTGCGCCTCTTCAATCGGGTCCAGTTCCTGGCGCTGGATGTTCTCGATCAGCGCCATCGCCAGCGCGGCCTCGTCCGGCACGCTCTTGATCACCACCGGCACCTCGGCGAGGCCGGCCTTGCGCGAGGCGCGCCAGCGGCGTTCGCCGGCGATCAGCTCGTAGTCGCCCAGGCCCAGCTCGCGCACGATCAGCGGCTGGATGATGCCCTGGGCGCGGATGGAGGCCGCCAGCTCGTCCAGGGCGGTCTCGTCCATGAAGCTGCGCGGCTGGTACTTGCCGGGGCGGATGCTGTCGATCGGGAGAGTGGAAAGTCTGTCGTCCACCGCGTCAACGGTGGACAGGAGCGCGTCGAGTCCGCGCCCCAATCCTTTTAATTTGGCCATATTGTCAGACGGAGGGAGTTGCGGTTGCAGGTTCGAGCCGTTCGACCAGTTCCTGCGACAGCGCAAGATAGGCCTGCGCGCCGCGCGAACTGCGATCGTAGGCCAAGCCCGGCAGGCCGTGGCTGGGGGCCTCGGCCAAGCGCACATTGCGCGGGATGACGGTCTGGAACACCTTGTCGCCGAAGTGGCGCGCCAGCTGCTCCGAGACTTGCTGCGACAGATTGTTGCGGGCGTCGAACATGGTGCGCAGCAAGCCCATGATTTCGATCTTGGGATTCACGGCGACCCGCACCTTGCGCAAGGTGGCCACCAGGTCGGACAGCCCTTCCAACGCGTAGTATTCGCACACCATGGGGATCAGCACGCAGTCGGCGGCCACCAGGCCGTTCAGCGTCAGCAGGTTCAGCGAGGGCGGGCAGTCTATCAACACATAGTCGTACTGGTCCGCCACCTCGGCCAAGGCGTTCTTCAGCCGCGCCTCGCGCGCCAGTTCGTTGACCAGCTCCAGTTCGGCGCCGCCCAGATTGCGGTTGGCCGGCAGCACGTGGTAGCCGCCCGCCTTGGCGTCCTGGCGCGCCTCCTCGACCGTGGCCTCGCCCAGCAGCACGTCGTAGCCGGATTTCTCCAGCGGCTGCTTGGGAATGCCGCTGCCCATGGTGGCGTTGCCCTGCGGGTCCAGATCGACGATCAGCACCCGCCGGCCCAGCTCGGCCAAACCGGCCGCCAGATTGACGACGGTGGTGGTCTTGCCCACCCCGCCCTTCTGGTTGGCCACCGCGATCACGCGTGGAGTCATTGCAGCACCATCCTCACCAGATGGCGTTCGGCGTCCAGCCCCGGCACCGTTACCGGCAGCACCTCCGAAACCGCCACGCCTTGCGGCAGCAAGGCGATTTCTTCATACGGATACACGCCCTTCATCGCCACGTACTGGCCGTCGTCGGCCATCAGGTGGCGGGTCAGCTTGACGAACTCGCCCAGTTCCGAGAACGCGCGGCTGGTGATGCGATCGAACTTCTGCTCCGGCTGATAGGCTTCCACCCGGTCGGTGATGACCTGGACGTTGGGCAGTCCCAGCTCCAGCACCACCTGGCGCAGAAAGGTGGTTTTCTTGTGATTGGAGTCCAGCAGCACCACTTGCAGGTCCGGCCGCGCGATGGCGGTGGGAATGCCCGGCATGCCGCCGCCGGAGCCCACGTCCAGCATGCGCGTGCCGCCGGCCAGGTGAGGCACCAGGCTCAGGCTGTCCAGCAGATGATAGCTGACCATGCGCTCTTCCTGGCGGATGGCCGTCAGGTTGTAGGTCTGGTTCCACTTCACCAGCAGCGCCAGATAGCGCTCCAGCAGTTCCAGTTGCGGCTCGGTCAGCTCCAGCGCCAATTGCGCCAGGCCCTGTTTCAGTTCGGGAGTATGTTGTGTCATGCGGTCTTAGCGTCGGTGAAGCCGCGCTTCAGGTGCACCATCAGCAGGGCGACGGCGGCCGGGGTGATGCCCTGGATGCGCGAAGCCTGGCCCAGCGTCTCCGGACGCTGCTGGTTCAGCTTCTGCTGCACTTCCTTGGACAGGCCCTTGACCAGACTGTAGTCGATGTCGCCCGGCAGACGGATGTCTTCCAGATTGTCGCGGCGCGCCAGCTCTTCATTCTGGCGATTGATGTATCCCTGGTATTTGACCTGAATTTCCACCTGCTCGGCAACCTCGTCCGACAGTTCCGGCGCGCCTTCGGCGGCTTCCGGCACCGTCATCAGCTCGCGGTAGGGCACATTGGGACGCTTGAGCAGGTCGATCAGCGTGTATTCGCGCTCGATGGGCTTGCCCAAGACGCGGGCCATGGCCTCGGCGTCCCGCAGCTTGGATGGATGCACCCAGGTGGCTTGCAGGCGGGCTTTTTCCGCCTCCACCGCGTCGCGCTTGCGGCAGAAGGCGTCCCACTGCTCGTCCCCCACCACGCCCAGCTTGCGGCCCATCTCAGTCAGGCGCAGATCGGCGTTGTCTTCTCGCAATTGCAGGCGGAATTCGGCGCGGCTGGTGAACATGCGGTAAGGCTCGGACACGCCCTTGGTGATCAGGTCGTCCACCAGCACGCCCAGGTAGGCCTCGTCGCGGCGCGGGCACCAGGCGTCCTGCTCGCGGGCGAACAGGCCGGCATTGAGGCCTGCCAGCAGGCCCTGTGCGGCGGCTTCTTCATAGCCGGTGGTGCCGTTGATCTGGCCGGCGAAGAACAGGCCCTGGATGGCCTTGGTTTCCAGCGAGGCCTTCAGGCCGCGCGGGTCGAAGTAGTCATATTCGATAGCATAGCCGGGGCGCAGGATGTGCGCGTTTTCCAGGCCGCGGATGGAGCGCACGGCGGCCAGCTGGATGTCGAACGGCAAGCTGGTGGAAATCCCGTTGGGGTAGAACTCGTGGGTGGTCAGGCCTTCCGGCTCCATGAACACCTGGTGGCTGTCCTTGTCCGCGAAGCGGTTGATCTTGTCTTCGATGGACGGGCAGTAGCGCGGACCCACGCCTTCGATCACGCCGGTGAACATCGGGCTGCGGTCGAAGCCGCCGCGGATGATTTCATGCGTGCGCTCATTGGTATGGGTGATCCAGCACGGCAATTGCCTGGGATGCATCTCGCGCTTGCCGCGATAGGAGAACACCGGCTCCGGCGTGTCGCCCGGCTGTTCCTCCATCACGGAGAAATCCACGCTGCGGCCGTCGATGCGCGGCGGCGTGCCAGTCTTCAGCCGGCCCACCGGCAGGCTCAGCTCGCGCAGGCGCTCGCCCAGCGTGGACGCCGCCTGGTCGCCGGCGCGGCCGCCGGTGTAGTTTTCCAGGCCGACGTGAATCTTGCCGGACAAGAAGGTGCCGGCGGTCAGCACCACGGTCTTGGCGCGGAAGGTGATGCCGATGGCGGTGATGGCGCCGACCACGCGGTCGCCCTCAATCAGCAGATCGTCCACCGGCTGCTGGAACAGCGTCAGATTGGGCTGGTTCTCCAGCATCTCGCGGATGGCCGCCTTGTACAGAATGCGGTCGGCCTGGGCGCGGGTGGCGCGCACCGCCGGGCCCTTGGACGCGTTCAACGTGCGGAACTGGATGCCGCCGATGTCGGTGGCCAGCGCCATCGCGCCGCCCAGCGCGTCCACCTCTTTAACCAGATGGCCCTTGCCGATGCCGCCTATCGACGGATTGCACGACATCTGGCCCAGGGTCTCGATATTGTGCGTCAGAAGGAGCGTGGCGCAGCCCATGCGCGCCGCGGCCAGCGCGGCCTCGGTGCCGGCGTGACCGCCGCCCACCACTATCACGTCGAAGCTTGTCGGATAAATCATGGCTGAAAGAGCAAACCAAACGGAAAAACGGCCTATTCTACGCCAAATCGGCCCACCCGGTAAGTCATTGATTTCAATCGACCCATGGCTTCACCGTCGCGTCAAGACACGGTCATTGCATGGTCATATTCCAGACATCGCGCTGTCAAACTCGCCGCCTAGCATGTGCTCATCACCATGAGGGGCAAAACATGCTGCTAAATGAACAGCTTGCAAGCAGAACCAAACCAAGACTGGCCGTGCGCCTGGCACAGTGTGCCGAAGATATCCGCCGCGCGCAGAAGCTGCGCTTCGAGGTGTTCGCCGGCGAAATGGGCGCGGAACTGGCCTCGCGCGACCAGGGCATAGACTGTGACGAATACGACGAGCTGTGCGACCATCTGATCGTGGAAGACCACAATACCGGCTTGGTCGTTGGCACCTACCGCATGCTCTCCCCCGCCAACGCGCGGCGCGCGCCCAGCCTCTACTCCGAGCATGAATTCGACCTGTCCCGCCTGTCCCACCTGCGCGACAGCCTGATAGAAGTGGGCCGCTCCTGCGTGCACCGCGATTTCCGTTCCGGCGCGGTGATCACCCTGCTGTGGTCCGGTCTGGCCGACTACGTGCAGCAACAAGGCGGCGCCTACCTGGCCGGCTGCGCCAGCGTGTCGCTGACCGACGGCGGCCACCAGGCCGTCAGCCTGTATCGCCAGTTGGAAGGCCAATATCTGGCGCCGCCGGAATGGCGCGTCTTCCCGCATCTGCCGCTGCCGCTGGATCGGGTGGTCGACGACGCCGCGGTGCCGTTGCCGCCGCTGATCAAGGGCTATTTGCGCGCCGGGGCCCATGTCTGCGGCGAGCCGGCCTGGGACCCGGATTTCAACTGCGCCGACTTCTTCATGCTGTTGCCGATGAGCCGGCTCAGCGCGCGCTACAATAAGCATTTTGTCGGCTAGGCTGAACTCGCGCCAAACCAGGGCAGGCCCGCTCATGCCAAGCCTGCCCTTCCTCGCGCGGGTGTTACAATCGCGCCATGAACTACACCTTCGAAGCCATCGGCGTGATCCGCTCGCCGTATCGCGAAAAATTCGGCATCCCGCGCCAGCCCTCGCTAGTCAGCGCCGCCCGCGTCACGCTGGAATTGCTGCCGCCGTACAACCATCCGGACTGTGTGCGCGGACTGGCGGACTTCTCGCATGTGTGGGTTCACTTCGTCTTTCATGAAACGCTGGCGCGCGGCTGGCAGCCGCTGGTGCGCCCGCCGCGGCTGGGCGGCAACGCCAAGGTGGGCGTGTTCGCCAGCCGCTCCACCCATAGACCCAATCCGCTGGGCCTGTCGCTGGTAGAATTGATCTCCATCCAAACCGACCACGGCGTCACGCTGGAGCTGGCCGGCGCGGACCTGCTGGACGGCACGCCGGTGCTGGACATCAAGCCTTATATTCCTTTCGTGGAAGCGCGGCCGGACGCGCGCGGCGGCTTTGTCGACGGCCCGCCGCCGCAGCTCAATGTGGCCTGGAGCGATCACGCGCGGCGACAACTGGCGGAACTGGCGCCGCCGCCGCGCTTCGCCGAACTGGTGGAGCAGGTATTGGCGCAAGACCCGCGCCCCGCCTATCAGGACGACCCCCTGCGCATCTACGGCGTCATGCTGTACTGCTACAATGTTCGCTTCGCCGTCGATGGCGAAAACGCCCTTGTGCTTGAAATTCAGCGGCAAAACCAAAACTAATCCGCATCCTCCCGGTCATACCGGGGCAACTCAAACCACTCAGGACAAAGAAAATGACCACTCGCGCGAAGACGATCGTACTCGCCTTCACCATGGTTTCCGTGTTGGCAACCCCGTTTGCCGAGGCCGCGCGCCTGGGCAAGGGCAAGAGCGCAGGCATGCAGCGCTCCACTCCCACCCGCAGCTATCAGCCGAGCACCCCGGCGCCGGCGCAGCACGCGCCCGCCCCGATGGCCGCTCCGGCTCAGGCCCAGCCGCAGAAGAAGGGCCCGGGACTGGGCACCGCGCTGGCGGCAGGCGCGGCAGGCGCCGCGGCCGGCTATATGCTGGGCTCCGCCGGCAATGACAAACAACACGCCGCGCAGCAACCGACGCAACAGAACGGCGGCGACTACGCCCCGGCGCAGCAACAGAAGCAAGGCGGCATGCCGTGGGGCATGCTGGCCCTGCTGGGCCTGCTGCTGGTCGGCGGCTTCATGTTCTTCCGCCGCAAGGCCGGCAACCCGGCCGCCAATGCCCCGCAACCGGCAGGCATGCCGCAGGGCATGGCGCAACAGCCGGGCGGCTTCGCGCCGATTCCGAAGATCGGCTCCGGCATGAACGGCGGCGCCAATCAGCAAGGCTTCGGCGGCGGCTTCAACGCCCCGGCCGCGCCGATGACCCGCCTGCCGGACGGCACCGAGACCCCGCACTTCCTGCGCCAGGCCAAGGCCACCTTCCTGCACCTGCAAAGCCTGAACACGCCGGACAGCATGGAAGAAGTGCGCAAGTACATGCTGCCTGACCTGTTCAACTCGCTGCTGGGCGACATCGCCTCCAACAGCGGCGTGGCGGACTTCCCGCAACTGGACTGCCAACTGGCCGACGCCACCGTGGAAGGCGGCCGCTACATCGCCAGCGTGCGCTTCTCCGGCCAGGTGAGCGAAGAAGTGGGCGCCCCGGTTGAGCCGTTCAGCGAGGTCTGGCACTACGTGAAGGACGCCAACACCGGCGGACGCTGGCTGCTGGCAGGCATTCAGCAAGACTGAGGGCCGCGGCGGGAGGGCGTGTTGCTTTCCCGGCCGGCTTAACACTCATTGACGACGGGCCCGCGGGCCCGTTTTTTATTTTTCACGGCGATGCACTAAACTGGAATGCCGCTTGCTTCAGCAACGGAAACGGGCCGCCACAAGAGCCCGGCCACAGGGAGGCAGTATCGCGATGACAGTTTTCGAGCACGCCGGCCTGAAAATCGGCAGCCATTTTCAGCCCATCTACAGCCTGGCGCATAGACGCAGCATAGGCGTGGAGGCGCTGTTGCGGGCCGAGCAAGGCAATGACGCGCTCACGCCGGCCGAGGCCTTCTACACCGCTGTCTCGCCCGAGCAGCGCCACCAGCTGGACCTGGCCGTCTGCCAGGCCCACATCCAGCGCTTTCTGGCGCTGCAGTCCGAGCAGCCGCGCTGGCTGTTCCTGAACATCGACGCCGCCTCGCTGTCGCGGCCCGACCGCGCCATGGCCCTGGTCAACGGCATCCGCGAGGCCGGACTGGAACCGCACCATGTGGTGCTGGAAGTGCTGGAGCACGTGCTGGAAGTGGACGAGGCGCTTCTGGAAGGCGTGCATCTGCTGAAAAACAACGGCTTCATGATCGCCATCGACGACTTCGGCGTCGGCCATTCCAACCTGGAACGGGTATGCCAGCTGGAGCCGTCCATGGTGAAGTTCGACCGCCAGCTGATGCGCAACGCCATCGCGCAGCCGCGCAGCCGCAGCTTGCTGTCGCGACTGGTGCGGCTGATGCACGAAATTGGTGCATTGGTGGTGGTGGAAGGCCTGGAAACGGAGCGCGACGTGCTGATCGCCATGGATTCCGGCTGCGACCTGATCCAGGGCTTCTTCGTGGCCCATCCGGCAGCCCAACCGGACGGCGACGACATCATCACGCCCAAGCTGGACGAGCGCTGGGACGAGCTGATGGCCCACGCCCTGCTCAAGCGCAAGCTGACGCGCCGCCAGATCGAGCTGGCGCGGCAAAGCTTCGTGCAGAGCGCCATCTCGCTGATGCAGGGCACGCCGTTCGACTTGGCGGCCAAGCCCATGCTGACGCTGCCGGACGTGATCCGCTGCTTCCTGCTGGACAGCGAGGGCCGGCAGATCGGCCGCAACCTGAACAACCGCCAGGCCGCCGCCTCGCCCGATCCGCGCTACGCGCCGTTGGCCGACACCACCGGCGCCGTGTGGTCGCGTCGCAGCTACTTCCAGCATGCGGTAGACCAGCCGGGCGTGCTGTACATGAGCGAACCCTACCTGTCCATGACCGATCCGCGCTCCTGCGTGACCATGTCCATGGCGATCGAAATCGACGAATGCATGCACGTGCTGTGCGCCGATTTGCTGGTGCCGAAAAGCGACATCGGCTGAAGCGGCCGGAGGCCGGACAAAAAAACAAGCGGCCATGGCCGCTTGTTTTTTTGCCGCGCGGCTTATTTCGCCGGCGCCACTTCCTGGATGTATTCGAACAGCGTCACCACCTTCTGCACGCCGGCGGTCTCGCTGACCATGCGCGCCGCCTCGGCGCCTTCGGCCTGGGTCACCAGGCCCAGCATGTAAACCACGCCGCGCTCGGTCAGCACCTTGACGTCATTCGGGTTGTAGCCCTTGCCCTCCAGCAGGCGCGCGCGCACCTTGCTGGTGATCCAGGTGTCGTTGCCGCGCGTGGAGAGGCTGGATGCCGGCTCCACCGACAGGTAGTTGTAGACGCGGCGCACATTGGGCAGGCCGCGCACGATCAATTCCGCCTGGCTGCGCGCCGCCTCGCTCGGCACCTCGCCGGTCAGCAGCACCGCGCGGTTGAAGCTGGTGGTATTGACGTGAGCGGACGGCAAACGGCCAGCCATCTGGTCCGCCGCCTTCAGTTCAATGCCCTGGTCGTCGACATACGCGCCGCTGGTGCGGCGATCCGTCGCCACCAGCGCGCCGCCGGCGGCGCCCGCCGCCACCAGGCCCACGCAGCCGCTCAGGCCGCTCATCATGCCGGCTGCCAGCAGCAGCGCGCATACGGTACGTTTCATTTCATTCCCCTCCCAGCAGCATGCAGTCTATGGCGTCGCACAGCGCATGGATCAACAGGATGTGCACTTCCTGGATGCGGCAAGTGCGCAGCGATGGCACGTTCAAGTGAATATCTTCCGGCGACAGGATCTCCGTGACTTTGCCGCCGTCATTGCCAGTCAGCGCGATCACGCTCATGCCGCGCTCATGCGCGGCGTAGATGGCCTCGATCACATTGGCGGAATTGCCGGACGTGGAGATCGCCAGCAAGAGGTCGTTGGTATGACCCAGCGCGCGCACCTGCTTGGAAAACACCATGTCGAAATCGTAGTCGTTGCCGATGGCGGTCAGCGCCGAGGTGTCCGTGGCCAGCGAGATCGCCGCCAAACCCGGCCTTTCCTTCTCGAAGCGCCCCACCATTTCGGCCGCGAAATGCTGGGCGTCGGCGGCGGAGCCGCCATTGCCGCAGGCCAGAATCTTGCCTTCGTTCATCAGGCAGGCCACCATGCGTTCCGCCGCCGCCGCCACGCCCGGCGACAGCAGCTCCATCGCCTCCTGCTTGACGGCAATGCTTTCCAGGAAGTGGCCGTTGACCCGGTCAATCAAATCCATTGGGGAGTCCCCTTCTCAACAATTACTGCGTGAATACGTTCTTCAGCCACTGCGGCGCCTCGTTGCCCATGCTGAGCACCGCGTCGAAGCGGCAGGGCGAATCAATAGCATGGCTGGATAGATAGACTTCAGCGGCCAGCAGCAGTTTCCGCTGCTTGGCCGCCGTGATGCTGTCGGCGGCACCGCCAAAACGGCCACCGCCGCGATGGCGCACTTCGACAAACACCAGCACGGCGCCGTCGCGCATGATCAGGTCGATCTCGCCGCCGCGGCAATGCCAGTTGCGCGCCACCAGCTTCAGGCCGCGCTGCAGCAGCAGCGCCAACGCGCGGTCTTCGGCATCGCGCCCGGCCTGGTTCATTGCAGCGCGTTGCCGCCCATGACGCCGGCCGGCAGCTGGCGTTCGAACACGCGGTCGCGTCCCAGCTTCAGGTCGCCGGTGACACCATCCAGCCTCACTTGCGCGCCAGGGCGGCTGGCGGCCAGTTGCACCGCCAGGCGATAGGCGTCAATCCCCAGCGCATACAAGCGCTCCGTCTGCGCCGTCAGCGGCGTGGCCGGCCGTGGATAACGCCGCACCGCCGGATGGCCCGGCATCAGCAGCCAGGGCATGTCGATGAAGCGCACGCCGGCCAGTCCGGGCTGATTGCCGCCCACGTTCAGCTGCGAAGTGCCGTAGACCGGCACGTCCGGCGTCAGCGCGGACTTCAGCGTCACCGCCTGCGTCACGTCCAAGGCCAGCGCCACGCCGTCTGACTGGCCTGCCGCCGCCAGCAGCGCGTCCATATTGGCGGCGTCAAAACCCATCTGCCGCACCGGCGCGCCGCTCAGCTTGCTCCATTCGTCGGCGAAGGCCCTGCCCAGCCGCTGCGACAAGGGGTCGCCCCCCACCACCAGCAAGGGATTGGCGCGGCCGTCGTCGCGCATCAGCCGCGCCAGCTGGCGCGCCTCGCCCTCAACGATCAAGGACAGCGAGTACAGCTTGGGATTGGGCGCCACCTCGCGGCCGATGGAATTGAGCGCCAGCGTGGGCACGGATACCGCCGGCGCCAGCTGCGCGATGCCGCTGCGCGACAAGGGGCCGATCACCACACTGACACCATCCGCCACCGCGGCGCGGTAACGCGCCACCACATTGTCGTTGGTGGCGTCCACGCTGATCAGCTCGGCGTTCTGGTCCACCTGGGCGGCCGCCTCCACGCCGCTGCGCACCACGGCCGCGGCCTCGCCCAGCTCGGACGATTCATTGGGCAGAATCACGCCTATGCGCAGTTTGGGCCGGCCGCCGGCAGGCTGAGCCACCGGCGCGCTGGCCGGGGTTTCGGCGCGCGGCGCGGCGGCCGCGCCCTCGGCGGGCAGCGGGGCCAAACGCGGCGGCTGGCCAGGCGGCTGCACCAGCGCGCGCATCGGCGCGTCGTTGCTTTGGATGATATAGTCTGGGGTTTGCGCCTGCGCCGTCGTCAGCCACGTCAGCGCCACGCCAATCCACAACAGCGGAGTCAGTCTTTGCATACCTCGTTCGCCCACCTGATCGATGCCGCCAGGGAAAGTTTCTGTAGCGGCACATTATATGTGGTGGCCACGCCCATTGGAAATCTAGGCGACATCAGCGCGCGCGCGCTGGCGGCGTTCGAGGCCGCCGACGTGGTCTGCGCCGAAGACACCCGCGTCACCGGCCAATTGCTGTCCGCCTATGGCATCCGCGCCAAACGGCTGGTCAGCCTGCGCGAACACAACGAGCGCGGCATGGCGGAACAGGTGGCGCGCTGGCTGGCTGAAGGCCAGATCGTGGTCCAAGTATCCGACGCCGGCACCCCGGCGGTGTCCGACCCCGGCGCCCGGCTAGTGGAAGCCGTGCGCGCCGCCGGCCACCCGGTGCGCCCGCTGCCCGGCGCCAGCGCCGTGATCGCCGCGCTATCCGCCAGCGGCTTCACCGCGCCCACCTTTATGTTCCACGGTTTTTTGCCGCCCAAGAGCGGCGAACGCCGCAAAACGCTGCAGCAATGGCTGTCCGCGCCCCACCTCACCGTCTGCTACGAAGCGCCGCACCGCATTGTGGACGCGCTGGAAGACATCGTGGCGGAACTGGGCGGCGAGCGCAGGGTGATGATCGCGCGCGAACTGACCAAAACCTTTGAAACCTTCCAGACGCTGCCAGCGGCAGAACTACTGGAATGGGTGAAGGCCGATAGCAACCAGCAGCGCGGCGAAATCGCGCTGATCATCGACGCCGCCCCGGCGGTGGAAGCCGACGCCGACGCCCCGCCTGCCGAGGCGCTGCGCGTCTTGCAAATCCTGGCCGCCGACCTGCCCACCAAGCAGGCGGCCACGCTGGCGGCCCAGATCAGCGGCGCCAACCGCAAGCAGCTGTACGACCATGCGCTGAAACTGAAGAAAGACTGAGCCGCAACTATTTACAAGCGCTTGGCGCGAGGTTAATATCCACATCTCGCAGATGTCGCCCGGGTGGCGAAATCGGTAGACGCAGGGGATTCAAAATCCCCCGCCGCAAGGTGTGTCGGTTCGAGTCCGACCCCGGGCACCACATGACATCATGCAACGCAAAATAACCGCACGGCACAAGCCCTGCGGTTTTTTTGTTATCTATTTCCGAACTCCCTCCCAGACAGGGTTGGAATGTTGGCATCGCCATCAGCACTCAAAATGCCTTCCCCCAGCCCCGATCTGCCTCGACGAGGCTACTCCTATCTGCTCACGCGCTCCTCGATTCACAAGTATCTACGGAGACTCACGCTTGCAATAGAGGTAACGCTCACAGTGCTTGGAAGTTTTTTCGGCAAACGTTGAGCTTCGTGTTACTCAGCCCCACCTGCGGCCCCGCCAATCAATGACAGCGACCCGCTGGTCCCCAATCTGATGGGCTACAAGCGTTATACGCTGGAAGGCGAAGCGGTGTTTCTGGTGACGCCGGGCACGTTCAAGGGCGAAGTCATCGATGGCTATGAAGTGCGGCATGCCTGCGAAGTGCTGTACCGGGCGGGGATGCTGCAACGGCCAAAGGGTCGCGCCGGCTGGACCGTGCATGGCGGCAAAGGCGTGGGCCAGGTCTACCGCATGCAGTTGCATCCGCACGACGGCGAAGCGGAAGAGTAAGCGAAAAATTTCTCACGTGAGGCCAAACCCACTGCCAACACTGCCAACTCTGCCAACACCTATCCAATAGACTGATTTATATAGCTTTATCTGTTGGCAGTGAGTTGGCAGTGTTGGCAGTCAATTGGCAGTTCCTCCACCCCATCCCGCCCAGTTGGCAGTTTCCCCCCTCCAGTTGGCAGTGCTTTAGCCGCCACTGCCAACAACTAAACCCATACCAATCAGCAACTTACAGACGAGTTGGCAGTGTTGGCAGCGTTGGCAGTGGTTTTTGCTACATACGTAAAAAAATGGAATGGTTTCTCGAGTGGTGGCCTAGCACCCCGAGCAAACAGCGTTGTCATAAATGGTTGCTAAGCGTACCATTCCATAAGCATCAATTGGAATTATTGCTCAAGAGTGCTACTAATAAAAACATCTTCGCATAGTCACATTTATCTATTGTTCAATTGAAAACTTTCTTCCTTACTTCTTAATGGATATAGAGCGTCTACCACCGCCAATATCTACATGCCAGATTAATGGACATCCAGAAATGCCAACTCTCGAATATCACCTATACAGAACCAAATTCATTAAACCATCACAAGTTGACTTGTTTCATCCCAATCTCTCTGCAAGAGAAATATTTGAGGCTGGACTCGCTGAGCGCCCATCGATAGCACTCCGTGAAAACAATGTATGGCATATCGGAAACGTTGAATATTTTAATGAAAATGGCGGCCGCTTTGCCATTGGAAGAACCACGCTTACAACAGTTGAAAAGTTTGACATTGAAACAGGGAATTTTACTGAGTTGGTGGATGACTCCGGGCCATATACATTTGTATATTTCGACAGCAAATTAGGTTTACTTGGCATTGGAAAGAAAGCAAAAGTCGCAGTAAATGTAAAATCTATAGCAAGGAAAATACAAAAACTTCTATCCTCAACTCTCTTAGTAAAGCAGAATAAAGTTGATGTAAGAGTTGAATTCATTCGTGACCCCGAAGATTTCCTGCAGAAGATACATAGCGCTTACGCAATTAAGCGTTTCAATGCGACATTTACTGGCCCAAATCCAATAGATGCTGACGAGGTCTTTCAAAAGCCCATGTCATATTACTGTCAACAATTAGGTGGATCATACGGAAATGTAACGGTTACTGGAGAGTTTCTAAATGAAGAATCCGTTGCAGCCGTTGCCAAGTCAACAGCAGCAACAGCAAACGATGCTACAGCGACGATTCAAAACCATCGAGGTGAGAAACCAGTTAGGGTTTCATTCAAAGGCGATGCAAAAAAAGTTTTTGTTGAACATATTGAAGATAAAACTGCCGTACTTCAAGCCATACAAAACACCTATAGCGAGGTACGAGAATGATTTCTGATTTACATGTAAAAACAATAGATGAGTTAATGCACAATCTAAATATCTTACCTAATAACTTTGTTTTTCGTGGGCAATCAGATGCCACATGGGGTCTTCAATCAACTTTAGAACGTACCCTTGGAATTAAATGGGATGCACAGAATGCGAGAAAGTATGAAGATTACTCTCTTGATGCCTTCAAATCAAAATATCATATCTACAGTGGATCTGAACACATACCTAAATCAAAGCTTTCATGGCTTTCCGTAATGCAACATTATGGTGTTCCTACCAGATTAATTGATTTCACGACAAGTCCATATATTGCTTTATACTTTGCACTGGAGACTTACAACCCTTTAACAAACAAAGACCTATCAATTTACTGCCTTGACTATTCAGCCATAATGGAAAAATCTATTGACTATATAAAATCAAAAGACAAATTATTCAAAGAAAGCAGAACTTCCATCCAAGGAAAACAAGATATCATATTTGATGAAACAGTGGATCGATATGCTTATGATATTGCTTGGATAACTGAACCAATTGAACTAAATGCTAGGATAGACAGACAATCAGGTACATTTCTCATATCGGGAAACCTTGAAGAAACAATTGAGTCCATTATAAATTCAACTCTTTATGATAAATGCACAATAAATAAGATAATTATTCCATCCATACTTTACGAAGGAATATATGTTGCCCTGAGAAAAATGAGCATCAACTCAAAGTCTATTTATGGTGACCTTTCCGGGTTAGCGAAATCAATTAGAATGGAATTGCAAGCATACACTTAAAATTTATATTTGCGGCAGTCTGCTTCAATTCAAACACCAATTCCAAACTTTTTTAGCCTCATATTTTTGATAGTATCATCTCTATTACTATGACAAATAACAAGCTCAGAGTAATATTCGATACAAACGCCTTTACTCCAGAGAATTTCGAGCTACTTGAAAAAGGGCCACTAATTCAGCTGTGCAAGATGGGAAGGATCAGACCTATCTACAGCCACGTTTTCCTTGAAGAGACTTTTCGCGCATACGGTCACCACATCAAGCGGGATGATCTAGTCAAACGCTGGATTCCACTCATTACGGCTACAGCCGACCGCTTCTGTGATGATTTCTTGACCATTTGGCATCGAGAACTCGTTCAAGCCAGAGGCATTCACACCAATATATACTTGAAGCCAAGAGCACAGCGCAGGCTTATAGAAAGCTTGGCCCACATTCCTCTAGATGGGACGTGGACTGCATGGCACGACTCTAAGCCAGCACGAGATATTGAGGACCAAAAGCGAACAGCTCAACGTCAAATATCAAAGGAGATTCGCCTAGAAGTTGCCACTTGGCGGAAAAAAGTCAATTACTCTAGCCAGAGGCATGGATTACCCGATTACCACCAATACCTTAATAGCGAGCTTGATCATATGGGGAGAGAATTAATCAACTCGCAAGTCCATTGTCATAACCCCATAGAAGTTGCCTACAGGTGGTCGCGTAACAAATACGCCTATCCCTATTTCACAAAATTCGTTGAGAACATACTCTATATTGCCTTTTTCGCGATGACACGGCAGAGCGAAAAAATTGACCATAATGCCCAAGCTGACCTAGACCTGATGACTCATCTCCTTCGAGCAGATGCATTAGTCTCCAATGAAGCGGGCTTTCTCCGAAGCGCTTTCGACGACCTCTGGCGTCCCAAGGGAAAGGTGATCTTCACATCACAAGAGTTCGCTACGTTCATCAAGAAACTATAGAACCTTCAACGCCGGCTTGAAAAACCATTTCTTGGCAGGGCGGTTTCAAGAACCAAGTGCAACAGGGTTAATGTTTAACAGCCTGTCGTGATTCAATCACAGCGTCCAAGTGTTCAGCAAACACCTCGATCGGCATCTTGAAACCCAGCACTGCGCGAGGCCGGGTGTTGAGCCGGTGCGCTATCGCATCCAGCTCTTCCTGGCTATGAACCGACAAGTCTGTTCCCTTGGGCAAATACTCTCGGATCAAGCCGTTGGCGTTTTCATTGCTGCCACGCTGCCAGGGGCTGTGCGGATCGGCGAAGTAGACTTGAATGCCGGTCCGCGCCGTCAGCTCTTTGTGCCGGCTCATCTCTTTGCCTTGGTCGTAGGTTAGCGTTTTGCGCAAGGCGGGCTCCGGTATTCGATTCAGCATCTGAGTTAATGCCTCCAACGCAGATGCCGCGCTCGCATCCGGCATTTTGGCCAACAGCACCAGCCGGCTGCTGCGCTCCACCAGCGTTGCCACTGCCGAGCGATTGCCAGCCCCTTTGATCAAGTCCGCCTCCCAATGGCCTGGGATCAACCGATCTTCAGCCTCGGGCGGACGCTCATGAATGCTGACCATATCAGGCAGCTTGCCGCGTCTATCCTCGCCTTGACTGCGCTTGCGCCGGCCATCCTGGCCCTGGCGGAGGCAGCGAATCAGTTCTTTGCGCAGCTCGCCGCGAGGCATGGCGTAAATGGCGGCATAGATGGTTTCGTGTGACACGTGGTAGGCAGGATCTTCAGGATAATGTTCACGCAGTCTGCCCTGGATCTGTTGCGGAGACCAGCCTTGGCGCAGGAGTTCAGCCACCAGCAGGAAGGCGGCGTTGTGCGGCAGGAGCTTGCGAGAACGCCGAGGGAGGCGCTGTCGCTGCCTAGCTTGACGACCGGCGGCGGCGGCGTCGTAAGCGGTGGGATTGATCGAATTACGACGAATCTCGCGGCTGATGGAGCTGGGCGCGCGCCGCAGCAGCCTAGCGATCTGGCGGAGGCTTTGACCTTGTGCGGCCATCTGCATGATGCAGGCGCGCTCTTCAGCGCAAAGTTGTTGGTAATGTGAGGCCATGGCAACACCTTATCAGGGTGTTGCACTTGGAGTTTGAGACCGCCCAGAAAGATTTATGGCCAATTTGTCGCTTTGGGATCAAAAGCTACAATTCAGTCAAAAAATTTCACCTGGGGGTACTTCCGGGGGTACCTTAACGAAAATTTAAAATATAAATTATTAATAAACAATAACTTGAAATCGCAATTCAATCCCTGTCGGGGACGATGAAATAGCTTCCAAAAATTAAACTAAATAAATTCAATACATTATAGAACCAATTTGATCCCTTCAAAGACTACCGACCTTCACACCGTCTTGAGTCCAATCAAGCTGACTTTGACCAAAGACGCATCAATGTTGGTACATTTGTTGGTATTTAATTTCTAAAATAAAAAATACTTCAATAATTTCAATGTATTGAATGACGTTTTCGAGAGAGACTCTGGCAAGACGCAAGCACGTTTGCGACGTGCCTAATCCCTTCGAGAGCCGTAGGTTGGGCAGCGTCACGCAAAGCCTAACGCTTACTGCGTAATAATTATTGGTTTTGCGTCCGCTCCGCGGACAGATGTTTAAGTGCCGGTTCCGCCCGGCGGGACGGGTCCATTTCTTTTGCTTCGCCAAAAGAAATGGACGAAAGAAAAGGCGACCCAACAGCGCTGCGAAACCCCGACTCCAAAGCCCTTTCCAAGGCGCCGCCAAACTCGCGGGGCGCTAACGTCGCCCCGCTCAAACAGGAGGCGGCTTAAAACCTTGGAAAGGGCTTCGGAGTCGGCTTGCGCTGATGGGATAGGGGCAAGTCGGTTCGGTTCAACAATCGGATACGCTAACTCAGTGCAATGCCCGTAAACAGCTGGCACATTTGCGACGCACCCGCTTCCCTTCAAGCCTGCCGCCGGGCAGCCCCGGCATTAAAAACCATCATCCGCGCAGCGGATTCTACTTACTGCTTCAAAATACAGCCGGTTTTCCACCCTATTCCCTTGCCTCGCAAGCCTTCCCTCCGGATAATCCCATCCGTGCCGTTCAATAGCGGCATCAGGTTTGGCGACCTGTTACCTAAGGCGGACTGACGCAGCTTTGACTGCGGCTTGTCCACACACACCATTGCTACGCGCAATCCATGGCGGGCCGTGGTGGGGATACCTCCGGGTATGCCGGTTCCTTAGGTCCGGTTCGCCAACCCTGCCATGCGCCTGCCACCCTCGTTTGGCGACGAGCGGCCGGCGAAACAACCTAAGGAGGGTTTTGCCATGCCTAGCATCACCCGCAGTTCGTCTCACCTTGCCATTTCCCTGAAAAACCGTCACCCCGCCCGCAGCCGCTGGCTGCTGCACAATCAAGCCCCCACCCATCCGCCCAGCCTGCTGGCCATGACCCGGCTGCATGAAGCCTTTGCCGCCTTGCAAGAGCAATTGGCCGGCAAGGACCAAGCCAAGGTCAGAGAGCCGGCCGCGCGCGTGGCGCATGTGTGCCACGACATCGAGCAGGCAGTGGTGGAGTCCATCTGCCACCTAGCTCACGGCCAGTTGGGTTTGCAATCCGTGATCGATTTACTAGCTTGCCTGGGCGACGACGTGCGCCTGCCATCCAGCCGCATCAAGGAATTGCTGGAGCCGCTGGATAAACGCATGGGCGAATCGCTAACCCTGCTCACCCGCGTGCTGTAAGCGCCACAAACATCTCGCGCAGGGAACCACCGCACGGCGCCAGCCCTGCGGTTTTTTTCTGCCTGGGTTCAGACCTCCTCCTGCCGGCAACTCCAGCCTATCAATCTACGCCGCTGAACTTTGTCGCCTTAGCCATTTCCCGCCGCGCGGGCATGCTGCCTTCAAATCCTAAGAGCCTGTTCACGATCTTTGTTTTGTGGGCCTAGCTTGTGGAAAACACGTTTCCGATGCACCCCGTCCCTTCAAGCCTGCCGACGGGTGGCAGGCCCGAGGTTTTAAGCGGCTGCCTGTTTGAGTCCCGCGAAGTTAGCGCGCATCGCTGAGCGAATCTTTACGTGCGAGGCTTGGCCTCGCCCAGTAAGAGATTCGCACGCAGTGAGTTCAGCCGCGCCTCGGGCCTGACGGGAACCGACGGGAAGCCGCAGGCCAGGCTTGCAGGGTGGCCTTTAGGGGTGGAGGGGATATTTGGCCAAGCAAATATCCCCTCCCTGCTTGCCGGGCAGTCCCGGCAAAGAAAATGGCTATCCGCGAAGCGGATACAAAGCCAAAAAGATCGTGAACACGTTCTCAGCAGCTTTATGGGCTAGGCCACGCCCGCCATGACCGGGTGGCCAAAACAGGGAAGGCAAGATGACCTCAACCACTTTGCTGCGCCAGAATCCGCAACGCCCCCGTTCACTCCTGCCTGACTATTTGATGCGGCGGGTGGACCGCATCTGCCGGCTGGAGCGCTGGCGCGACGCCGACCGCGCCGGCTGGCTGGAAACGCTGGGCCGCCAGCTTCACGAAGACGGCGTGCCGGCGGCGGAGTTGGTTGCGGCGCTGGATGCCCATCTTTATGTCCATCACCCTGAGCATGCCCACCCCGACGACGTGGAAGCATTTGAAGAGCCGGCGGCGATTCTGGAATTCGACGCGCATCTGCCGCGCCCGCCAGCCGAGCGGCTGGCTGCCAAGCACAACAACTGCGCAAGCTGCCGCCACTGGCACGGCGAAGCCACCATCCCGGATGCCCGGCAACGAGCCGCCATGCTAGCGGGACTGCCCACGCCGCGGCTGGGCAACGCCACGGTGGGCGTCTGCGCCGCTGGCTACCGCCCGTGGCGGGTGTCCAATCTGGTGGACTGCGCGGACTATCTGCGCTGGCACTATATCGGCGAGTGCGCCCGCATCGATACAGACGGATGCAAACCGTAACCAAAACAAGGATTTAATTTTTGGAAACGGTGCCGATATTAAGTACAGGCAGTACCCGATAGTCTTACCATGGAGAGCAGCCTAGCGGCGAATCCGGAAGCCATCTTCACCTCTGACGACAGCTTAGCGCCATTGCCCGCTACCCTACGCAGACACCCACCAGACCGCGCCCCAGGCCGGGAGCCCTGTAGCTACGGCGACGGTCACGCTGCGAACGATGCGACGAGCGAAGACGCTGGATGGCCGAATAGCCATCCTTAGCAAGGCCACCACGCGCGGTGGCCTTTGTCATGCCAACCGCCTATGCCGCTGCGGTTTTACCAAGCGTTTACGTCTCTTCACGGCAATTGCCGGCATTTTTGCGGTCTATCCCTGTTTAGCCATCGCAATAGGAATAGAAAGCCATGCTGGAGAATTATTTCCCCATTCTGCTGTTCATCGTGGTGGGCCTCCTGGTGGGCGTGCTGCCCATGCAGGCCGGCCGCTTCCTGGGCCCCAACCGGCCGGACCCGGAAAAGCTGTCGCCTTACGAATGCGGCTTCAATGCCTTTGAGGACTCGCGGATGCGCTTCGACGTGCGCTACTACCTGGTGGCCATTCTGTTCATCCTGTTCGATCTCGAAGTGGCCTTCATGATTCCGTGGGCGGTGACGCTGAAGGACGAACTGGGCCTGTTCGGCCTGGGCGCCATGGCGGTGTTCCTGGGTTTCCTGACCATAGGCTTCATCTACGAGTGGAAGAAGGGCGCGCTAAGGTGGGAGTGAGGCGCGGCACGCCCCAATCTGGCTGCCTTGCGGAAAACCATTCGCCCGGCCGGACCCAACAGGCATGATTTTCTGTCCATGACTAGGCCATCGCGCAGCGGGATAGAGTAGCATGCCGCTTTGCCCGCATGCCGCCCGCGCCGGGCCGTTCCGGAAACCGGGCGCTGGCGCGACGCGCGATTGGACGTCCTTCATGAGCAAAACCTCCATCATTCTCACAGCCTGCGTCACGGTGTTTCTGGCGCAGCTGGGCATCACCATGTATCTGCCGGCGCTGCCCACGCTCGCCAAAGTTTTTGCCTGCCCGCCGCAAGATGTGGCGCTGGCCTTGTCGGCTTTTTTGATTGGCATGGCGGCGCCCATGCTGGTTTGGGGCGGCTTGAGCGAGCGCTATGGACGGAAAATCATTCTGTCGATGGCCCTGCTGCTGTATGCGCTATGCAGCGCGGCCATGCCGTTGACGCATCAGGTGGAGGTTTTCATCCTGCTGCGCTTCCTGCAGGGAATGGGCGCCAGCGGCATGTCGGTGATGTCGCGGGTGATGATCAAGGACCACTTCAGCGGCGCGCAGCTGGCCAAGAGCCTGTCCTGGCTCTCCATCGCTTTTGTGGTGTCTTTGGGTGTGGGTCAATTCATGGGGGCGGCGCTGCTGGCCGCACTGGGCTGGCAAGCCATCTTCCTCAGCCTGGGCATCTCCACGCTGGCGCTGCTGCTGGTACTGGCGCGCCAGCCTTCGCCGGCCTCGCCGCGCGCGGACAAGGCGCATTCCGCCCTCCAAGCCTACGCCGCGCTGCTGCGCAGCCGCGGCTTTCTGCTGCCCGCGCTGGCGGGCGGACTGGGCTATTCGGTCATCATCACCTTCAATGCCTGCGCGCCGTTCATCTTCCAAATGCGCTGCATTGGAGCGCGTCGGAATACGGGCTGCTGGGGTGGCCCATCAGCCTGTCTTATTTCGCCGGAGCCTGGCTGGTAAACCGCTACGTGGTCCGGAAAGGACGGCATTTCTTCATCCTGTCAGGCCTGAGCCTGTTGCTGGCCGGCTGCGCGGCGATGCTGCTGGGCGGCATCGCGCAAATCTCCCTGCTGCTGTGGCTGCCCTATTGCCTGGCCGTGATCGGGCAGGCGATGAACTACCCAGTCAGCCTGGCCATCGCCACAGAGAACGCTCCCGTAGACGGCCCGTATGCCATGGCCTTGTGCGGCTTCATGCATCAATTGATGGCCGCGGCCATCGGCGCCATCGCCGGCACCTTGGCCGGCCAGCCCATCTGGCTGTGCGCCGGCCTGATGTGCCTGCTGGCGCTGGCAGCCTTCAGCGCATTAGCGCGCAGCCGCCAGCCCTCAATAGCGCCGATCTAGGACCATGCCCTAAGGGGCGCTTACACCAGATTGCCGCCCAGGATCACCATGGCGAAGCCCAGGTAGATCAGCACGCCGACGAAGTCGCAAATGCTGGTCAGCATGGGCGAGGACAGGGTGGCCGGGTCCGCGCCGAACTTCTTGGCGGCAAACGGCAATACCGCGCCGATGATGGAGCCGGTGACGGTGCAGGCAAACATGGACACGCCCACCACCAGCAGGATGTCGCCGCCGGGGGACTTGGTGAAATGGGCCATCACCACCTCGGCCAGCGCCACCACGCAGGCCAGCATGGTGGCGATCACGATTTCCTTCTTCAACACCAGAAACACGTCCTTGGCCCGGACTTTCAGGTCCTGCAGCGCGATGGAGCGGATAACCAAAGTGGCCACCTGGCTGGCGGAGTTGCCGCCCATGTCCACGATGGCCGGCAGGAAGGCCGCCAGGATGATGGCCTTGTCCAGCAGCTCGGCCTGGCCGGCGATGATGCTGCTGGTCAAGATGCCAAAGGCCGTGAGAATGAGCAGCCACATGGCGCGGACGCGGAAAATGCGCCAGATGCCATCGCGTTTCATGTCCAGATCATTGCCGTCTATGGCGTGGTTGCCGCCGAAATCCACGATATCGTCGGCCACTTCCTTGACGTAATCGGCGTTGACCCAACGCATGCCCTGGGCGTCGGTCATGTAAATCTTGCTGGTTTGATTCATTTGATAGTCCATTTCTTCCTGGCGCCATGTCGCCAGCGCCGCGGCGCATCCGGCCGCGCTGACGGTGCGCGCCAATATCCAGTGGTCGATGACTGGAATACATCATTAAGTATGGGAATCATTGCTTTTCCCTTGGCGCAGGCCCGCCCATCGTCAGGCAGGGTTGAAAAGACCAACCTGCCCGTCTCCAAACGGTAAACAAGCGCTGGCGGGAAACATGCGCCGGAAAAGCGGACGGACGGAAATGCCCTGCCTGCCCCCATGGCTGCCCCTTGCTCATGCGCGAGGACGCAACCGCTCCCGCCGCAGGAAGGCGCCGCCCGTCTTCGCATGACAGACGCAAGGACAGCTCCGCGCCGCAACGGAAAATTACAAGGGAGAGACAGACGCGACTTGCCGCGCCCACCTTCCAGGCCATGCCGACGGGACGGCCGCAGTCCCGCCGCGACCTAGGTCAGCGGGACGACGGCTCCAGCCGGCACGGTCGAGGCTCTGGTTCTTCAGACATCGAAATCTCCGTGTGGCGGATCAAGAAAAACCGGGCAAGCGGGCGCAATGGCGGCGCGTGCCGGGTGCTTGGTTTCGGCAGAAACAGGCGGATGCGATGCGGCGGACCCACGGCCGGCCGGCGCCGCCCCCAAGGGGCGAAATGGGGAAGTACGATGGCCCAGGGGCCGATGGCGCCTCACCCTGCTTGGCAGGATGCGGCAGAAGAAGAATCAGACTGCGCGAATCCCGCAAAGCGACGCGGCGATGGAAAATCGCCTACACCCGTCGTTGTTCATGACGAACCTTTGCTCTGTGGATAACGCGGCAGACTATAGCGGCCATGGGGAGCCCAGGCAAACCTTGTAACCAGGGTTTTACACTTTTATCGCCAGATCGCGTCAAAATCCCATATGAAGATGACTTATCGGTACAGATATTCCATCTGCACGCCTGGACAAGGCCACCACCCCGCGCGCTACAATACCATCAGCATCTTCAGCCCCGCCCTCTTGAATAAGCCGCTACGCCATGAAGCCATCCCTCCTCGCCGCCGCGCTGGGCATCGCTTGTCTATTGCCGGCTACCCAGGCTCCTGCCGCGTCTGACGCCGCCAGCCGGCAGACGGATGTCTTCCGCCAGGGCCTAGCCGTGTTTCGACAACAGCAAGCGCTAGCGCCGCAAGCCGCGCTGCGCTACCGCGCGCTGCCGGCGGAAGGCCTGGCTGCCGCGGGCCTGCCCGAGCTGCTGCTGAGCGGCGGCAAGCTGCCGCTGGCTGCGGACGCCAGCTTCGATCCGGCCGGCATCGCCGCCGGCCAGACGCTGCGCGCCGTCTCCCGGCATGGCCGCCGCTTCGCCTGGCGGCCTGACATCCGCAGCCCGGGCGTACCGGCCGGCGCGCGCCGCCTGGGCGACCTGCGGCTGGAATGCCTGGTGGATGCGCAAAGCGGCCTCAATCCCGGCGCCGGCAACTGCGTTCCCGCCGGACGCAAGGCCGACTGCCAGGATGAGCCGGTCAGCTGCCTGCGCGAGGCCTCGTTGATGCTGCTGGGCCAGTTGCGCCAGACGGCGCAGCTGGACGTCCCGGCCAGTCCCTACCAGCGCAAAACGCATTATCTGTTCATCGCCGAGCGCCCCTTGTTCGGCATCACCCTGAGCGATGGCGCGCGGCAACTGGCTTTGCCCACCGTCTGGCTGTACGGCAGCGCGCTGGACGCCGGCCCCTTCGTCAGCTGGCCCTACCCGCGCCAATATCTGTACTCGCTGCCGCTGGAATCGGCCGACTGGCCGGACGACACCCTGGTCGTCTTCCAAGCCATGGAGCCAGCATGAAAGCGCGCCGTCTCGCCGCGATTGGACTGGCGCTCGCCCTGGCCGGCTGCGCCAGCGTCGGCAATGATAGACTGCAGGACGCGGACAGCAGCCGCATCCGCCTGCTCTTGCAGGACACGCAGACACCGCAGCGCGATCGCCTGCGCGCCCTGCTGGGCCGGCCTGACGATACCGTTCGCTTCGACAACGGCCGCGAAGTGTGGGTGTACCGCTCGGACAAATACGCGCCCAAATGGCAGAACTTCACCAAGATCGCGCCCTTCCTGCGCGCGCAGACGCACAGCGTCAAGGAGCTGACGGTGCTGTTCTCCCCAACCGGCCAGGCGCTGCAATGGCGGCTGCAGGACGAGAGCCGCGACGAAAACACCGGCCTGCTCAACCGCGGCGTGTCCGTGCCTGCGCGTCCCGGCTGAACAAAGACCATCGGGCGGCGGGCAATTGTGTAACATTCACACTTTATGACACCCGCCCGCCGCCATGATCGTCCGCCACATTCCGTCCTGGTTCCGCTTATTGTTCGTCTGGCACGGCTCGGTGCTGCCGCGCAGCGTGGCACACCGCCCAGTCCATCCCAAGCAAACCTCAATCTTCTCTTTTTCACCCATATTGCGTATATCGACATTTTCGATTAGGATCGCCCCCGGCAATAATTTATTGCAATTTTTTTACATTACTTAACAATAAATGAAGACAAATATGAAACGCTTGCTGCTGCCCGCCGCCGCCGTTCTGGCTTTGAGCCTGACCGGTTGCGCCTCTATCCTCAATGACCAGACCCAACAAGTGAATGTGTCCAGCTCCACCGGCTCCGAGATCAAGGGCACCGTTGATGGCACGCCGTTCAAGGCCCCTGGCATCGTCGAACTGAAGCGTGAAAACAAGAACAAGATCTTCATGACGGAAACCGAAGGCTGCGCTGCGAAAACCGTGGTTGAAAAATCCGTTGATCCGAAGTTCTTCATCAACATCCTGAGCGGCGGCGCATTCGGTTCCACCACCGACTACTCCACCGAAAAGATGTGGAAGTACGCTGATAATGTAGTTGTGTCCTGCAAAAAATAATGTTTTTCCGGGATATTCTCGCCAAGGGCGGCAGACTTGCCGCCTTTTTTTGCGCTTGGGGCGTATGCGCGGCTCAAGCCAGCGCAGCCTTGCCTGAACACTTATTGGAACAGGCACGCGACTTGCGTTTGTCAGAAAGAAGCGAGTGGCAGGCTTTGTTGCACAGCCAGCATGGACTGCCCTTGATCGATGACCCGTCGTTTTTGCTCTCTTTGCCGTCGTTTTCACCTGAAAAGGAACTGGAAGCGACATTGAAGGCCCTGTACGGCGAAGATCACGCAGCCTATTGCCGCTTCCCGGCGCGCTACTGGTGGCTCCGCCGCGAACTGAACGCGCCAGAACTGCCACTGACCAACTGTCCGGAAATCGCTGATTTTCGCGCGCGCGCGCCGATGGACAGCATCAGCCTGGTCTTCGCCAGCGAAAACCAAACCCAGCCGGCCAGCATGCTGGGGCATGCTTTCCTGAAAATTGCCGGGCAGACTCAAGACGGCCAGACACGCGAGCACGCCATCTCCTTCTATACCGACGCCGACACCTGGAATGTGCCCAAGCTGCTGGTAGACAGCCTGGTTTTCGGCAAGAACGGCTATTTCTCGCTATCGCCATACCATGAGCAGCGGCAACGCTATGTGGATCATGAGCAGCGCAGCCTCTGGGAGTACGATCTGGCGCTGGATCCCTGGCAGCGGGAGCTTGTGCGTTTACATTTGCTGGAACTCAAGCAGACGCGCCTGACTTATTTTTTCCAGAAATACAATTGCGCCACGGTCATCCACTTCATCTTGGGCTTGAGCGGCCGCCCGCTGCCTGCCAAAGCTTGGCTAAGTCCCAAAGACGTGGTGCAAGAGGCCAGCCAAGCGGGACTGATCCAGGCCAGCCGCATGATTGCACCCAGCCGCTGGCTGGTTAGGACCTTGAATCAATCGTTACCCGCCTCCAGACAACGGGAAAACCTGCATGCCTTGCAAGCCGGCACTATGCCTGGCGGCCTGGAACGATCCCCCTCTCGCGATAGTTTTCTGCAACTGGAACATGCCCAAGCCCTCAACCAGTACCTATTCCTGGAAGGCCGGCTCAGCCGCCAAACCTGGCAGGACAACGCCAGCCAGCTCGATCAGCTTCGGGCGCGCGACTACGCGGAGCTGTCGCTCGATCTGAGCAAGGGCTTTGGCCCGCTGGACACACCGCCCACCGCGCAAGCCAGCCTGGCCTGGCTTCATCGCGATGGCCGCCAGCAGCTGCAGATCAAGCTATTGCCGGCCTCCCATCTACTGGAAGACGACAACCGCGGTTACAACCATGAGAACGAGCTGCAAATCCTCTCACCAACGATAAGCCTACCGCTGAACGGCGGCGCACCTCGGCTGCGGCAACTGGTGTTGTACGGCATGCAAACGCTGCTGCCGCGCGACCCGATCACCGGAGGAGTGGCAGGAAAGCTTAGCATCGCCTATCAGTCTCAGTTGGACGGCGACCTGCAAGAACGTCAGGTCATGCAAGTTGGCGGCGCCATCGGTTTGGCCCGTCGATTGCTGCCCGATGCCGATGTCTACGCACTGGCTGGCGGCGGCTTGGCTACCGGCGGTGAACAGGGCTTTGCCTATGGCGAGCTGGAAGGCGGCGTCATGTTGCGCGAAATCTGGAACATGAAAACCTGGCTCGCGCTCAGTCGTCATTTCAACGAGGCGGACAGCCACAGCGCCTTTAGCCGAGTGGCCTGGAAACAAATGCATTATTTGAGCCGGCAACAGAGCCTGTTCGCCTCCTGGCAACAGGAAACTGGGGGGCGCCGCAACCGGCGAGAATGGCAGCTGGGCTTCAAGCAATTGTTTTGAGCGAGTGAGACGGAAGCCCCTCGTCATGGCATTCGTTTATGCTGTAGCCTTCACCAGTCCTAACCTTGCCCATGCCATGATCGTCCGCCACATTCCTTCCTGGTTCCGCTTATTGTTCGTCTGGCACGGCTCGGTGCTGCCGCGCGTCTGGCCGCGCCTGCTCATCGTGTTCGGCGTGGCGCTGCTCGCCGCCGCGCTGCGCCACTGGTGGCTGCAAAGCCTGCATGATTCCTCGCTGAGCATCCCGGCCTTCGCCCTCTTGGGCGTGTCGCTGGCCATCTTCCTGGGCTTTCGCAACTCGGTCAGCTACGACCGCTTCTGGGAAGCGCGCAAGCTGTGGGGCGGCCTGGTGATCGCCAGCCGCTCGCTGACGCGTCAGGTCTTGGCCGCGCTGGGCGACGGCGAGGACAGCCGCCGCTTCATCGCCGGCCTATGCGCCTTCGCCTACGCCTTGAAGGGCCAGCTGCGCGGCGAAGACATTGCCGCCCATTTGCACCGGCTGCTGCCGCCGGATGAATTGGCGCGCGTACTGGCCGGCCGCTTCCGCCCGGCGCTGATCCTGGCCTGGCTGGGCCGCGAGGCGCAGGCCATGCAGCGCGCGGGCCTGCTGTCCGAACTGCAATGGCACGCGCTGGACCGCAATCTGAACGCCTTGTCGGAAATCCTGGGCGGCTGCGAGCGCATCGCCTCCACCCCCATGCCCTTCACTTACCGCGTACTGCTGAACCGCACGGTGACGATCTACTGCCTGTTGCTGCCCGCCGGCCTGGTCAGCAGCATAGGCTGGCTGACGCCGCCCATCGCGGTGTTCATCGCCTACACCTATTTCGCGCTGGAAGAGATCGCCGAGGAGCTGGAGGAACCCTTCGGCACCGAGGGCAACGATCTGCCGCTGGCCGCCTTGTGCCACACCATAGAAAGCTCGCTGCGCGAGATGCAGGGCCTGCCGCTGGAGCTGCCGCCGCCGCCGCGCCAGGGCATCTACCTGCATTGAACAGCGGTAGCAATGACAATGGCTTTTCCCTAGAATGGACGGTCCCGAACCCAGTCCGGCCCGCCCATGACCCTGTCCCGCCTGTTGCTGAATTTCGTCTCGCGCCATTGGCGCGCCTACATCCTAGCCGCGCTGATGCTGGCCTCGGTGGCGGTCATGACCGTGATGATCCCGCGCCAGGTGGGCCACATCGTGGATGCCCTGGTGGCCCGCAAGCTGGCCGAAGACGAGCTGCTCAAGCAGCTGGCCTGGCTGCTGGGCATGGGCCTGTCCATTTACTTCCTGCGCGTGGGCTGGCGGCTGCAGCTGTTTTCCGTGTCCTACCAGCTGGGCGTGGAGCTGCGCACCCGGCTGTACAAGCAGCTGTCGCGCCAAGGGCCGGGCTTCTTCCAGCGCCAGCGCACCGGCGACTTGATGGCGCTGGCCACCAATGACATCGATTCCGTGGAAATGGCCGCCGGCGAAGCCATGCTGGCCGGTTTCGACGGAGCGCTGTCCCTGGTGCTGGTGCTGGGCATGATGACGCTGGGCGTGGACTGGCGGCTGGCACTGGCAGCGCTGCTGCCCTTCCCCTTCATGGCCATGGGCTTCTCCCGCATCGCCAAATACATCCACCAACATTGGGACGAGGCGCTGAAGCGCTTCGGCAAGCTCAACAACCATGTGCAGGAAACGCTGAGCGGCGTGCGCACCTTGCGCGCCCTGGGCCTGGAAGCGCGCAACGACGCCGAACTGGCAAAGCTGGCCGAGGCCGCCGCCCACAGCAGCTTCGAGGCGCAACGCGGAGAGGCGGCGTTCGAACCGGTGGTGGGCGTGTCCCTGGTTTCCGCCACCGCCATCGCGCTGACGGTGGGCGGCTACCTGGTATGGCATGGCCAGCTGACCATAGGCGCGCTGACCAGCTTCAATATGTATCTGGTGCAGCTGATCTGGCCGATGTTCGCGGCCGGCTGGGTGTTGTCGCTGCTGCAGCGCGGCTCCGCCGCCTGGCAACGCCTGCAGCCGGTGCTGGACGCCCAGCCGGACGTGGCCGACGCCGGCGGCCGCGCCGAGCTGCCCCCCGGCGCCCTGCATTTCGACAAGCTGACTTTCCACTACGCGCCGGATGCCGCCGCCGCGCTGCGCCAGGTGTCCATAGATCTGCCGCCTGGCCGCACCCTGGGCGTGGTCGGCCCCACCGGCAGCGGAAAGTCCACGCTGCTGAAGCTGCTGCTGCGGCAATACCCGCTGCAACAAGGCAATATCCGCTGGAACGGCGTGGACATCGCCGACTACCGCCTGGCGACGCTGCGCGGCGCCATCAGCTGGGTGCCGCAGGAAGCCTTCCTGTTCTCCGCCAGCGTGGCGGAGAACATCGCGCTGGCGCGGCCGGAAGCCAGCCAGGCCGACATTGAGCGCGTGGCGCGGCTGGCGGCGGTGCACGAGGACATCCTGCGCCTGCCGCAGGGCTACGCCACCCCGGTGGGCGAAAAAGGCGTGGCCCTGTCCGGCGGCCAGCGCCAGCGCGTGGCCATCGCCCGCGCCCTGCTGGCCGACGCGCCGCTGTTGCTGCTGGACGACGCCCTGTCCGCGGTGGACACCCAAACCGAGACGCAAATCCTGCAACACCTGCGCGAGGCGCGGCGCGGCCGCAGCGTGATCATCGTCAGCCACCGGCTGTCCGCCGTGGCCGACGCCGACCACATCATCGCGCTGCACCACGGCCACATCGCCGAACAAGGCAGCCACGAGCAACTGCTGCAAGGCGGCGGCTGGTACGCCAGCCAGTGGCGCTATCAACAACTGGAGGCCAGCCTCGATGCAATCTGACGCCACCCGCACCCAAACCCGCGAGGCCGTCGCCCTGCTGACCGACGCCGCCCGCCCCGACCTGAACCATCTGTGGCGCGGCGGCGGCTGGCTGCTGATCGCCGCCCTGCTGGAAGCGGCCGCCCCCTTGCTGGGCAAGGTCTTCATCGACAGCTACCTGCTGCCGCACCGGCTGGAATGGGGCGCCATCGGCGGCTTGCTGGCCGGCAGCCTGCTGCTGGGCGTGGCCGCCGCCGTGCTGCGCTACCGGCAATTGGTGCGGCTGGCCGGCGTGGCCATGCGCGCCGTGGTGCGGCTGCGCGAGCGCGTGTACGGCCACGTCATCCGCCTGCCCATGGCCTTTTTCGACCAGGCCATCACCGGCCAGCTGGTCAGCCGCGTCACCAACGACACCGAGTCGGTCAAGGCGCTGTATGTGCAGGCGCTGTTCGTCATCCTCAACAGCAGCATCGTGGTGCTGGGCGCGTTGGCGGCCATGGCCTGGCTGGACTGGCGGCTGATGCTGGTGACGCTGCTGCTGTTCCCGGCCACATTCGCCATCATCTGGCTGTACCAGCGGCTCAGCGCGCCATCGGTGGCGCGCGCGCGGGCGCTGCGCAGCGACATCAACGCGCAAATGGCGGAATCCATCTCCGGCATCGCCGTGCTGCAGGCCAGCAATGCCGAGGGCCGCTTCATCGGCCGCTTCGACGACACCAACCAGCGCTACTACCAGGCGCGGCTGCGCGAACTGAACGCCAACGCCTGGCTGCTGCGCCCGGCGCTGGACCTGCTCAACGTGCTGCTCTTGATCGCCGTGATCTACAGCTATGGCCAGCGCGAGCTGGGCGGCGTGGAAATCGGCGTGCTGTACGCCTTCGTCGGCTATATCGGCCGCGTGGTGGAGCCGCTGATCCAGATCACGCTGCAGTTTGGCCAGCTGCAGCAGGCCGTGGTGGCGGCCAGCCGCGTCAGCCACCTGCTGCGGGAGCCGGCCGCGCAAGAAACCGGCTCGGACGGCCGCATCGCCGCCGGCGCGGTCAGCTTCCGCGGCCTGCGCTTCGGCTACCAGCCCGAGCATCCGGTGCTGCATGACTTGAGCCTGGAGATTCCGGCCGGCGGCTTCGTCGGCATCGTCGGCCACACCGGCAGCGGCAAATCAACGCTGCTGTCCTTGCTGCTGCGCTTCTACCAGCCGCAGCACGGCGACATCCTGATCGACGGCCAGCCGCTGCAATCCATCAGCGACGCCGCCTTCCGCGCTGGCGTGGGCCTGGTGCCGCAAGACCCCTTCCTGCTGGCCGCCAGCGCGCGGGAAAACATAGACATGGGCCGCGGCCTGCCGCAAGCGCGCATAGAAGAGGCCGCCCGCGCCGCCGGCGTGCACGAGCTGATCCTGTCGCTGGAAAACGGCTACGACAGCGATATGGGCGAAAGCGGCGCGCGGCTGTCCAGCGGCCAGAAGCAGCTGATCGCCATCGCCCGCGCCCTGGCCGGCCAGCCGCGCATCCTGCTCTTGGACGAAGCCACCTCGCACATCGACAGCGAGACCGAGCAGCTGGTGCAGCAGGCGCTGACGCGGCTGGCCGGCAAGATCACGCTGATCTCCATCGCCCACCGCCTGTCCACCATACGCGACGCCGACACCATCATCGTGCTCAACCACGGCCGCATCGCCGAAACCGGCGACCATGAGCGGCTGATGCAGCTGGGCGGCATCTACCAGCGCCTCTATCTGCTGCAGCAGATGCAGACGGAAGAAGAGGAAGAGGCGTGAACGTGGAAATGCAGCGCGCGGCCATCCGCGCCGAGGTGGCAGCCATCACGCCCTGGGACGCGCTGGAGGCGGAGCACCGGCAGGACGCACTGGCCTGGATAGACTCCGGCGCTGAGCTATGGCGGCGGGAAAAACCCGCTACGCCGCCGGAGCATCTGTGCACCTATTTCGCGCTGGTTGACGATGCCGGCCTGCTGCTGGTGGACCACAAGAAGGCCGGCCTGTGGCTGCCGCCGGGCGGCCATGTCGATCCCGGCGAGCATCCGCGCGACGCCGTCGCGCGCGAGCTGTTCGAGGAGCTGGGCGTCAGCGGCATGAAGGTGCCCGCCGCTTCGTTCATCACGCGCACCGCCGTCGCCAGCCAGCACCTGGACGTGACGCTGTGGTACGCGCTGCCGGTTTCGCGCGGCCTGCCGCTGCGCCATGACGGCGCGGAATTCCGAGAGGCGCGCTGGTTCGACTTCGACCAGTTGCCTTACGCCGATAGCGATCCGCACCTGGCGCGCTTTGTCGCCAAGCGGGCAGCTTGCCTGGCCCGCGATGAAACGCCCGCCCTTGCTGTCGCCCGATAACCGCTTTTCAACCCAGCTCGCCACCGCCATGCACATCCGCCCCGCCCTCGCTCAAGACCTGGAAGACGTCATCGCTCTGCGGCTGGCCATGTTCGCCGAAACCGACGAATTGCAGCCCGCCTACTCCCGGGACGAGATAGCGCAAGCCACCCGCGCGTTTTTCAGCGACCACCTGGACTCCGCGCTGTCGCGCAGCTGGGTTGCCCTCCTGGAGCAACGGATCGTGGCGGTCGGCACGCTCGCCTTCTTCATCCGCCCGCCTTATCCTGGCAACGCCTCAGGCAAGGAGGCCTATCTGCTCAATATGTTCACGCTGCCGGCCTATCGCCGCCGCGGCTGCTCCAAGGCCATCCTGGAGCAGGCGCTCGCCCATGCCCGCGACAGCGGATGCGGCAAGGTCTGGCTGCACGCCTTCCCGGATGGCCTGGCGCTCTACCGCGCGGCGGGCTTCCGCCAGGATGAGAGCTATATGGAGTGGCTGCCCGCCTGACCCGGCGCATCGCGGCGCGCCAAGCCGCGCCGCCGCGCATGGCCGGAAAACATATAATTCGGCTGCGGCCGCGCCTCGCAACCAAGCATGGCGCGCCGCCTTTCTTGAAGATATTGGAGAGCCCATGTTTCGCCCGCTTTGCCTCGCCAGCCTGTGTTGCCTGCTGCTGGCCGCTCTGCCCTGCCGCGCCGACGAGGGCAAGGATCTCGATCTGTCCATCAGCACGGAGTTGATGACGCGGCAGACTTCCTACGGTAATTCCTCGCGGCTGCAGCCCAGCGTGGATATGCAGTACCGCACCCGCTTTGGCGCCCTATACGTGCAGGACGGCGAAGGCGGCTGGGCGCTGCCGGCGCCGGGCGGCTGGGTGTCGCTGGGCGTGGCGTCGGAGCCAGCCTGGAGCCTGGGCGGCGGCGTGTCGCAAAGCCTGTCCATCGCGCGCTATGGCGTGGACCTGCCGCGCGACGGCAGCCTGTCCTTCGGCTACGCCAGCCGCATCGGCAGCCGCCACCCCGGCCAGTTGCTGGTAGCCAGCCTGGACGCGCCGCTGGGCAGCTGGCATGGCCAGCAGTTCTCCGTGCTGGGCTGGGGCAGCCTGGCCAACCAGAAACGCCGGCTCGGTCTGAGCCACAGCGATGACGGCCAGGGCTGGCAGCTGGAGCAAAGCAATCTGCTGCTGGTGATGTCCCACCCCCTGGGCCAGCACTGGACGCTGGACCTGGGCGCCGGCAGCCGCTGGGCGGCGGAAAACACCGGTGGCCGCACCGCCGGCTGGCAGACGCTGCTGGGCTTCACCTGGAAACGTTGATGCGCTTCGACCCGCTGCCGCCAGAGGGCTGCCTGATAGACAGCCACTGCCATCTGGACGCGCCGGAGCTGGCGGCCGATGTGGACGGCGTCGTCGCCCGCGCGCAGGCGGCCGGCGTGGGCCAGCTCTTGGTGCCGGCGGTGTCGGCCGGCAATTTCAGCGACGTGCTGGCGATGCGCGAGCGCTATGGCTGCTGGATCGCCCTTGGCCTGCACCCCATCTATCTGGATCAACACCTGGACGATCACCTGGCCCTGCTGGACGCGGCGCTGGCGGCGCATGCGCCCGTCGCCGTCGGCGAAATCGGCCTGGATTTCTATCTGCCGGAGCTAGATCCGGCGCGGCAGGAGGCGCTGCTGGCGGAACAGCTGAAGCTGGCGCGCAAATACGGCCTGCCGGCGGTGCTGCATGTGCGGCGCTCGGTGGACCGCGTGCTCAAGCATCTGCGCGAGCAAAAGGTGGAAGGCGGCATCGCCCACGCCTTCAACGGCAGCGAGCAGCAGGCGCAGGCTTTCATCCGCCAGGGCTTCAAGCTGGGTTTCGGCGGCGCCATGACATACAGCGGCTCCCGCCGCATCCGCGCGCTGGCCGCCACCCTACCGCTGTCCAGCCTGGTATTGGAAACCGACGCGCCGGACATCCGGCCGGAATACGCTCAGGAGGTTCCCAATGAGCCGTGCCAGCTGGCCCGCTTCGTCGACATCCTGGCCGAATTGCGCGGCATGAAGGAAGCCGCGCTGCGAGACGCGCTGCGCGCCAACACGCTGGCGGCGCTGGCTTTGGCTTGAGCCTCGTCCCCTCTCCCCGCGCGACTCCATGCAAAACCCCGGCGCGGGGCCGGGGTAGGGGTGGGTTAGATGCGGCTTAAGTGCGGAATCGCTGCAGGCAGGCGTCCAGCTCGCGCGACAAGGCCTGCAGCTCGCCGGCCAGCGCGCTGGCCTCCCCAGCCGCCTCCGTGGTCTGGCCGTTCATCTGCGCGATCTGTTCCACATTGCGCGCCACCTCCTGGCTGGCCAGGCTCTGTTCCTTGATCGCATTGGCGATGTCGGTGATGCGCTGCACGGAATGCTCGGCCAGCTCCCGGATCTGGCCCAGGGCATCGGCCACGCTGGAGGCGCTGACCACGCCGCTCTCGATGCGGCTATTGGCCTGCTGCATGCTGTGGTAGGCGCGTTGCGTGTCGGCCAACACGCCGTCGATGTGGCCGGAAATCTCCGTGGTGGCCTGGCTGGTGCGCTCGGCCAGCTTGCGCACCTCGTCCGCCACCACGGCGAAGCCGCGGCCCATCTCGCCGGCGCGCGCCGCCTCGATCGCCGCGTTCAAAGCCAAAAGATTGGTCTGGTCCGCGATGTCGTGGATCACGCGCACGATGTCGCCGATGTCGGCCGAACGCTGGTTCAGCCCATCCATCACCGTCGCCGTCTCCGTGATGGTGCTGGCGATCTGGCGGATTTCGCCGGCGGCCTGCTGCGCCAACTCGCTGCCGGCTACCGCCTGTTCCATGGTCTGCCGCGCCTGGCGCTCCACTTCCTGGGTGCTGTCCGCTACCAGATTGATGCTGACCGACATCTGCTCGATGGCCGCCGCGCCGCTGGAGGCGGCTTCAGACTGGTGAGCGGAGGCCGTCGACACATGCTCGCTGACCTGGCTCAGCTGGCCGGCGGCCTGGGCCAAGTGGGCGGAATGGCCTTGCGACTCCACCACCACGCCGCGCACACTGTCCACCAGCTTGGCCAAGGAGGCGGCGGCGCTGCCCAGCTCATTGCGGCCGAAGTCAGGCAGCTGCAGGCGCAGATTGCGCTGCTCCGCCAGTTCCTGGTTGGCGACGCGCATCTGCAGCAAGGGACGGCGGATGGAGGCGATGACTGCCCAGCCGAACATGCCGCCTATCGCCAGCGCCGCGACAATCTCGGCCAGCATCTGGCCCCGCACGCTGGCGGCCGTGGCATTGATCTGCACACCCAGCTGCGCCACCGCGTCGGCCGAGCTCTTGCCCAGCGCGTCCACCACGCCTTCCATCTGGTGGATGTTGTCCTTGTATTTTTCCAGCTCGCGGTTGCCGTCGGCGGTGGCGGTGATCTGCTTGGCCTCCACCTGGCTGGACACCTTGCCGAAACCGTCGGCGTAGCCGTCCAGCAGGCCGCTCAGCTTGTTCAGCTGCTGCGCCGCCTCGTCGCTGAGCGGATGGGTGCCGGCCTGGCCGATGGCCTGCTTGGCGTCCGCCAGCGCCTCCTTCCACTTGCCGGTGTAGCCTGCGCGCTTGCCGTCGTCGGCGATATTGATGAAGTAGTCTTTCTCGAAGCGGCGCAAATTGCCCATATCGCGCTGCAAGCGGACGATGTCGGTGTAGAAGGCCAGATCATGCGAGGTGACCTCCTCCGTTCGTTCCGATATCTTGCTCAGCCCCAGCTGAGCCAGAAAACCGGTCAGAATGAGCGCCGCCAACAGCAGCGCGAAGCCAAGCGTGATCCTGGCCGCGATAGATAAATTCCGCATGGTATTTCCCCATACCCGATGAATGGAATGCCGGCCGGGCTGAGCCCGGTCTCTTTATATGCTGTGATTCTAGATGAGGGAATCGCGGACTATCCACATGCATCGCTTGACTTGGCCTTATTCACGCAAAAGCGGTAGACAAAATGTCAAAAAAAAACCGGCAGCATTCACCGCCGGCTTCTTTGGCCATGCCTGGCTTCATGCCCGCCGCTTGAAGCTCCGCGCATAGCCCAGCACGCAGGCGAAAAACACGCCGCTGATCAGGATTTCGGCCCAGGCCAGCCGCTGCGCCAGGCCATGGTCCGCCCAGCCGCGCATCACGCCCTCGGTGAAAAAACCCAGGATGAACATGCTGGACCATTGATAGGTGTAAAGCCTGCCCGCCAGGATGCCGCGCAGGGGAAGCAGCAGCAGCAAGGCCTTGAAGGCCAGGAAGGAGCCGCCCGCGCGCAGCGGCGCCAGCCACAGCTCCCAGGCCAGCGTCAGCAGGATCAGGACGATAAGCGCGGCGGACGCGCCATGGCGGAAAGCGTCTCGGCTCATGACGCGGACTCGGCTTCCGCCGCCCGTTTCGCCTTGCGCTCCATCGCCGACGCCACCAGCACGCCCACTTCGTACAGCAGCCACAGCGGCACGGCTAGCAGGGTCTGCGACAGCACGTCCGGCGGCGTGACGATGGCGGCGACGACGAAGGCGCCGACGATGACATACGGCCGCGCCTCGCGCAGCTTGGCCACCGTCACCACGCCCATGCGCGTCAGCACCACCACGATGACCGGCACTTCGAAGGTGGTGCCGAAGGCCATGAACATGCCGAGGACAAAGGACAGATACTTGTCGATGTCCGTCATCATGCTGACGCCGGCCGGCGTCACCGCCGACATGAAGTGGAACACCACCGGGAACACCAGGAAATAGGCGAAGGCCATGCCGGTCAAAAACAGCACCAGGCTGGACACCACCAAGGGCAGCACCAGCTTTTTCTCATGCGCGTACAAGCCGGGCGCGATGAAGGCCCAGATCTGGTACAGGGTGTGCGGCAGCGAGATCAAAAAAGCCGCCAACATCGTCAGCTTCATCGGCACGAAGAAGGTAGACGTCACCTCGGTGGCGATCATGCTGCCGCCGTGCGGCAGCGCGTCCAGCAGCGGCTTGGCCAGCAAATGGTAAATGTCGGACGACCAGTGGAACAGGCCGAGGAAAACCACGGCGATGCCCAACAGGGCGCGCACCAGCCGGGTGCGCAACTCGATCAGATGCGCCAGCAGCGGTTGTTCGTTCATTGGCGGGTTTGGGGAGGAGTTTCGGGTAGCGGCGCCGGCTGATGCTCCGGCATATGGGCGAACAGGTCCAGCTGATTCTCATCGCGCGGCGCCGGCGCGGCCGGGGCCGATTGGGGCGTTTCGCCATCCGGGGCGATGCCGCCATGTATCGTGCGCTCCGCCTCGTGGAAAGGCTCGGCCGCCTGCTCCGCCAGCGCGCGCGCCTCGGCCGCGTTGTGGTCTATGGCGTCGCGCACTTGCTGCACTTCGGCCTCCAGCTGGCCGCGGAAGCTGTGCGCCGCGTCCTGCAAGTCCTGCCGGATGCTGTCCAAGCCCTGCAGATTGGCCTGCTGCTGGATGTCCGCCTTCACCGTGGCGACGAAGCGCTGCGCGCGCGCCAACAGCGCGCCGACGGTGCGGGCCACCGTGGGCAAACGCTCCGGCCCCAGCACCACCAGCGCCACCACGCCGATCAGGACGAATTCTCCAAAACTGATGTCAAGCACGCCGCGCCGCCAGTCTTATTTCTTGTCGGCTTCGCCGTCTATGATGCGGCCGGCTTCCTTGGCGGGAGGCTGGGCATCCTTGGCGCCTTCGTTCATGCCTTCCTTGAAGCCCTTGACCGCATTGCCAAGATCCTTGCCTATATTGGGCAGCTTCTTGGTGCCGAACACCAGAACCACGATCAGCAATACGATCAGCCAATGCCAAATGCTCAGAGAACCCATGGTGACTCTTCCTTCACTCTAAAAACGGGAGCCGCGCTCAGCCCTTGTGGCCGAACACGTGCACATGCAGGTGGAACACTTCCTGGCCGCCGCCGCGGCCGGTGTTGATGCCGGTCTTGAAGCCGGACTCCAGGCCCTGCTCCTTGGCCAGTTTGGGCGCCAGCGCCAGAATCTTGCCCAGCACCGCCTCGTGCTCGGGTCCGCAGTGGGCCAGCGAGTCGACGTGCTGCTTGGGAATGATCATGAAATGCACCGGCGCGATGGGACGGATGTCATGGAAGGCCAGCACATCGTCGTCTTCGTAAACCTTGTTGGCGGGTATCTGGCCCGCCACGATCTTGCAAAACAGGCAATCGCTCATGCTTGTCTTTCGTTATCAGGCTGTGGGTTTGCGCGAGGCTTTTTCGTCCAGCCCGGAAATGCCTTCGCGGCGATGCAGCTCCATCACCACGTCTTCCGGGCGCAGGCCATGATAAGTCAATAACACCATGGTGTGGAACCACAGGTCGGCCACTTCGCGCACCAGATGCAGCTTGTCCTTGTCCTTGGAGGCCAGCAAGGTCTCCGCCGCCTCTTCCGCCACCTTTTTCAGGATGGCGTCTTCGCCCTTGTGGAACAGCGAAGCCACGTATGAACTCTGGGAGCTGGCCTCGCGGCGGGCTTCCAGCGTATCGGCGATGCTTTTCAACACGTCCGGGGTCATTTCGATATCCTTTGCGCCGAAAACCGGCGATTATGCAGCCCGGCCATGGCGCGCTGATGACAGCGCGGCCGGCCCGCCATTGTAACGCGTCCGCAAACGAGCGCGTTGACCGGCGGCAACTCAGCCGCCATAGATGTTATGCGGATCCTTCAGCACGGCGTCCACCGTCGTCCAGCCGCCGTTTTCGAAACGGCGGTAGAAACAGCTCTCCCGCCCTGTGTGACAGGCGATGCCGCCGATTTGTTCGATCTGCATCACGATGACGTCGCCGTCGCAGTCCAGCCGCAGCTCCTTCACCGTCTGCAGATGGCCGGACTCTTCGCCTTTCTTCCACAGCTTTTGCCGCGAGCGGCTGAAGTAGTGGGCGATGCCGGTGTCGGCGGTCAGTTGCAGGCTCTCGCGGTTCATCCACGCCACCATCAGCACGCGGCCGCTGGCGGCGTCCTGGGCGATGGCGGTGACCAAGCCCTTGTCGTCCCACTTCACTTCGTCCAGCCAGCTCATAGCCTCACCTCGATGCCGGCGTCGCGCATGGCCTGCTTGGCCTCTGCTACCGTGTATTCGCCAAAGTGGAAGATGCTGGCGGCCAGCACCGCGTCGGCGTGGCCTGCTTTCACGCCGTCCACCAGATGCTGCAGATTGCCGACGCCGCCGGAGGCGATGACCGGGATGCTCACCGCGTCGGACACCGCGCGCGTCAGCGGCAGATTGAAGCCGGCCTTGGTGCCGTCGCGGTCCATGCTGGTCAGCAGGATTTCGCCGGCGCCCAGTTGCTGCATCTTGCGCGCCCACTCCACGGCGTCCAGCCCGGTGCGGTTGCGGCCGCCGTGAGTGAAGATTTCCCAGCGGTCGTTTTCCGGCGTCACCGCCTTGGCGTCCAGCGCCACCACGATGCACTGGTTGCCGAAGTGCTCGGACGCCTCGCGCACGAATTCGGGGTTCGTCACCGCGGCGGTATTGATGCTGACCTTGTCGGCGCCGGCATTGAGCAGGCGGCGGATGTCGGCGATGCTGCGCACGCCGCCTCCCACCGTCAGCGGGATGAACACCTGGTCGGCCACCGCTTCGATCACATGCAGGATGATGTCGCGCTGGTCGGAGCTGGCGGTGATGTCGAGGAAGGTCAGTTCATCGGCGCCCTGTTCGTTGTAGCGACGGGCGATTTCCACCGGGTCGCCGGCGTCGCGCAGGCCCAGGAAGTTGACGCCCTTGACCACGCGGCCGGCGGTCACGTCCAGGCAGGGAATGATGCGTTTGGCAAGCATGTGCGTTTCCAGAATGCTACAGGCGCGACAAACGGCGGGATGCGCCCGCCATTTGCCGCAGTCAGCCGGCTTAGCCGGCCAGTTCGTCCGCCAGCGTCTGCGCGGCGGCGAAGTCTATGCTGCCTTCGTAGATGGCGCGGCCGGTGATGGCGCCCTCGATGCCCTCGTCTTCCACCGCGCACAGGGCGCGGATGTCGTCGAGGTTGGTCAGGCCGCCGGAGGCGATCACCGGGATGGTCAGCGCCTGCGCCAGCTTGACGGTGGCTTCGATGTTGACGCCGGTCATCATGCCGTCGCGGCCGATGTCGGTGTAGATCACCGAATTGACGCCGTAATCCTCGAAGCGCTTGGCCAGGTCGATCACATTATGGTTGGTGATCTTGGCCCAGCCGTCGATCGCCACCATGCCGTCCTTGGCGTCCAGGCCGACGATGACCTGGCCGGGGAAGGCGTCGCAGGCATCGTGCAGAAAGCCCGGCGTCTTGACCGCGGCGGTGCCGATGATCACGTAGGACAGGCCCATGTCGAGGTAGGCCTCGATGGTGTCCAGGTCGCGGATGCCGCCGCCCAGTTGCACCGGCATGTCCTGGCCGACTTCGCCGAGGATGTCGCGGATCACCGACAGGTTCTTGGGTTTGCCGGCGAAGGCGCCGTTGAGATCCACCAGGTGCAGGCGTCGCGCGCCCTGGTCGCGCCAGTGGGCGGCAACCTTGACCGGATCGTCGGAGAAGATGGTGGCGTCGTCCATCGCGCCCTGTCTCAGGCGCACGCATTGACCGTCTTTCAGGTCTATCGCGGGTATCAGCAGCATGGTGCTTGTTAGAGTGGTGAGTTAAACATTGCCGTCCCAGGCCAGGAAGTTCTTCATCATCTGAAGTCCGGCGCGGTGGCTCTTTTCGGTGTGGAACTGCGTGGCGAATATGTTGCCACGCCCGACGATACAGGCAAAACGCTCGGGATAGTCCGATTCCGCCAGCGTCAGCGCCGCGTCGGCGGGCGCAAAATGATAGCTGTGCACAAAGTAAAAGCGTTCGCCGTCGGCGATGCCGGCGAACAAGGGGTGGGACCGGGTCTGGTAAACCTGGTTCCAACCCATGTGCGGCACCTTGAGCCGCTCGCCGTCGGCGACCAGATCATCGCCGAAACGGAGCACCTTGCCCGGAAACAGGCCCAGGCCGGCGGTGTCCCCTTCCTCGCTATGTTCGAACAATAGCTGCGCGCCGACGCAGATTCCAAAAAACGGCTTGTTCTGCGTGGTTTCCCGCACCGCGTCGGCCAGGCCGTGGCGGTTCAGCTCGCGCATGCAGTCCGGCATGGCGCCCTGGCCGGGGAAGACCACCTTATCGGCCTTCACCACGGCTTCCGGGTCGCGGGTCAGGAAGATGTCGACGCCGTCCTCGTTGACGGCCTGCAGGGACTTCAGCACCGAGTGCAGATTGCCCATGCCGTAATCAATCACTGCGACTTTCATGCGGAGAGCGTCCCCTTGGTGGACGGCGTGATGCCGGCCATGCGCTCGTCGCGCTCGCAGGCCATGCGCAACGCGCGGCCGAAGGCCTTGAAGATGGTCTCGGCCTGGTGATGGCTGTTGTGGCCGCGCAGATTGTCGATGTGCAGCGTGGTCATGCTGTGATTGACGAAGCCGTGGAAAAACTCCGAGAACAGATCGACATCAAACTGGCCGATGCTGGCGCGGGTGTAATCGACGTTGTAAACCAGGCCCGGGCGGCCGGACAGGTCGATCACCACGCGGGACAGCGCCTCGTCCAGCGGCACGTAGGCGTGACCATAGCGGCGGATGCCCTTCTTGTCGCCGATGGCGCGGGCGAAGGCCTGGCCCAGGGTGATGCCGATGTCTTCCACCGTGTGGTGGGCGTCGATATGCAGGTCGCCCACGGCATGGACATCCAGATCAATCAGGCCGTGGCGGGCAATCTGATCCATCATGTGGTCTAGGAAAGGCACGCCGGTTTCAAAACGGCCGACGCCGGTGCCGTCCAAATTCAAGGACACGGTGATCTGGGTTTCCAGCGTGTTGCGGGTGACGGTTGCGGTTCTCATGGCTTCAAGCGAAAAAACGTTGGATGGCGGACAGCAGCGCGGCGTTTTCATCCGGGCTGCCCACGGTCAGGCGCAGGCAGTTTTCCAACAGCGGGTGGCTGCCATGCAGCTGCTTGATCAGAATGCCGGACGCCTTCAGATACTGATACAGCGCCGGCGCGTCCGGCGCGCGGACGGTGACGAAGTTGGCCTCGGACGGAAACACCGTCAGCAGAGGCAAGGCCGCCAGCGCCGCGAATAGGCGGCTGCGCTCGGCGCGCAGCTCGGCGGCCTGGCGGTTGAACACGTCCAGGTGCTTGAGCGCGAAGCGCGCGGTGGCGAGGGTCAGCACGTTGACGTTGTACGGCGGACGAACCTTGTTGAGTTCAGCAATCCACTCCGGGCTGGCCGCGGCATAGCCCAGGCGGATGCCGGCCAGGCCCAGCTTGGACAGCGTGCGCATCACCAGCAGGTTGTCCAGCTCGCCGGCCAGATCCATGAAACTGTCGGAGGCGAAGCTCTGATAGGCCTCGTCCACCACCACCAGGCCCGGCGCGGCGCGGCAGATGGCCAGCACCTCGTCGCGGGCGTAACGCGGACCGGTGGGATTGTTCGGGTAGGATACGAACACCACGGCCGGCTGCTCGCGCTCGATCGCGGCGAGCGTGGCCGACAGGTTCAGCGTGAAATCGCCGTTCAGCGGCACGCCGACATACTGCAGGCCGGAGAACAGCGCGTTCATCTTGTACATGACGAAGGACGGCTCCAGCGCCAAGAGCTTGGCGCCCGGGCGCGCCAGCGCCTGGGTGATCAGCGTGATCAGCTCATCCGAGCCGTTGCCCAGCACGATGTCCGCCGCGGCGGGAATGGCGAAGGCGGCACGCAACGCGTCCTTCAGGCCGCCGCCGTTGGCGTCCGGATAGCGGTTCAGCGCCACCTGGGCCAGCTCAGCGGCAAGGGCATGCTGCAAGTCGATGGGCAACGGCCACGGGTTTTCCATCGCGTCCAGCTTGATGAGGCCTGCGGCATCGGCCACGTGGTAGGCGCCGATGGCGGCGATCTCGTCGCGGACGAGCTGCTTGGCGGTGAATCTGATGGTCATGGTGTGCCTACGCGGCGCAAGGCGCCATATATGTGCCCACGCGGGGCAAAGAATCATCGTAACGCGCCCAGGCGCGGCGGGCTATCGCCGCGCGTCCGGGAGGCCGCGCCTGTTGCGGCGCGGGCACGGTTTGCTTACTTGTCCAGACGCAGCTCGGCAGCGCGCGCGTGAGCGGTCAGGCCCTCGCCGTGCGCCAGCAGGCTGGCGATGCGCCCCAGTTTCTGCGCGCCGGCCTGCGATACGCGGATCAGGCTGCTGCGCTTCTGGAAGTCGTACACGCCAAGCGGACTGGCAAAGCGAGCGGTGCGGCTGGTGGGCAGCACATGGTTGGGGCCGGCGCAGTAATCGCCCAGGCTTTCCGAAGTGAAGCGGCCCATGAAGATGGCGCCGGCGTGGCGCAGCTGCGGCAGCAACGCGGCCGGATCGGCCACGGACAGCTCCAGATGCTCCGGCGCGATGTAATTGCTGATTTCGCACGCTTCGGCCAAATCCGCCACCTGGATCAGCGCGCCGCGGTTGGCAAGGCTCTGCTCGATGATGGCGCGGCGCGGCATGGACGGCAGCAGCTTGGCGATGCTGGCTTCCACCTGCGCGATGTAGTCCGCCGACGGACACAGCAGGATGGCCTGGGCGATCTCGTCATGCTCGGCCTGGCTGAACAGGTCCATCGCCACCCAGTCGGACGGCGTGTCGCCATCGCAAATCACTAGGATCTCGGACGGACCGGCCACCATGTCTATGCCCACCACGCCGAACACGCGGCGCTTGGCAGCCGCGACGTAGGCATTGCCGGGACCGGTGATCTTGTCTACCTGCGGCACGGTTTCCGTGCCGTAGGCCAGCGCGGCCACCGCTTGGGCGCCGCCGACGGTGAACACTTTGTCCACTCCGGCGATGTAGGCCGCGGCCAACACCAAGTCGTTGCGCTCTCCGCCCGGCGTCGGCACCACCATGATGATTTCGCCCACGCCGGCCACCTTGGCCGGCAGCGCATTCATCAGCACCGAGCTGGGATAAGCCGCCTTGCCGCCCGGCACATAGATGCCGACGCGGTCCAGCGGCGTGACTTGCTGGCCCAAGAGGGTGCCGTCTTCGTCTTCATAGCTCCAGCTGTGCGCCAGCTGCTTCTCATGGTAGCGGCGCACGCGTTCGGCGGCGGCCGACAGCGCGTCGCGCACCTCGGCCGGCAGGCGCTGCCAGGCCGCCTCCAGCTGCTGGCGGCTCAGGGTCAGGTCGGCCATGGACGCCGCCTGCATGCGGTCGAAACGGTTGGTGTACTCCACCAGCGCCGCGTCGCCGCGATGATGGACATCGGCGCAGATGGACGCCACGGCGGCGTCCACCGCCGGGTCCTGCGCGGTTTCAAAAGCCAGCAGCGCTTTCAGGCGCGCGGCAAAGTCGGGCTGGGAGGAGGACAGTTTCAACATAATGATTCTCTGATGCTAGAACTATGGGCAACGCCGGCCGCCCACTTCGGTTGACCGGCGCGGCAAATCACGCCGGCACGGCGCCGGCGAAGGCATCCAGCACGGGTTGGATCGCGTCGTATTTCAGCTTCAGCGCGGCCTGATTCACCACCAGGCGCGAACTGATGTCGATGATGTGCTCCACCGCCACCAGCTTGTTGGCGCGCAGCGTGCCGCCGGTAGAGACCAGATCGACGATGGCGTCGGCCAATCCCACCAGCGGCGCCAGCTCCATCGAGCCGTACAGCTTGATGATGTCGACGTGCACGCCCTTCTTGGCGAAGTGTTCACGCGCGATCTGCGGGTATTTGGTGGCGATTTTCAGCCGCGCGCCCTGACGCACCGCGGCGTCGTAGTCGTAACCCTCCTTCACCGCCACCATCATCTTGCACTTGGCGATATTCAGGTCCAACGGCTGATAGAGGCCGGCGCCGCCGTGCTCGATCAACACGTCGCGGCCGGCGATGCCCAGATCGGCCGCGCCGTATTGCACATAGGTGGGCACGTCGGACGCGCGCACGATCACCAGCTGCACATGGGGATGGTTGGTGCCGATGATCAGCTTGCGCGAGGACTCCGGGCTTTCCGCCGGGACAATGCCGGCAGCCGCCAGCAAGGGCAGCGTTTCTTCAAAGATGCGGCCCTTGGACAGGGCAATGGTCAGCTTCATGGTGTTCTACTACGAAAAGAAAAAGTGTGATGGAGTCAGACCCGCGAACCCAACCGCGGCTCCTGCGCGCGCTGCCTTGCGGTACGGCTGGCGCCGTCCGCGTCGGCATGCCTGGACTCTGGCTCTCTAACAAGGTTTGTTCAGCAACGCTTAGCCGACCAAAGCGCGACGCTCGCGCTCGAGAAAGCCGACATAGCGCTGGATCATGGTTTCCATCTGCGTCGTCAGCTTCAGATAGGAACAGCCTATGCGCATCGCCTCGTTGCCGTTGCGCATGCGCGAGGCCAGCCGATGGCGCACTTCCAGGCCTATGCTCAAGGTGCCGAACGGTTTCAGGTCTATCGTGCACTTGTGGTATTGCTGGCCGATGTCGAAACCGGGGGTGTCGACTTCCGGCAGCCACAGGCTCATGCCGCCCAGACTGATGTCGAACAGCGGCAAGTCGATCGCCCGCTGGCCGAAGTCCTCGATATGGCAGAACACCGGCGAACTCAATGGCGTCTGGATGCGGAAGAATTCACGCCTTTGCAGCTTGATGACCTGGGCAGGCAGCTCGCAACGAAACGCCGGCCGCCCCTCCAGCATCACCTTGCTCACCTGGCCGGTGACAAATTGGGTCTTGACGCCTTCCGGCGAGCAGACGAAGACGTTGCGCTCGCTGCTCAGCAATTGCTCGTTGGTCTCCTCCTCGGAGCCCCAATCGAAGGTAAAGCTGGCCGTCTTGAAATCCACGTCCAATAGACGGGTCAGGATGAAGTTTTTACCCTTATTGGCAAAAACCGTCACCATGTGCCCGTTCTTGGCGATGTTGTTCAGGTGCTGGGCGATCTCCGCCGGCGAGGCCAGCGTGTACTTGGCCAGGTCCAGTTGCTGATGCGGGCTTGCCGTGCTGCCTGGGGTGTTGTCGTTACTCACGATGTTCCGGCCTTCATGTCTATCAGTAGAGCATCCGATATGCCAAGTTTAGCGCAATAGCTGCTTGATATCATAAGCCAGGCTGGCCGCGGGCGTGCCATACGCCTCAAAAACGCGAAGTTTGCCTTCCTTGTCCAGCAGATAGGAACCGGAACTGTGGTCCACGCTGTAACCGCCCCCGGGGGTCGGCACTTTTTGCGCAACCACCTTGTACTGTTTTTTCACCTTCTCGACTTGCTCCAACGTGCCGGTCAGGCCCATGAAACGCTTGTCGAAATAAGGCACATAGCCGGCCAGCACCTTGGGCGTGTCGCGTTCGGGATCGACGCTGACGAACACGACCTGCACCTTGTCGGCATCCGCTCCCAGCTGCTTCATCACCGTCGCGTACTCCAGCATGGTGGTGGGGCAAACGTCGGGACAATGGGTGTAACCGAAGAACAAGGCCAGAACCTTGCCCTTGTAAGCATCCAGGCTGCGCGGCTGGCCATGGAAATCAGTCAGCGTGAAGCTGCCCCCCATAGAATCGTCATCTATCGCCGTGCCCTTGAAATCGAGGCGCGGGGGCGCGCAGGCAGACAGGACGGCAAGCGTGAAAAGCGCGAACAGGAGTTTCAGTATCTTCGACATCAGGGGAGTGGAATCAGCCAATAGTGATCAAATAACAAGGCCGCGAACAGCAGGGTCAGGTACCAGATAGACCAGCCGAACAGGCGGCGCGCGGAAGCGTCAGCATACTGGCGATGCAGACGCACGGCAAGAAACAGCAGCCGGCCGTTCAGACCCATCGCCGCGCCAAGATAGACTCCGCCCGCGTTGCCCAAGGCTGCCGGTAGCAAAGTGACAGCCGCCAGCAAGACGCTGTACAACACGATGGACAGCGTGGTGAAGCGTCGTCCATGGGTAACCGGCAGCATGGGCAGGCCGGATCTGGCGTAATCATCGCGGCGGTAAAGCGCCAGCGCCCAGAAATGCGGCGGCGTCCAGGTATAGATGATCAGAAACAAGGCAAGAGCGAAAGGCCCGACATCCCCGGTCACCGCCGCCCAACCCAACACCGGCGGCATGGCGCCGCTGGCGCCGCCGATCACGATGTTTTGCGGCGTATTCGGTTTCAACAGCAAGGTATAGACAATCGCATAGCCAACGAAAGTTCCCAAGGTCAGCCAAGCGGTCAGGACATTGCAGCACACGCCCAGCAATAACAGACCCGCCAAGCCAGCCAATAGCGCTGTCAACAGGATGTGCGAAGCGCCCACCTCGCCGGTAACGGTGCCGCGCCAGGCCGTGCGCCGCATCCTGGCATCGACGCCACGCTCAACCAGACAGTTGATCATGGCCGCCGCGCCGGCCACCAGCGCGATGCCCAGCGTAGCCGGCACCACCACGGCCGCATCGGGAATGCCGGGGCTGGCGAGAAACATGCCGATCACCGCGCAGAATACGATGAGCGCCACGACGCGCGGTTTGGCCAAATGCCACAGAGCCATGCCCTGGCGCCGCCACAGCGACAGTCCCAGCGCCCCATTCATCGCCCTTCTCCCGGCCGGCTGACGCGCCCCCAAACCGGCGCGGCGGCAGGCAGCCGCCTTTCCTGCCCAGCCGGCGCGCCCAGCCGCGACAGCAGCAGCAACGCCGTCATCAGCAACAGCGCGGCGCAGCCGTTATGCGCCACGGCAAGCGGCAAGGGCAGTTGCCACATCACGTTGGCGACGCCCAGGCAAACCTGCAGCCCCCACGCCGCCGCCAGGCAGGCCAGGTGCAGCCGCAGCGCGCGACAGCGCCACCCCGCGCCCAGCACTGACAATACCAATAGAGAAACCAAGAGCGCGCCCAGCCTATGCATCCAGTGGATAGTGATCAGGCTGGCCTGCGTCAGCAGGCTTCCATCCGGCGCCTCGCCCAGCTCCCGAAAAACGTGAAAAGCCTGGTCAAAACGCAAGGCCGGCCACAGCTGGCCGTTGCAAGCGGGAAATCCCTGACAGGCCAGGGCGGCGTAGTTGCTGGACACCCACCCTCCCAGCGCCACCTGTAGCAGCAAGCTCGCCACCAGCGCCCCGGACAGCCGACGCAGAGCATGACTCGCCTCCACCGCGGCCAAGCCTTGGGACATGGCCATCCAGCCCAGAACCTGCAACACCGCCATGCCGCCCAGCAGGTGGGAGGTCACGATGGCGGGCCGCAACAGCAGTGTGACAGTCAGCATGCCCAACATCGCTTGCACCGCGACCAGCGCCAGCAAGAGGCTGGCCGGCCGGCGCAGTCGCTTCTCGCGCCAGGCGCGCCAAGCGATCAGCAGGATCAACAGCGTCAGGCTGCCCGCCAGATAGCGATGCAGCATTTCCTTCCAGGCCTTGCCCAGGCTGACCGGCCCATCCGGCGCCAGGGCCTGGGCGTGTCGTATGCTGTCCGTTGCGTGGCTCGGACTGATTCTGCCATAGCAGCCTGGCCAGTCCGGACAGCCCAGACCGGCATGGGATAAACGAACATACGCGCCGAAAGGCACCACGATTGCGGCCAGCAGCAACGCCGCCCAAATCAGTCTTCGCATGACAAGGCCCCCCTCATCGCACTGCGCAGCTGCCGGCAGCTCCGGCTCAGCCCAATCCGTTGTTCACTTTCAGCACTTTCGCCACTTCGTCGATGATCCGGCGCGGATCGGCGCCATCCCGATAAAACATCACCTGATTGCCCAGCGGGTCCACCAGATAGAAGCCCTGGCTGCCTGCCGGCAGCACATCGCCCGGCTCGTGCCGCAAGCGATGCGGCGCGTCCAGCCAGTCCGGGCTGGACGACGCCAACAGCGCCACCCGGGTCATGCGGCGGGCGGCCTCGCCTTGCGCCTTCTCGATCTGCCCCATCGCGAACCAGCGCTGGCGGCAACGATCCAGGCAGGCCGCTCCTTGCGCGGCCGCCAGCACCCACTTCCCACGCGGCCAGCCGGGATGGTCGGCGGCGGCGAAAGGCCGCGTCGGCAGCAGCTGGCCATAACTGCCCCCGCCGGCAGGCGGCAACAGGACAAAGGCCAGCCAAGCGGCCAACACCGGCGCCAGACAGAGCAGGCCCATGCCCAGCAAAATGGCCCGCCCTCGCTCAATGCACTTCATGTCGCCTCCGCCACAATACCCAAGACAAACCACTCAGACATATGCCCAGCAACAGCCACTGCATGGCATAGGCGTAGTGACGGTCCGGCATGAATTCCGGCACCACCGGCCAATGCAGCAAGGGGGCAGGCGAGTTTTCCAGCACCACCACGCCTTGGAACCATCGCCCCGGATAACGCCTGTGCAGCGCGGCCTCGTCCACTTGGTCCACCGCCCCCGCAATACCCGACACGGCGCCGGACAGCACGAAGTGATGCGGCGTAGGCATCCGGTAGCCCTGCAACTGGATCTGCCCGGGCCGGAACGCCGGCACGGCGACCCCATCTACCAGCCACCCCAGATCGACCAGAATCAGGGAGTGATCCCCACCCTGCCGCCATGGCTGCAGAATGCGACGACCGCGCTGTCCCAGCAAAAAGCTGTTGCGCAACTCGATCACAGGGCCAGCCGGGGCCGCCTGGCTCAGATGAACCCGCGTAAAAGCCGGGGGCGGCTCGGCCTCGCGATAAATCAGCGCCACCGGCGCCGTCCCCATCGAGTTGGTCAGCGAGCGCAGCAGCGCCTCCTTGTCTTGACCCCGTTGCCACTGCCATACTGCCAAGGCAAAGGGTAGCAAGGCCAAGGCCAGCAGCCCCGCCCACAAGAGCCGCCGCCACACCGACCGCGGCTTGCGTCCCGGATCGGAATGAGATGAGGATACGGTCATGAAGCTCATCATCCTGTTGTTGCTTGCCTGTATAGTCTTGGTGCTGTTCTGGGGACTGACCGGGCTGATGAAGGCCGAACACGGCTCCCAACGCCTAATCCGCTCACTAACCCTGCGAGTAGGCCTGTCCATAGGCCTGTTCCTGCTGTTATTGCTGGGCGCCTTGTTTGGCTGGTGGCGTCCCCACCATGTCTGAGCGCACTCAAAGCCAGTAGACGAAAATGAACAGGAGCAGCCAGACCACGTCCACGAAGTGCCAGTACCAACTGGCGGCCTCGAAGGCGAAATGGTGAGTGGCGTCAAAATCCCCCTTCAGCGATCTCAGCCAAACCACGAACAAAATGATGGACCCCAGCAACACATGCATGCCGTGGAAGCCGGTCAGCATGAAAAAGGTCATGCCATAGGCGCCAGAGGCTAGCGTCAGGTGCAGATGGGTGAAGGCATGGCCGTATTCGTGCATCTGCAGTCCAAGAAAGGTGCAACCAAGCACCACCGTGAGCAACAAACCCCATTTGAGCTGGCCGCGCCTGCCCTGCAACAGCCCCCAGTGCGCCCAGGTGACGGTAGCGCCGGAACTGAGCAGGATCAGCGTATTCAGCGCCGGCAACCCCCAGGCCTCCATCGCCTGGTAGGTCTCGGTGATGCCGGGCCCGGTGGACAGCGGCCACGATGCATTGAAATCCGGATACAGCATCTTGTAATCCAGCGAGCCGAGCACCGGCACCGACACGGTGCGCACCCAGAACAGCGCGCCGAAAAACGCGCCGAAGAACATGACCTCGGAAAAAATGAACCACCCCATGCCCCAGCGAAAGGACATGTCTTCGCGCCCTAAGTAGACGCCCAGACGGTTCTCGCGGATCACGTCGCCGAACCAGCCCACCAGCATGAAGACCAGGATCAGGAAACCCAGCCCCAGCGATAATTTACCCATCAGCAGACCATTGACGGCGAAAGCCGCCCCCAGCCCGATGCAAAACAAAGCCACGGCGCCCACCATGGGCCAGCGCGACGGCTCCGGCACGAAATAACGATCTTGCTCTTCGACGCTTGCCATCTCCCCACCTCCTAGCCCGTAACCCAACTCACCAGCAGCAACAACGCGGCAATAAACGCCATGGCCAACAGCAGCGCCGTTGCAATCCATTGCCAGGGCTTCAACACTTGGTCCGCCCGTGCGGCCACGCCCTTGCGCACGCCGATGAACGCGCCCAGCACCGCCTTGACGCCTTGCAGCCAGCTCATGACGCCTTGCCGCCTTGGCCCGGCACATCAAAAACGGTATAGGCCAGCGTGATGCTGGTGATCGAAGCCGGCAGCTTGCGATCCACGACGAACACCACCGGGAAAGTCCGCGACTGTCCTGGCGCGAAACGCTGCTGCGTGAAGCAGAAGCACTCCAGCTTCTTCACGTAAGCCCCCGCCTCCGCCGGCAGATAGCGCGGAATGGCCTGGCCCACCACCGCATGCGGACTGGCATTGGTAATCCGGTACTGCACCTGGACAAATGTGCCGGTCTTGACCCGCATATGCGTGGTCAGCGGCTGCACCTGCCAGGGCAGGCCAGCCTGGACATTGGCATCGAACGTCATGTCTACCCGCGCGCCGCCCCCTGCCCGCATCTCGTCCTGGTCCAGCGCATCCGCCTTGACGATGCTATTGAGACCAACCTGCTCGCAAACCACGCGGTACAACGGGATCAGCATCCAGGCAAAGCCGAACATCAGTAAGGAAACCACCAGCAGCTTGCGCAGCAGTTGGCGGTTGCGTCGTTGCAGGCGTTCGGCGTCCATTTTTTCCGCCTCAATGAAGCGGCGCGGAGCCGCCCTCCTTGCAGGACAGAATTACGCCGTTTTCCCCCACCTCTACCTGCGGCGCGTGTTCGAAGCTATGGTAGGGCGCCGGCGTGGGCAGCTCCCATTCCAGCGTATTGGCGCCCTCCCAGGGCCGCAGCGGCGCCTCCTTGCCATAGCGCAGAGAGCGCAGGATGTTGTAGAGGAAAATCAACTGCCCCAGGCCGAACATGAAAGCGCCGATGCTGGCGATGCGGTTGAATTCCGTGAACTGTAGCGCGTAATCCGGTATGCGCCGCGGCATGCCGGCAAGACCCAGAAAGTGCATGGGGAAGAAGGTGACGTTGAACCAGATCATCGACCACCAAAAGTGCAGCTTGCCCAGCCTCTCGCTGTACATGCGCCCGGTCATCTTGGGGAACCAGTAATAGGTGGCGGAAAACAGGCTGAACAGCGCGCCGGCCACCAGCACATAGTGGAAGTGCGCCACCACGTAATAACTGGCGTGCAGTTGCACGTCCACCGCGGCCACGCTGAGCGTGATGCCGGACAGGCCGCCTATGGTGAACAGCAGGATGAAACCGATGGAAAACAGCATGGGGGTTTCAAACGTCATGGCGCCTTGCCACATGGTGGCGATCCAGTTGAACACCTTCACGCCGGTGGGCACCGCGATCAGCATGGTGGCGTACATGAAGAACAGCTGAGCCGTGGCCGGCATGCCGGTGACGAACATGTGGTGCGCCCACACCATGAAAGACAGCACGCCGATGGAACTGGTGGCGTAGACCATGGAGGTGTAGCCGAACAAGGGCTTGCGCGCGAAGGTGGGGATCACCTGGCTGACGATGCCGAAGGCCGGCAGCGCCATGATGTAGACCTCCGGATGGCCGAAGAACCAGAACACGTGTTGATAGAGGATGGGGTCGCCGCCGCCGGCCGCATTGAAGAAGTGGGTGCCGAAGTGGCGGTCGGTCAGCACCATGGTCACCACGCCGGCCAGCACCGGCATCACCGCGATGATCAGGTAGGCGGTGATCAGGCTGGCCCAGGCGAACATCGGCATCTTCATCATCGTCATGCCGGGAGCGCGCAGGTTCAGTATGGTGACGATGATGTTGATCGAGCCCATGATGGAGCTGATGCCCAGAATGTGGATGGCGAAGATGGTCATGTCCATGCCCATGCCCATCTGGACGGACAATGGCGCGTACAACGTCCAGCCGGCCGCCGCGGCGCCGCCGGGCACCGCGAACGACAGCAAGAGCAGCAGCGCCGCCGGCGGCAGCAGCCAGAAGCTCCAGTTGTTCATGCGGGCGAAGGCCATGTCCGGCGCGCCTATCATCATGGGCAGCATCCAGTTGGCCATGCCGGTGAAGGCCGGCATGATGGCGCCGAACACCATGATCAGGCCGTGCAAGGTGGTGAGCTGGTTGAACAGCTCGGGCTCGAAGAAACGCAGTCCGGGGCTGAACAACTCGGCGCGTATGCATAGCGCCAGCACGCCGCCGGTCAGGAACATGGTGAAAGAGAACCACAGGTACATCGTGCCGATGTCCTTGTGATTGGTGGCCATCAGCCAGCGCAGCAGGCCATGCGGCTTGCCGTGATGCACGCCGCCGGGATGGGTGGTTTCCGCGATTGCCATGACGCCTCCTTATGCAGCTTTGCCGCGGGCAGCCTTCACTTCCTTGGGCTGCACGACCTGGCCGGTATGATTGCCCCAGCTGTTGCGCTCGTAGGTGATCACCGCCGCGATGTCGGTATCGGACAATTGCTTGCCCCAGGCCGCCATCGCAGGATTCTTCTTGCCGCCGAACAACACGATCTCGATATGGGCGGCCTTGTTGCCGGTGACGATGGGCGAGCCGTCCAGCGCGGGGAAAGCGCCCGGGATGCCCTTGCCGTTGGCCTGGTGGCAGGGGATGCAGTTCTGGGTGTAGACCTTTTCCCCGCGCGCCTTCAAGTCAGCCAGCGTCCAAGTCTTGTTCGGATCGTCGGCGCTGGCGGCCAGCTGTTTCATTTTGGCATCGCGCCACTTGGCGTAGTCTTCGGGCGTTTTGGCCACCACCACGATGGGCATGAAACCGTGATCCTTGCCGCACAACTCGGAACACTGGCCGCGGTAGGTGCCGGGCTTGTCGATCAGCATCCAGCTGTCTCTCAGATAGCCGGGAATGGCGTCTTGCTTGACGCCCAGCTGCGGCACCCACCAGGAGTGGATCACGTCGTTGGCGGTCAGCAGCAGCCGGATCTTGCGCTGGATGGGCACCACCAGCGGCTCGTCTACTTCCAGCAGATAGTGTTCCGGCTTCGCGATCTTGCCTTCGATGGCCTCGCGCGGCGTGGCCAGATGGCTGACGAAACCGAAATTGTCGTCCAGATAGTCATAGCGCCACTTCCACTGATAACCCGTGATCTTGATCGTCATGTCCTCGTTGCGCGTGCTTTTCTGCGCCAGCACGGCGCGCGTGGCCGGCAGCGCCATCAACACCAGGATCAGCAGCGGCAGCACGGTCCAGATGATCTCCACCGTGGTGTTTTCGTGAAACTGCTTGGCCTGGTGGCCGGCCGCCTTGCGGTGGCGGACGATGGAGTAAAGCATCACCAGAAAGACCACCAGGAAAATAACGCCTGTGATGATCAGCAACAGGGTGTGCAGATGATATTCGGTGCGGGCCAGGGGTGTGGCCGGGGTCTGCAGATTGAACTCCGCCGCGGCGACGGCGGGAGCCATCGCGGCTAAACAGCAGGATAAAGGAATGCGCGGACCTGACATGTCGCTACCCCCTAAGGTCATATGACCGAACAATGCGTGCATCACGCTCCGGCAGGCGCCGGCATGATTTCATCGTAGGAAGCCAAGCGCAAAAAACAAGAAACTGTCATGATGCGACGCGATACGACGAGACATCAGGATAAGCGTGCCGCAGCGGCTTGCAAGCGACGCCAGATCGCCTTAACTGAAGAACGCCCGACGTCTTTCATGAGTATTCGTCAGCCATGCGCGACCATGATTTTTCAACGGTCAATCCCCACTGGCTCGGCCGTCTGCTGCAATTGCCGGCCGACTGTCGCCCCGTCTTGACGGAGGATGTGCAAGACCGGGATGGCAAATTGCTGCTGCCCGCCGGCGCGTCCCCTGGCGCGGACTGGCTGGAACGGCTGGCGCACCAGCGCCTGAGGCGGCCATTGGAAGCGCTGCTGCAGATAGAGGGCTTTGAGCCGCGTCTGCAGCTGCCGCAACGCAGCCGGCAGCTGCTGCAGGAGTCGCGCTTTCTGCAAGCCTTGCTGGGCCACGCGGACGAATGCGCCACCAGCATCGCCATCATCAAAATGCTGCCGCTAAAAGGCGCCATCGCCGTCTGGCTGGCCGCCATGCGCCAGCAGGACGAGCTGGATCACGCCTTGCTCGTCTGCCTGCTGTCCATTGGGCTGGCCAAACACCTGAACCGCTCTGCCCAGGAGCAGCAGTACCTGGCCCTGGCGGCCTTGCTGCACGATATCGGCGAGCTTTACCTCGATCCGGCCTACCTGGCCGCGCAACACACGCTGCAGCCCGATGAATGGCGCCACATCGTCAATCACCCGGTTCTGGGCTGCCAATTGCTGCTGGCGCTGGGCGAACTGCCAAATCCGCGGCCGGTGGCGACGGCCGTCCTGCAGCATCACGAGCGCCTGGACGGCAGCGGCTACCCCTTGAGCCTGCGGGGAGACAAATTGAACCTGGGCGGACAAATCCTGATGCTGGCCGATACGCTGTGCCAGTTGCTGGCTTGCGAGCCGTTTTTCCCGCAGCGGATAGACATCGCGCTGAAGATTCTGCCGGGCGAGTTCGACTACGACATCGTCTCCACGCTATGCCGCGTCAATCGGCTCAGCAGCAAGAATCTGCCGCCGCCAGCCGTGGACGTGCCGGACCTGTCCCATCAACTGCAGACGCTACTGCAGCAAATAGGCCGCCTCACCCAGCGCTTCTGGGCGATGACGGAACTGGACATAGGATTGTCGACGCCCGCGCGCAAGCTGCTTGATGGCAGCATGCAGCGCTTCAACACCATACAGCGCGCCATCTCCAGCACCGGCGCAGGCGAATTGCCGCATGATCAGAAAGATGAGGAGCTCAAGCGGGAGCTGTGGTGCGTGATAGGCGAGACCCGTTGGCGGCTGCGCAACCTGGCGCGCCAGCTCGCCTTGCGCCTCGACCGGTTGAGCCGGCACGAACAAGTGCCCTTCATGGCCCTGGCCAACGCGCTGATGGAAGTTTGAGCGCTCAGCGCGGCAAACCGGCCGCCCATTCCGGCCACTCGCGCAGCCAGGCCTCGCGCGCGCGCACGCCGGCGGTGCCTGCCATCTTGGCCTCATCCTGGATCAGCCGGGCGAACAGCAATCGACGTTGCCCCTGCTCCGCCCAGCCGACAAACCAGCCATAGGGATGGGCCAGATCCTGGCTGCCGTCCGCGAACAAGGGGTAGGCCATGCCGGTCTTTCCGTAGACGGTCCAGCCGTCCGGCAAAGCCGTCCGCTCCACGATGCGCCGCGTCATGTCCTGCGCCCGGCGCGAGGCGGGCAGCCGGTCTTTCAGCAACTTGTCGAGAAAGACCACCTGCTCCAGCGGCGAGATTTTCAGGGAAGATCCGATCCAGGCGCGCTCCAGGCCGTTGCGCTTGCCGGGATCGCCGGAAAAATCGGCATTGCCGTAGCCGAAGGCGCGGGCATAGCTTGTCAGCTTATCCGCGCCCAGCTGCCTCGTCAGCAGCTGGGAATACCAGACCACGGAGTACTTGAGCCAGCGCGTCGGGTCCGTGGGCTGCCGCCAGTTGTCGCCGCCCCAGTCCACATAGTCCTGTCGGTAAGGCAGGGTCGGCGCATGCTCGTTCCGCAGCAGGCCGGCATCGTAGCCCATCACCGCCAGCGCGATCTTGAAAGTGGAGGCCGGCGTGACGCGCGTCGCGCAATCTCCCTCTTGCCGCAGGACGCGTCCACTGTCGCCGGCGGCGATGACGGTGCAGACAGTTCCTGCCTGCGCGGCGGCGGCCAGCAGGCTGCCGGCCAAACACAGGCCGGCGGATAGGGCGGTTTTCTTCATGCGAGCATCCGGTAAGAAAGCAATCTCTCACTCGGGCAAGCGTAGCCGCGCAATGTTCCCCGCTCGCCCTCAAGACGACCGATAAGGAATTTCCAGCAATAGCGGCGCCGGAATGTGCCGTTGCAAGGTAGCCAGGTTTTCCGCATAGGCCGCTTGCGGCGGCTGCGCGCAATTGGCCACCCAGCCGGCCAGCGCCAGGCCGCTGTGCCGTATCGCCCGCGCTGTCAGCAAGGCGTGGTTGATGCAGCCCAAGCGCATGCCGACCACCAGGATGACCGGCAGAGCCAGCTCGCGCGCCAGGTCCTCCATGAACAGCGTGTCGGATAGCGGCGCCAGCCAGCCGCCCGCGCCTTCCACTAACACAATGTCGGCGTGCTCGGCCAGCCGCGCGTAATGCTCGCGGATACGCGCCGGGTCGATTTCCACGCCGGCCTGGCGCGCGGCGATGTGCGGCGACACCGGCGGCAGGAAGCGATACGGGTTCATCAGCGCCAAGTCCGTCTGACCGGTGGCGGCGGTCAGACGCGCCACGTCGTCGTTATGCCAGCTGCCGTCCGGCAAAATCTCGCAGCCGGACGCCACCGGCTTCATCGCCAGCACGCGCTTGCCTTCACCCTGATACTGGCGGATCAGTTCGACGGCGGAATGGGTCTTGCCGATTTCGGTATCGGTGCCGGTGATGAAAAAGCCCTGGCTCATGCTCGCTCCCTGTCTTGCGCTATCGGATGGCCGGCCCTTGCGGCCGGGACCGATGTTCTACACCAGCGCGCGCCAATCTTCCAGTACTTCCACGGATCGCGCCGCCGCATCCACCCGCACGCGCGCGCCTATCGGCAGGGTCAATTGCGGCAGGGTATGGCCGCAATCGAAATCCGCCAGGATCGGCAACGGTTGGCCATCCAGAATCTCCAGCAAGATATCCGACGGCAAGCGGCCGGTGCCGCAGTTGTCGAAACGCTCATGCTTGCCCAGCAGCACCGCGCCCGCCTTGTCGAACGCGCCGGCCAGTTTCAACATGGCGAAGTTCTTTTCCACCGTGGCCGCGTCCTTCAGGCCATCCTCCAACAGCAAGATGTCGCCCTGCCGCAAGGCCGGGAAATATGGGCTGGCCAGGAAGCCGTACAACGTATTGAGATTGCCGCCGATCAAGCGCCCCTCGGCCCGTCCCGGCCGCACGCAGCGCCATTGATTAGCCTGCATGATTTTGGCGCGGTCCTGGCTTTCCCAAGGCAAAAACTCGTCCGTCCAGTGCGTAGGCGTCGGCAAACGCAGCGGATAAGCCGGCGGATCCATGACGATGGCAGCGAAATGGCGCCAGATTTCATCCGCTAGCGGCGGAAACTCGCCCAGCGAAGCCACCAACGCCGGGCCGTAAAACGTCGGCACGCCGGTCTTGGCGTACAGCGCCAACAGAATCGCGGTGGTATCGGAATAACCGACCACGATCTTGGGATCTTTCCGGAACGCCTCATAATCCAGATAGGGCAGCATGGCATTGCTATTGCTGCCGCCTATGGTGGACAGGATGCAGCGCACCTCGGGGTTGCGCAGCAGGGCGTTTAATTCCTCGGCCCGCTCCCGCGCACTGCCGGAACGGTAATGATCGTCTTGATCCGTCAACTTTCCAGGCAAGAAACGCAAGCCTTGGCGGCCGATAAACTCAACCGCGCGTCGATAGCGCGCCGGCTGACGGACGGCGATGGGGAAAGAGGGACTGAAGCAGGCGACCAGATCGCCTCGGCGGAGAGATTGCATGATGGGTTCGCCTGACAAATATCACATCATGCCAATTGGATTTTTAGTTGTCCACGCACTGCCAGATCGACCGGCGCATGAATAAAGTCCCAACGCGCCCTCGACGTGCCAACGCCGACCTTGTGGGTCGGCGTCGTGCCGTCGGCCTTGTGGGCGGGGGCGCGATAGGGTTGGCCGGATAGGCCTGCGCAGGATTTCACGCGCGGATGGAAGTGAAAGCCTGTCGGCTCGGCTGGACGGTCCGCGGGGCGCAACGACAAGGCCGGGATGGAAAACCTTGCCGCCTCCCTTTGGCGCCGTCTGGCCGCGCCGGGAAAACAAACTGTTTAAACGATGGCCTGGGCGCTGACCTTCTCCGCGGTGGACAACTTGTTCAAGGCCGACAGATACGCCTTGGCGCTGGCCACGATGATGTCGGTGTCGGCGCCCTGGCCGTTGACGATGCGGCCGTCGCGCGCCAGGCGCACGGTCACCTCGCCTTGGGATTCCGTCCCCTTGGTGATGGCGTTGACCGAGTACAGCTCCAGCTCGGCGCCGCTGCCGGCCACGCTCTCAATCGCCTTGAAGGCGGCGTCCACCGGGCCGGAGCCGCTGGATTCGGCATGGCGCTCCTCGCCATGCTCGACGAACACGATGCTGGCCTGCGGCGCTTCGCCGGTTTCGGTCATGATCTTCATCGACACGAACTTGAAGTTCTCTTGCTCGATGGCCACCATTTCGTCCGACACCAGCGCGTGCAGGTCCTCGTCGAAAATTTCGCGCTTCTTGTCGGCCAGCTCCTTGAAGCGGGCGAAGGCGGCGTTCAGCGCCTCCTCGCTGTCCAGCACGATGCCAAGCTCCGCCAGCTTGGTCTTGAAGGCGTTGCGGCCGGACAGCTTGCCCAGGGTCAGACGGTTGGCGCTCCAGCCCACCGACTCCGCCGACATGATCTCGTAGGTTTCGCGGTGCTTGAGCACGCCGTCCTGATGGATGCCGGACTCGTGGGCGAAGGCGTTGGCGCCGACGATGGCCTTGTTGGGCTGCACCGGGTAGCCGGTGATGGTGGACACCAGCTTGGACGCCGGCACGATCTGGGTGGCGTCGACGCGGCTGTCCACGCCGAACACGTCGCGGCGGGTCTTCACCGCCATCACGATCTCTTCCAAGCTGGCGTTGCCGGCGCGCTCGCCCAGGCCGTTGATGGTGCATTCCACCTGGCGCGCGCCGCCCAGCACCGCGGCCAGGCTGTTGGCCACCGCCATGCCCAGATCGTTGTGGCAGTGGGCGGACCAGATCACCTTGTCGCCGCCCGGGGTGCGGGCGATCAGCTCGCGGAAGAAGGCTTCGGTCAAGCGCGGCACCGCGTAGCCCACGGTGTCCGGCACGTTCAGCGTGGTGGCGCCGGCCTCGATCACCGCGCCGAAGATGCGGGCCAGGAAATCGATGTCGGAACGCAGCGCGTCCTCGGCGGAGAATTCGACATCGTCGGTGTATTCGCGGGCGATCTTCACCGCCTTCACCGCCGCGTCCACCACCTCGTCCGGGCTCATGCGCAGCTTCTTCTCCATATGGATGGGGCTGGTGGCGATGAAGGTGTGGATGCGGCCGCGCGCGGCCGGCTTGATCGCCTCGCCGGCAGCGCGCACGTCGCGCTCGTTGGCGCGCGCCAGGCTGCAGACGGTGGAGTCCTTGATGGTTTCGGCGATGGCATGGATGGCGTCGAAATCGCCCGGGCTGGCGGCGGCGAAGCCGGCCTCGATGATGTCCACGCCCAGCCGCTCCAGCTGGCGCGCGATGCGGATCTTCTCTTCCTTGCTCATCGAGGCGCCCGGCGACTGCTCGCCGTCGCGCAAGGTGGTGTCGAATATATAGAGGCGGTCGCCCATGTCGATAGTTCTCCCTGCTCCCTGTGCCGGCTCGCCGACCAAATAGTCGTTGAAATCAAAGCGCCTGCCCTGTCCTGCGGCCAGCTGCGCCAAGCGGCTCAGCTGGGCCAGCGGCAGGCTGCCGCGTTCCCTCCATTTGTATATCGCTGCGCGGCTCACCGGCTCGTCGGGGAACAGACGGTTCAGTTCGTCGGCCAGCTGGCTCGGCCCGCCGAAGTCCGCGACCAGTCGTTCTATATCCACTTGCATCAATGTGCTCCTGCAGCATGTTTTGAATCAGCCTACCCACAGCAAGACATCTCGTCAAATTTCACGGCCGTATTCTGTATTTATTTTGTCACAAGCCATGTCCAACCTGACACTTTTAGACACTTTGTAGAATTTAGGGGTAAAAAATAAGCGCCCGCAGGCGCTTGGACAAACAATACCGCCTAATCCGCCGTCAACCAGGGCAGGCTGACATGAAACGCGACACCCCTCCCCTCCAGCCCCTCTCCCATCCGGACGCGTCCGCCCTGCGCCAGCGCCGCCTGCCTGACAATGGCCAGCCCCAGGCCCGAACCGGGCGCGGAGGCCGTCTTGCCCCGGTAAAAGCGTTCGAACAGGTGGGGTTTGTCTTCGTCCGCGATGCCGGGACCGTCATCCGCCACCTCCAACTCTATCCACTCGGCGAAAGCGGCCAGACGCACCCGAACGCGGCCGCCAATCCGGCCATAGGCCACCGCGTTGGCGAGCAAGTTCTCCAGGATGGACAGGAAGCCAACCACCGCCAGGCAGGCCGGCAAGCGATCCGGCGAATCCAGCTCCAACTCCATGCCTTTCGCTTCCGCCCGAGCCGAGAGGCCGATCAAGGCGTTGCGCGCCACTTCTACCAGATCGACGCGTTGCCGGCGCTCGTCCTCCCCTCCTTCCAGCGCCGCCAGCCGCAACAGTTGCTGCACTAAATGGGAGTGGCGCGCCACCGCCTGCTCCAAGGCAGCCAAACTTTGCCGCCGCGCCGCGGCATCGTCCTCGCCGGCCAAGACATGCGCCTGGGTCGAGATCACCGCCAGCGGCGTGCGCATTTCATGCGCGGCGTCCTGGACGATGGCGCGCTCGCGCGCGATGCCGTCGCGGCTTCGCTTCAGCAACTGGTCCAGCGCCAGGACGATGGGCTTCAGTTCCCGATAGGGCAAACGCATGGTCAAAGGCGTGAAATCATCCGCCGAGCGGCGGTTCAGATAATCGGCCAAACGCTGCAACGGCCGCAATCCGCGCGCCACGGCGAACCACAACGGCAGCAGGATCAGGGGAAAGGCGATGGCCAGCGGCGCGACATATTGGCGGGTCAAATAAGGGATCACCGCCGTGTCGCCAATCTCCGGCTCGAATATCGCCAGCCTGCCCTGCGGATACACGCGCTCGGCCACCCAGAATGTCCGGCCGGCAATGCGCACCCGCACCTGGGCCAAATCCGCCTTCAGCACATCCGCGGCATGCGCGCGCATGCCGGCCGAAGCATAGCGCCACTTTCCGCTGCGCGGCTCGCGCAGCAAGATCAGCAAGTCGCCGGGATACTCAAGTTGCGACGATACATTGCGGCGGCGGGAAGCGTTGATCAAGCGCTCCGACGTCACCAGCGCCGGCATCATCGCACCGGGCGCCTCTTGCGCCAACACCTGGGCCAACATGTCGGCCACCTCCAGCAGCGATTCCCGCCTCGTATCCAAGGCCATGCCCTGGGCATAGTCCCGGCCCACCAGCACTAGCCACAGCAAGGCAAACGCCATCAACAGCGCGAGCAAGACCCGCCGCGTCAGCGACGGGCCGAACAGCCGGCCCAAGCGCTCAAACCACATATTGGTAGCCCACGCCGCGCACAGTGCGGATGCGTTCGGTGCCGATCTTGCGCCGCAGATTGGACAAGTGCACTTCTATCGTCGGGCCATCCACGATATCGCCCAGCGGCTCCAGCCGCTGCCCCAGCACGGATTTCGACACGATGCGGCTGGGATCGCGCGCCAGCTCCACCAGCAAGCGGAACTCGCGCGGCGACAAGTCCAAGCTCACGCCGTCCAGCCAGGCCTGATGCGCGCGGGGTTTGAGGCTGAGCGCGCCCAGGCTCCATATTTCGCTGGACTGGCGGGCGCTGCGGCGGCACACCGCCCGCACTCTGGACACCATTTCCGACACCGCGAACGGCTTGCACAAATAATCGTCGGCGCCGTCGTCCAAGCCCGTCAATTTATCGTTCAAATCGGCGCTGGCCGTGATCATGATCACCGGCACGGCGATTTGTCTGGCGCGCCAGGCGCGCAGCAAGTCCAAGCCGCGTCCGTCCGGCAGGCTCAGATCCAGCAACACGCAATCGAAGCGGTCAGGCTCAAACAAGGCGTCCGCATCCGCCAGCAGGCGCGCCCACTCGCTTGTCATCGCCTCGGCTTTCAGCGCCGCCTGCAAGGCCCGGCCCAAGTCCAAATCGTCCTCAACAATCAATAAATGCATTTCCACTCTCGCCGCCGCTGTCTTTGGCTTAGCCCAAGGTTGGCATCCGCATACTTGCGCCATCCAAGCGGGATGCGCGCGCTTGGCGCCCCCGGCGAACACCAGGCCGGGCGGCGCGCCGGCAGACAACCCTACGCGCCTCCCCGCCGAACGGACACGCCGCCGACGGCCAAGCCCTTCCAACGCCACTAGGAGATACTCCGCATGAAACAGTATGCCGTATTAATATTACTCAGCACACCGTTGTTGGCCGCCGCGGCAGAGAATGAACAAGACGGTTTTTCCGGCGACTATCAGCTGGGCGCCAGCCACTATCAAATGGCCAGCAATTTTCTGAAAGCGCCCAAGGGCGGCCAGCCTATCGCCGGCAGCCTGACGCAATCGCCGGCCTCGCAATCCGGCACCTCTCCCATGCTGGACGGCGAAATCAGCTATGGCTTCGCCGGCACCGGCACCCAGCTTTTCCTCTCGCCGTCCAATACCAGCACCTTTGCGGCGGGAGGCGGCCTGCAACTGGGCGCCCGCCAGCTATTGCCGCATGCGGGCGCGTTGATGGCGGCGCTGACCTATGGCGAAAGCGAAGTCTGGCTGGACCCCTATGCGCTGAATGCCGCCCGCCAGGACGGCAAGCTGAAAAGCGCGGGGCTGGCGCTGGGCTGGTCTAACATCCTGGATACGCCTTTCAGCGCCAGCCTCAGCTACGCCAGGCAAAAGCTGGACCGCGAGCAGAGCGGACAGGCGCAAGGCTTGTCGCTGGCCAATCAAGCGCTGCTGCAGCGCAGCGGAAACAACTACGGCGCTCAAGTCGCTTACGCCTGGAAACTGGACAGCCAGGGCGAGCATACGCTGACTCCCGCCCTGATTTACGCGCGCAGCGATCTGGACGGCAAGGCCATGAGCCTCAAGCGCTACGGCATGCAGCTCGCTTACGCCTACCAGGGCTCAGAGTGGGACGCCACGGCCTCTCTCGTCGCGCTGAGCACCCGCTATCAAGCCGGCAATCCCCTGTTTGGCGGCAGGAAGGCGGACAGCCGCGATGCCTTGCTCAGCCTGGGCATCAGCCGGAAAAACCTGTTCGGCGCCAAGGCCTGGTCCGCATTTCTCAATGGCAACTACGGCCGCTCCCGTTCCGACCTCGCCTTTTTCGACGCGCATATCCGCGAAGTCTCTATCGGACTGGGCTATCATTTTTGACCAGGCGGCAAGCCGCGCTCTGCCTCGCGCAAGCGCGCGCTGGCGGCATGCTATTTTGCGCAGCGCCGGGTGGATGCGTCGGACGCTGTCGACAGCCCGGCAAAGCGGCGGGGTCGGCATGACCAAGCGCTAACGCCTCGCCGTTTGCCGACGACAAACCAGCCGCGCTGAGCTGCGATATAATGGGCGGTTCCACTCACCCATCAGGAAACGCCCGTGTCCGAGCGCCTGTTCGTGCTGTTTCAACATATCCTGCCCAAGCTGGCGCTGACCCGGCTGGCCGGTTGCTTCGCCTCCTGGCAGGGCCGCGGCATCACCACGGCCGCCATCCGTCGTTTCATCGCCCGCTACAACGTGGACATGAGCGAGGCCGCCGCTAGCGATCCGGCCATCTACGCCACCTTCAACGAATTCTTCACCCGCGCGCTGAAGCCGGGCGCGCGGCCGCTGGCCGACGCGCGGCTGGTCTGCCCGGTGGACGGCGCGGTCAGCCAGATCGGCCCGGTGGACAGCGGCCGCATCTTCCAGGCCAAGGGCCGCGACTACAGCGCCACCGCGCTCTTGGCCGGCGACGCCGAACTGGCCGCACGCTTCCATGACGGCCACTTCGCCACCATCTACCTGAGCCCGCGCGACTACCACCGCATCCACATGCCCTGCGCCGGCAAGCTGCTGGAAATGACTTACGTGCCGGGCGATCTGTATTCCGTCAACCCCGCCACCGCGCGCGGCGTGGACCGCTTGTTCGCGCGCAACGAGCGCGTGGTGTGCCTGTTCGAAGGCGATGACGGCCAGCCCTTCGTGCTGGTGCTGGTGGGCGCCACCATCGTCGGCAGCATGGCCACGGTCTGGCACGGCGTCGTCAATCCGCCGCGCCGCCCGGCGGTGGAGAAATGGGATTACCGCGATCAGGACATCCGCCTGGCCAAGGGCGAGGAGATGGGCCGCTTCCTGCTCGGCTCCACCGTGGTGTTGCTGTTCCCGGCCGGCCCGCTGGCATTCAACCCGCAATGGCAAGCCGCCAGCCCGGTGCGCATGGGCGAAAAGATGGCGGACTAAACCCGTGATGCACGACGGCGCGATGGCGCCGTTTTTTCTATCCCGACGAGACACGCCCATGCAAATCTGGCTGGATACCCTAGCAGGCCGTTGAAAAACCAACAGCCATTCATTTGGTATGATCATCAACATCCAACGAGCCGCGAAAGCACCCGATGAGAGGCGTCCGCAACGACACGCAGACCAATCTGTTCAGCTACATCCAGCTGGAAGATCGCATCCCCGCCAATCACCCGCTGCGCAAGATCCGCCAGATGGTCGACCTGGTGCTCGGCTCGATGAATGAGGTATTCGACGGCTTATATTCCCGCGTCGGGCGGCCTTCGATTCCGCCTGAACATCTGCTGCGCGCCTCCCTGCTGCAAGTGCTCTACACCATCCGCTCCGAGCGGCTGCTGGTCGAGCAACTGGACTACAACCTGCTGTTTCGCTGGTTCGTCGGCCTTTCCGCCGATGCCCGCGTCTGGGATCACTCGACCTTCTCGCAAAATCGCGACCGCTTGTTTAGCGAAGACGTCGCCCGCGCCTTCTTCATTCGCGTACGCAGCCTGGCCGAGTGGGGCAAGCTCACCAGCGACGAACATTTCAGCGTCGACGGCACGCTGATCGATGCCTGGGCTTCGCACAAAAGCTTTGTTCACCAGGATGACGACACGTCCCCACCCGCAGGGCGCAACCCGGACGTCGATTTCCGGGGCGAGAAGCGAAGCAACCAGACGCATCAATCGCGAACCGATCCGGAAGCGCGACTGGCCCGCAAGAGCGCCGGCGACGCCAGCCGCTTGTGCCATATGGCCCATATCCTGACCGAGAACCGCAACGGTCTGGTTGTGGACGTCTCGGTGTCCGAGGTCAATGGCCACGCCGAAAACATCGAAGCGCTGAACCTGTTGCTGCGCAATGCCAAGAAAGGCAGCACCGTCGGCGCGGACAAGGGCTACGACACGCCGGCTTTCGTGAACGGCTGCAGAGACTTGGGCATCACGCCGCACGTGGCACGCAAGCGTGTCGGCAGCGCCATCGACAGCCGCACCACGCGCCATGAGGGTTACGCGATCAGCCAGCGGCGACGCAAACGGATCGAGGAATGCTTCGGCTGGCTGAAAACCGTCGGAGGCCTTCGCAAAACCAAACTGATCGGCCGGGCCAAACTGGCCGGGCAAACTTTTTTAGCGTTTGCGACCTATAACCTGATCCGCATGGGCAGCCTGTCCGGTTGCTGGGGCGGCTCGCATGTATAGGGCGTATTGCGCCCAAAATCGCCGGATAACTGGCAAACAGCCTGAAAACCCAGGCAGAGAACGGACTTATTGGCATTCTGCCCGCTGAAACCGCCCATTTTTGTTCATACGGAAATGGGTTGGGGCAAGATCGACGTGTTTTTCAACGGCCTGCTAGACCTCACCGCCATCCGCCATGCCAGGCAACTGGGCCTGCTCGCCGGCGTGACCACCAATCCGTCCATCCTGGCTTCCGTCTCCCAAGCGCCGGAAGCCGTACTGGACAGCTTGCTGGACATTCAGCCCGGCCTGGTGGCGGTACAAGTGACCGCCAGCGAATCCGAAGCGCAGCTGCGCCAGGCCCGCCGCCTGGCCGCCCTCAGCGAGCGCATCGTGGTCAAGGTGCCCGCCATCGGTGCAGGCTTCCTGACCATGGCGGCGCTGGAGCGCGAAGGCATTCCCACCTTGGCCACGGCCATCTTCGAATCCCGGCAGATCGCGCTGGCCGGCCTGCTGGGCGCGCGCTACGCCGCGCCCTACCTCAACCGCATCGAACAGGCCGGCATGGACGCCGCCGCCTTGCTGCAGGAGTCGCAGCAGATTCTGCAACGCTATGGCCAGCGCACCGTCATCATGGGCGCGGCGGTCAAATCGGCCGAGCAATTCCTGCATTGCGCGCGCGCCGGCATAGGCGCGGTCACGCTGCCGGCGGAGACTTACCGCCAGCTGTTCGCGTCCACGTCGGACGTAGACGCCGCGCTGCAGCGCTTCGACCAGGCCTGGCAGGGCAATCCGCTCGCCGCCGCCTCGCCGCTGTTCGCGGAATAAACGCAAAAAAGCCGGGCGCGCAGCCCGGCTTTGTTTTTCCAACCATCAAGCCAGAGATCAGTTCTTGGACTGGTCCACCAGCTTGTTCTTGGCGATCCACGGCATCATCGCGCGCAGCTCGGCGCCGACCTTCTCGATCGGGTGGGCGGCGGTCAGACGGCGGCGGGCGGTCATGGACGGGTAGTTGGTCTTGCCTTCCAGGATGAACATCCTGGCGTATTCGCCGCTCTGGATGCGATACAGCGCCTTCTTCATCGCTTCCTTGGTCTGCGCGGTCACCACTTCCGGGCCGGTCACGTACTCGCCGTACTCCGCGTTATTGGAGATGGAGTAGTTCATATTGGCGATGCCGCCCTCGTACATCAGGTCGACGATCAGCTTCAGCTCGTGCAGACACTCGAAGTAGGCCATTTCCGGCGCGTAGCCGGCTTCCACCAGGGTCTCGAAACCGGCCTTCACCAGCTCCACGGCGCCGCCGCACAGCACGGCCTGCTCGCCGAACAGGTCGGTCTCGGTTTCCTCGCGGAAATTGGTCTCGATCACGCCGCCCTTGGTGCCGCCGTTGGCCGCGGCGTAGGACAGGGCCACGTCGCGCGCCTTGCCGGTTTTGTCCTGGTAGACGGCGATCAGCGTCGGCACGCCGCCGCCCTTAAGGTATTCGGAGCGCACGGTGTGGCCCGGGCCTTTCGGCGCCACCATGATCACGTCCACATCGGCCGGCGGCACGATCTGGTTGTAATGGATGTTGAAACCGTGGGCGAAGGCCAGCGCCGCGCCCTTCTTCAGGTTGGGCGCGATGTCCTTGTGGTAGACATCCGGCTGGGATTCATCCGGCAGCAGGATCATCACCACGTCGGCCTTCTTCACCGCCTCGGCCACTTCCTTGACCTTATGGCCGGCCGCTTCGGCCTTCTTCCACGACGCGCCGTCCTTGCGCAGGCCGACGATGACGTCGACGCCCGACTCCTTCAGGTTCTGCGCATGGGCATGGCCTTGCGAACCGTAGCCGATGATGGCTACCTTCTTGTCCTTGATGATGGAGAGGTCGGCGTCTTTGTCGTAATAAACTTTCATTGCTTTATCCTTGGTATTGGTTTGCTAAGGGACTTGCAGCCCTGCTCAGATTTTCAGAACCCGCTCGCCTCGACCGATGCCGGATGCGCCGGTACGGACCGTTTCCAGGATCACTGTGCGGTCCACCGCCTCGATAAAGGCGCCGAGCTTCTCGCTCGTACCGGTCAGCTCGATGGTGTAAGTCTTTTCCGTCACGTCGATGATGCGTCCGCGGAAGATGTCGGCCATCCGCTTCATCTCCTCGCGGTCCTTGCCTACGGCGCGGACCTTGATCAGCATCATCTCGCGTTCGATGTGCTCGGATTCGTTGAGATCTATCACCTTGACCACCTCGATCAGCTTGTTGAGCTGCTTGGTGATCTGCTCGATGACCTCGTCGGAACCGTGGGTGACGATGGTCATCCGCGACAGCGTCGGATCCTCGGTGGTGGACACTGTCAGCGAATCGATGTTGTAGGCGCGGGCCGAAAACAGCCCGACGACGCGCGACAGCGCGCCCGCCTCGTTTTCCAGAAGTATGGATAAGATATGTCGCATGCCGGCCGCCTTAGCACATATTGCCGTAGTCACGGTTGTTCTCGAAAGGCACCTGCTGGATCGCGCGCATGTGCGGCGGCAGGTCCATCTGATCCAGGCCCTTGCCGTTCTGGATCATCGGGAACACGTTTTCCGACTGGTCGGTGCGGAAGTCCAGGAACACCAGGCGCTCCTTCAGCTTGTCGCTGAACGCCTCGCGCAATACCGGCTCCACGTCCGCCGGATTCTCCACCTTGAAGCCGACGTGGCCGTAGGCCTCGGCGATCTTGACGAAGTCCGGCAGCGCGTCCATGTAGGACTCGGAATAGCGAGTGCCGTAGAAGAACTCCTGCCACTGGCGCACCATGCCCAGGTAGCGGTTGTTCAGCGCCACCACCTTGACCGGGGTGTGGTACTGCTTGGCGGTGGACAGCTCCTGGATGTTCATCTGGATGGAGCCCTCGCCGGTGATGCAGGCCACCTGCGCGTGCGGATTGGCCAGCTGCGCGCCGATGGCCGCCGGCAGGCCGAAGCCCATGGTGCCGAGGCCGCCGGAGTTCAACCATTGCTTGGGCCGGTCGAACTTGTAGTACTGCGCCGCCCACATCTGGTGCTGGCCCACGTCGGAGGTGACGATGGCCTGGCCACCGGTGATGTCATACAGCGTCTGCACCACCATCTGCGGCTTGATCAGCTCGTTGGACGGGGTATACAGCAGACAATCGTGGCCGCGCCACTCCTCGATCTGCCGCCACCACTGGTTCAGCGCCGAACCATCCGGCTTCTGGCCGGATTGCTTCAGCTGTTCCAGCATCTCGCGCAGCACCAGCTTGACGTCGCCGACGATGGGTATGTCGGCCTTGACGCGCTTGGAGATCGAAGACGGATCGACGTCTATATGGATGATCTTCTTGGGCTGGCTGAGGAAATGCGAGGGCACGCTGATCACGCGGTCGTCGAAACGCGCGCCCACGGCGATCAGCACGTCGCAGTGCTGCATCGCCATATTGGCTTCGTACGTGCCGTGCATGCCCAGCATGCCCAGGAACTGGCGGTCCGAACCCGGATAGGCGCCCAGGCCCATCAGGGTGTTGGTGCACGGCAGATTCAGGGAGCGGACCAGCTCGGTCACTTCGGCCTCGGCGCGGCCCTGCACCGCGCCGCCGCCGACGTAGATGTAAGGACGCTTGGCATCAAGCAGCAGGTTCACTGCCTTCTTGATCTGTCCGCTGTGCCCGCGGGTGGCCGGCACGTAGGAGCGGATGTGCACGCTGTCCGGATAGCGGAACTCGGCGCGCGCCTGGGTAATGTCCTTGGGAATGTCCACCACCACCGGGCCGGGTCGGCCCGACTTGGCGATGTAGAACGCCTTCTTGATGGTGGCGGCGATCTCGCCCACGTCCTTGACCAGGAAGTTGTGCTTCACGCACGGCCGCGTGATGCCCACCATGTCCACCTCCTGGAACGCGTCCAGGCCGATGGCAGGCGAAGGCACCTGGCCGGAGATCACCACCATGGGGATGGAGTCCATATAGGCGGTGGCGATGCCGGTGACGGCGTTGGTCGCGCCCGGACCCGAGGTCACCAGCGCCACGCCCACCTTATCGCTGGAGCGCGAGTAGGCATCCGCGGCATGCACCGCGGCCTGCTCGTGCCTCACCAGCACATGCTTGAACTTGTCTTGCCGGAAGATGGCATCGTAGATTTCCAGTACCGCGCCGCCCGGGTAGCCGAAGACGAATTCGACCCCCTCTTCCTGCAGGCAACGGACCACTATTTCGGCGCCCGATATCTGCATATCGCCTCTATTTCGTATTAATTTCATCCCGTTTGCTCAAAGACCTTAGCGTATTGCTCGAAGCATGGTCAAGTGCTTTTGTGCAGGTGCAAAAACGCGCTAAATCCCGGTTATTTCAGGAGAAAAAACGGACTAGCCTAGTCTATCCTGCTCTGTTACCATCTTTGGTTGGCATCAACCCGAAACGCACAGATGGCAAGCCGCAAGGAAATGGCCGACTTCCTCGAGTCGGTAGAAAAACGCGCCTTCAAGCAGGCCCTGTACGCGGTGCGGCAGGAAGACAATGCGCTCGACATCGTGCAAGACTCGATGATGAAGCTGGCCGATCGCTACGCGCACGCGCCCGCGAACGAACTGCCGTTGATCTTTCAGCGCATCCTGCAAAACACCATCCGCGACCACTATCGCCGAAGCAAGGTGCGCAGCTTCGTCAGCACCCTGCTGTCCTCCCTGATTCCCACCCACGCCGAAGACGATTCGCAGGACCCGCTGGAAACGCTGGACGTTGCCGCCGACGAGGCGCACACCAACCCCGAACAGTGGTACCAGCGCAAGGAAGTGGCGCAGATGATAGACGCGTCGCTGCAGCTGCTGCCGGCGCGTCAACGCGAGGCATTTCTGCTGCGTTACTGGGAAGGACTGGATGTTGCCGAAACCGCCCAGGTCATGGGCTGCTCGGAAGGCAGCGTCAAGACGCATTGCTCGCGCGCCAACCACACCCTGGCCGCCATTCTTGCGCAAAAGGGAGTACTGCTATGAAACACGCCAGCGATAGCCCGGGCGACCATTTGCCGAACCATATCACCCGCATTCTCGACAACCCCAGCGCCGATCCGACGCCGCAGCAGCTGTCGAGGCTGAGAGCCGCCAGACAAAGCGCGCTGGCGCAATACGCCGTCCGCGCCGCCCAACCGGCCAGCCTGCACGAAAAGCTGTCGCTCTGGGCGCAACGCCATCTGGTGACGCTGCGCCGCAGCGGCGCCGCGCTGGGCTTCGCCGCCATCGCCGCCGCCTGCACCATGCTGGCGGAAGGCCTGCTGGTGGAAACCGAGTCGGTGGACGCCACCGTGCTGTCACAGGACTTGCCGCTGGACTCGCTGCTGGAGCCGCACTTCAGCCGGGGGCTGCATGAGTAAAGCCGGACGCTTGCTCGCGGCCCTATGCCTGGCTGGCTTGCTCACCCCCGCTGGCGCCTACGCCTCGCCGCCGGTCAATCCGGACTGGAACCAGCTGGACACCCAACAACAACAAGCGCTGGCGCCGTTGGCCGGCGAATGGAACCGCTACGCGCCGGACAAGAAGCAGAGCCTGCTGGCCATCGTGCCCAGCCTGTCCCGCCTGCAACCGGACGAACAGCAACGCGCGCAGCAGAAGCTCAAAACCTGGTCTAGCCTGACGCCGCAACAAAAACTGGAAATCCGCGCCAACTGGAAGAAATTACAGCAAATGACGCCGGAGCAGCGCGCGCAAGTCATGCGCCGCCTGCGCCAGCTGCATGCTCAAACCGACGCGTCCGCCGCCAAATGAACGAGACCGCCTCCCCCAGCCTGGCGCGCTGCCTGGCCAGCCTGTTCTACGAATCGCTGCTGATCGTCGCTATGCTGCTGATCAGCACCGCCATCCTCACCCCATTGCAAAAACTGCTGGGCCAGGACTCGTGGCTGCTGCACAGCCTGATCCAGCTGGCTGCCGCCGGCGTGCTGTTCGCTTACTTTGGCTATTGCTGGACCCGCAGCGGCCAGACCGCCGCGATGAAGACCTGGCATATCCGCCTGGTCACGGTCGATGGCCGGCTCCTCAATTGGCAACAGGCGCTGATGCGCTTCGTCGTGGCCGCCATGCTGTTCGTCGGCATGCCCATCATTTCCTATCTGGGCTGGCAGCGCAGCTACGGCGACCACCCGGCCGCCAAGTGGCTGGCGCTGATCTGGTGGCTGCTGCCCTTCCTCGCCCGCTATTACGACAAGGATGGCCGCCACCTGCACGACAGACTGGCCGGCACCCGGCTGGTGCAGCTGCCCAAGCCGCCGCGCCGCGGCAAGTAAGACGTCAGTCCCGCAGCTGCGGCTCCGACTCGGCAAAAGCCAGCAGCGCGTCCAACACCGCCCGCACCCGCGCCGGCAAGACCCGCCGCTGCGGCCAAACGGCATAGACCGGCCGCGCATCGATCTCCCACTCGCCAAGCACCCGGCGCAAACTGCCGTCCGCAAGCTGCCGATGGCAGATGCTGAGCGGACTGACGGCGATGCCGGCGCCGCGCTCGGCCAATCTTCTCGCCAGCAGCATATCGTTGGCCTGCAAGCGAGGCGCGGCAGGCCAGTCCTGCTCCTCACCGCTGTCTTTATGCCTTAGCCTCCAATGCTGGAACGGCTCGGCCATCAACAGCCGATGCGGCGCCAATTCAGCCGGCGCCCGCGGCTCGCCGTTCGCGGCCAGATACGACGGCGCGGCCACCAGGATGGTGCGCACTCGGCCCAGCCGGCGCTGCTGCAGCGACACATCCGTCTGCTCCCCCACCCGCAACGCCAAGTCAGCCATACCCCGGTAAAGATCATCCAAATCATTGCTCAGCCTCAGTTCCAGGCGCAGGCCGGGATGTTCCCGCAGCAAGCGCTCCCATACCGGCAGCAGCAGGTCATTGGCCATGCTCAACGGAGCCAGCAGCCTGACCACGCCTTCCACCTGGTGCAGCGTCGCGTCCAGCCGTTCCGTCGCCTGGCGAAGCGCGGAGAGCAATGGCTTGCATTGCTCGTAGTACTGCCATCCTTCATTGCTTGGCGTCATGCGGCGGGCGCTGCGGTTCAGCAGCTTGCAGCCCAAGCTTGCCTCCAAAGCTTGCAGCCGCCGCGTCAGCGTGGGCGCCGGCATGGCCAAGCGCTGCGCAGCGGCACGCAGGCTCCCCGCATCCACGATCGCCACGAACAGGTCCAGATCATCTAGCATGATTTCAATTATGAAATTTGAAATTGATTTTTTGATTCTATTTTCATAATTAATCTTTGACTAGACTCTGCTCATCGAAACTTGACCGGAGCCAAGCCATGCATCAACGCCTGCTGTTTTCGCTGCTGATGTCGGCGGCGATGTCCTTCCTGATGACCGCCTGGGTGACATGGCTAAACCTGGGCCTGACGTCTGATTTCCTCGCCCGCTGGTTTCACGCTTTTGCCTCCGCCTGGCCCGCCGCTTTTATCGCCGTCCTGTTGCTGGCGCCGCCAGTGCAGAAATTGACGCTGCGCCTGCTCAACAGGCCCGCCCTGTCCGCCGGCGCACGACCGGCACTGAACCCGAAAGGATGAAATCATGAGAATCGACTATACCCAGCTGTCCCCCAAGGCTTACCAAGGCCTGCTGGCCTGCAAGAACGCGCTGGCGGAAAGCCCGCTGGGCCTGCCCTTGATTGAATTGGCTTATTTGAGGATCGCCCAGCTCAACGGCTGCGTGTTTTGCCTGAAGCTGCACAGCCATGCGCTGCGCCGCAAGGGCGAGAGCCAGGAGAAGCTGGACATGGTGGGTGGTTGGGACGTGGCGGAAGCCGGCGCGTTCACGCCGCGCGAGCGCGCCGCGCTGGCCTGGACCGAGGCCATGACGCGCATCGCCGAAAGCCGCGCGCCGGACAGCCTGTATCAAAGCGTGCGCGAGCACTTCAGCGAGGCGGAAATGTCAGACCTGACCCTGGCCATCGCGCTGATGAACGCCTTCACCCGCATCGCGGTAGCGGTAAGGCAGTAAGCCATCGTTTATCCACAGACAGCCGCTAAGCCGGAAGTTACCCACAGGCGGAGGGCCCTAGCCCTTCGCCTTTTTCGCCACTCACTCTCGGCCGGCGTCTCGCCGATACACTGGCTTGCCAGCCACATAGGTCGCCGCCACCGCGCGGTCGTCGCCCAGCATCATCTGGATGAACAAGGCTTCGGACAGGTCGCGGGCGTAGCGCATGCGGAAATCCAGCAACGGCGTGGAGCGCAGATTCAGCACCGCCAGATCGGCCTCCATGCCCGGCGCGATGCTGCCCACCTTGTCGGCGATGCCCAGCGCTTCGGCGCCGCCGCGGGTGGCCAGATAAAAGGCCTGGACAGCGGACAGCGGCTTGCCGTGGCTTTGCGCCGCCATATAGGCCGCGTTCATGGTCTGCAGCATGGAGAAGCTGGTGCCGGCGCCCAGATCGGTTCCCAGACCAAGCGGAATCGGCCGTTCCGCCTCCACGCAAGGGCGTAGATTCAGGCAACCGGAGCCGAGGAAGAAATTGGACGTCGGGCAATGCGCCAGCGAGGCGCCGCTGTCGCGGAAGGCGTCCAGCTCCTCGTCGGTCAAATGGATGCCGTGCCCATAGATGGCGCGCGGCCGCAACAAGCCATAACGCTGGTAGACGCTGGCGTAGTCGCGGCAGCCTGGAAACAGCTGCTTGACCCAGGCGATCTCGTCCAGGTTTTCCGAGATATGCGACTGGATGGCAACGTCGGGGAATTCGGTCGCCAGCGCGCCCAGCATCTCCAGCTGGCCCTGGCTGGAAGTCGGCGCGAAACGTGGCGTGATGACGTATTCGGCGCGGCCCCGGCCATGCCAGCGCTGGATCAGCGCGCGCGAATCCTCGTAAGCCGTCAAAGGCGTGTCCAGCAAGGCCTCCGGCGCATGGCGGTCCATGCACACCTTGCCAGCCAAGATACGCAGATCATGACGCGCCGCCTCTTCGAACAACGCGTCAACCGAACCGGCATGCACGGTGCCGAACACGCAGCCGGTGGTCACGCCGTTGCGCAGCTGTTCGCCGACAAAAACCTGCGCCACTTCTCTCGCGTGCTCCGCATCGGCAAAGCCCTGCTCGGTGACGAAGGTGTAGTGATGCAGCCAGTCCAGCAGCTGCTCGCCGTAGGCCGCCATCATCTCGGTCTGCGGATAATGGACATGGCAGTCGATGAAGCCCGGCAGGATCAGGTGCTCCGGATAATGCGCCACCGCCACCCCGGCCGGCAGCGCCGGCAATAGCTCGGCCGCCGGACCGCATGCCGCGATGCGTCCGTTTTCCATCACCACCAGCGCGTCGCGCTGAAACGCCAGGCAATCGCCTTCCGCCTCCCGGAACGGGTTGCCCCGGAAACTCAGCACATCGCCGCGTACCGCTGTCTTCAAGCTTCACTCCCGCCGCGCATGCGGCATTTATCTTTACATAAAGATTCTTCACTTATAAATATATCTTCGATTGGCTGCTTAGACAAGTGCCTTGCCTTGAGACGCGGATGATCTGCGGCAAGTTTTCTTTACATGAAGATAGTATATTTTGAAGTCGTGATACTCTTGCGCCCGACCGTATTCGCCGCGTTTACCTTTGATCAGGAACTAGCAGCATGCAGCAAGCACCAGACCAGATTGACCGCATCGTCGCCTTGTGGAACGAAGTCCGTCCCGATCTCGACACCTCCGCTACGCAAGTCATCGGCCGCATCGTGCGGATGGAATACTTCATCACCCGCCGCGTGCTGCAGGATTTGGCCCGCCACAATCTCAATGTAGGCGAATTTGACGTGCTGGCGGCGCTGCGCCGCCGCGGCGAGCCCTATCAGCTGTCTCCCAACCAGCTGCAGGGCATGGTGCTGATTTCCTCCGGCGCGCTGACCAACCGCATCAACCGCCTGGAAGAGGCCGGTCTGGTGCACCGCTCGCCGGACCCGGATGACCGCCGCGGCGTCATCGTCACGCTGACGCCCAAGGGCCTGCAGGTTATCGAAGATGCGGCCGGCCATCATCTGGCGGCGGAGTCGGAGCTGCTGGAAATGCTGGACGGCGAAGAGCGCGAGACGCTGGCTCGCCTGCTGAAGAAGATGCTGCAGGCGCAAGAGGACTAAGCGCCTTGATCGGTTGAAAAGCAAAACCGGCCTGACGGCCGGTTTTTTCATGGCAGGGAGGCCGTGCGCAGGGCTGGAGGCGGCGCCCACGCCCAGCGCCGCTTCCAGGCGCCGATCACCAGATTGGGGTATTCCGGCTGGCCCAGGCTGCCGTTGTAGCGGCCCAGCGCGCGGTACAGATTGCCGCGTTCGATGTCCAGGTAGTGCCGCAGAATGGTGCAGCCGTAACGCAGATTGGTGCTGAGATCGAACAGATTATGCTGCGGCGTGCCGATATGGCGCGTCCAGAACGGCATCACCTGCATCAGGCCGCGCGCGCCGGCGGCCGAAACGGCGTATTTGTTGAAGCCGCTCTCCACCTGGATCAGCCCTAGCACCAGCTGCGGGTCCAGGCCGGCCCTGGCCGACTCGTACTGGATGGCGGTGAGCAGACGCTCGCGCACCCAGGCATCTGGAATTTTCTTTTGCAGCCGCGACGACATCTCCGCCAGCCAGGCCTGGCCTTCGCGCGGATTGTCGAACACCAGCCGCGGCGCGTTGACGTCCGAGATGGAACGGCTCATCGCCGTGGCCACGTTGGCGGACAGCGCCTCCTCCTTTTGTGCGCCGGCATGGGCGAAAACCGGCAGCAACAAAGCCACCAGCGCCCATGCGCGAAACGCGCCCCCTCTCCCCCGCCCCCTCTTCCCTCGAGGGAGAGGGGCACCAACCGCCGCGCCTGCGCGCAGCGGTTCACAGAGCAGAGAGCCAGGGGGCCGTTTCATCACGCCAGCTTGGACAGCACGTGGTCCAGGATGGCGTCGGCGGCGACGGCGGTGGCCTCGCTGTCGCGGCGGTGCTGATACTCCACCTTACCTTCCTTCAGGCCGCGGTCGCCGATGGTGACGCGGTGCGGCGCGCCGATCAGCTCCCAGTCGGCGAACATGGCGCCCGGGCGTTCGCCGCGGTCGTCCAGGATCACGTCCACGCCTTTGGCGGTCAGCTCGGCGTACAGCTTGTCGGCGGCTTCCTTCACCGCTTCGGAGCGGTCATAGCCCACCGGGCAGACCACCACCGCGAACGGCGCGATGGCATCCGGCCAGATCATGCCCTTGTCGTCGTAGTTCTGCTCGATGGCGGCGCCCAGGATGCGGGTCACGCCGATGCCGTAGCAGCCCATTTCAAACGGCTTGGGCTTGCCGTCTTCGTCCAGGAAGGTGGCGTTCATCGCGGCAGAGTACTTGGTGCCCAGGTAGAACACGTGGCCCACCTCGATGCCGCGCTGGATAGCCAGCACGCCCTGGCCATCCGGCGACGGGTCGCCCTCCACCACGTTGCGGATGTCGAACACTTCCGGCTCGGCGCAGTCGCGGCCGAAGTTGGCGCCGGTGTAGTGCTGGTCGTCCTCGTTGGCGCCGATGACGAAGTCGGCCATCTTGGCCACGGTGCGGTCGGCGATGACGCGGCCCTGGAAGCCCACCGGGCCCAGCGAGCCCGGATTGGCGCCGAAGGCGTCGCGGATGGCGGCCGGGCTGGCGAAAGTCAGCGGGTTCTTGATGCCGGCGATCTTCTGCGCCTTCACCTCGTTCAATTCGTGGTCGCCGCGCACCAGCATCAGCACGGCCTCGTCCTCTTCGCCTTCCACCACCACCGCCTTGACGGTCTGTTTGATGTCGATCTTCAGGAAGTCCACCAGCTCGGCGATGGTCTTGACCTTGGGCGTGTGCACCTTGCTCAGCGGGGCCGATGCGCCGGCGCGCTCGCCGGCCGGCGCCACGGCCTCGGCCAGCTCGATATTGGCGGCGTATTCGGAAGTCGGGCAATAGACGATGGCGTCTTCGCCGGTGTCGGCGATCACCTGGAATTCATGCGAACGATCGCCGCCGATGGCGCCGGTATCGGCCGCCACCGCGCGGTAGCTCAGGCCGAAGCGGTCGAAGATGCGGCGGTAAGCGGCGTACATATTGTCGTAGCTCTTGCCGGCGTCTTCCGCGCTGCGGTCGAACGAGTACGCGTCCTTCATGGTGAATTCGCGGCCGCGCATCACGCCGAAGCGCGGACGGCGCTCGTCGCGGAACTTGGTTTGGATCTGGTAGAAATTCTTCGGCAGCGCGCGGTAGCTCTTCAGCTCGCGGCGGGCGATGTCGGTGATCACTTCCTCGGCGGTCGGCTGCAGCGCGAAGTCGCGCTCGTGGCGGTCCTTGAAGCGCAGCAGCTCGGCGCCCATGGCGTCCCAGCGGCCGGTTTCCTGCCACAGTTCGGCCGGCTGCACCACCGGCAGGCTCACTTCGATGGCGCCGGCGCGGTTCATTTCCTCGCGGATGATGGCCTCAACCTTGCGCAGCACGCGCAGACCCATCGGCATCCACGAATAGATGCCGGCGGCCTGCTTGCGGATGAAGCCGGCGCGCATCATCAGCTTCTGGCTGGTGATGTCCGCGTCGGCGGGAGCTTCCTTCAGGGTGGAAATGAAAAACTGCGATGCGCGCATGATGCGTCCTTGGAATTCGGCTAAATGGCTATGATTGTAGCGTCGTCCAGCCTTGGCGGCCAAGCGCGGCCCGGCCGGGCGCAACCGCAACAACAGTTGTTGCGGTACAACAACCCTGCTCGCGCCAGGTCTACGTCCTCTTGGCTGCCCTCTCGCTCTGGAGTAACCTGCGCGCTCCGAGCATTTTTACGGCCTTTATATTTCTCCGCCGCCATCCACTATGATTACGGCGCAGGTCCAAAATGCATCCGGCCCATCCATCGCCGTGGCAGCAAGAGCGATGAACAACCGCAATGGAAACTTATGCAGGATCACAAAAAACAGGCTATGGCAGGCCTGACGCTGGCCGCGCTGGGCGTGGTCTACGGCGACATCGGCACCAGTCCGCTGTATACGCTGCGTGAATGCTTCACCGGCCAAAACATTCCCACCACTCCTGAAAACATCTTCGGCATCCTGGCGCTGATCTTCTGGTCGCTGATCTTCGTGGTCTCGATCAAATACGTCGCCTTCATCCTGCGCGCGGACAACCGCGGCGAGGGCGGCATCATGGCGCTGATGGCGCTGGCCCGCCACTACACCACCCACGCCGCGCGCTGGAAGATCGTGTTGCTGGGCCTGTTCGGCGCCGCGCTGTTCTACGGCGACGCCATCATCACGCCGGCCATCTCCGTGCTGTCCGCCGCCGAGGGCATGGAAGTGCTGTCGCCGGCGATGGAAACCTGGGTGCTGCCGATGTCCGTCGGCGTGCTGCTGGGCCTGTTCCTGCTGCAGCGCTTCGGCACCGCCAAGGTGGGCATGCTGTTCGGCCCGGTGATGATGGTCTGGTTCGCCACCATAGGCGTGCTGGGCCTCAAGGAAATCCTGGTCACCCCGGCCGTGCTGCATGGCCTGAACCCGCTGCATGCCGTGACCTTCGTCCAGCAGCACGGCTTCCACGCCTTCCTGACCCTGGGCTCGGTCGTGCTGGCGCTGACCGGCGCCGAAGCGCTGTACGCCGACATGGGCCACTTCGGCAAAACGCCGATCCGCCGCGCCTGGTTCAGCCTGGTATTGCCCGGCCTGGCGCTGAACTACTTCGGCCAGGGCGCGCTCTTGATGCGCGATCCGTCGGCGATCAAGAACCCCTTCTTCATCCTCGCGCCGGACTGGGGCCTGGTGCCCTTGATCGTGCTGGCTACCCTGGCCACCGTCATCGCCTCGCAAGCGGTGATCTCCGGCGCCTATTCGCTGTCGCGCCAGGCCATCCAGCTGGGCTACAGCCCGCGCATGGAAGTGCAGCACACCTCGGCCCAGGAAATCGGCCAGATCTACATGCCCTTCATCAACTGGCTGCTGCTGATCGCCGTGATGGTGGTGGTGCTGACTTTCCGCTCCTCCGGCAGCCTGGCCGCCGCCTACGGCATCGCCGTCACCGGCACCATGCTGATCACCACCGCGCTGTTCTTCGTGGTCGCCCGCGTCAACTGGCGCTGGCCGCTGCCCCTGGCCCTGGGCATCACCATTTTCTTCGGCCTGATCGACTTCGCCTTCTTCAGCGCCAATTTCCACAAGATCACCGACGGCGGCTGGCTGCCGCTGGCCATGGGCGCGGTGATCTTCCTGTTGATGAGCACCTGGAAGCGCGGCCGCGAACTGCTGTTCCATCGCCTGCGCGAACAAGCGCTGCCGCTGGAAGGCTTCATCGAAAACCTGGAAGCCTTTCCCCCGGCGCGCGTGGAAGGCACGGCGGTGTTCCTGACCAGCACGCTGCATGGCGTGCCGCACGCGCTGCTGCACAATCTGAAGCACAACAAGGTGCTGCATGAGCGCGTGGTGTTGATGACGGTGCGCACCGAGGACGTGCCCTACATCGCCGAAGACGACCGGCTGGACGTGGTGCAGATGTCGGCCTCGTTCTGGCGCGTGGTGGCCCGCTACGGCTTCAAGGAAGACCCCAACGTGCTGCAGGTGCTGGAAATGTGCGCCAAGGAAGGCCTGGAGATGGAGCTGATGGACACGTCCTTCTTCCTGTCGCGCGAGACCATCGTCGCCACCGGCCACCCCGGCATGGCGCGCTGGCGTGAAAAACTATTCGTCTGGATGAGCAAGAACGCGCTGCGCGCGACGGACTTCTTCCAGATCCCCACCAACCGCGTGGTGGAGCTGGGCGCGCAGGTAGAGCTGTAAGCCTGCCGCCCCAGACAAAAGGCGCATCCGCAGGGATGCGCCTTTTTTGGTTTGCCGGTTCGTTCTACATGGCCAGCCGGCAATCCGCCTGGGCGCGCGTCCAGTCAAACCACGGGCCGGGATCGGTCTTGCGGTCCGGCGCGATATGCTCGTGCCCGGCCATCGCCGACAAGGGCAAGTGGCGGCGCAACTCGGCGCTCAGCGCCGCCAGCGCGCGGTATTGCGCCTCGCTGAACGGTTCGAAATCGCAGCCTTCCAGCTCCACGCCTATGGAAAAGTCATTGCACTTTTCCCGCCCGCGCCAGCTGGACACGCCGGCATGCCAGGCGCGCTGGCCCACCGGCACGAATTGCAGCAGCTGGCCGTCGCGGCGGATGAAGAAGTGGGATGACACCCTGAGCTGGTGAATGCCCTGATAATAGGGATGCTCGGCGGGATCGAGGCGGTTGGTGAACAGCTGCTCCACGCCGGGTCCGCCGTAGCGATACGGCGGCAGGCTGATATTGTGGACCACCAGCAGCTCCGGCGCGCAGCCGGGGCTGCGCTCGTCGCAGTTGGGCGACGGCAGCTGCAACGCGCCCTTGAGCCAGCCATCCTCGTCCAGCGCCAGCGCCGGCGGCTCCGCCGGCCGGTATTCCAGCCGCCACAGCGCCAGGCCATCCGTGGTGCACCAGCGCTGCGTCTGCACGAAGCCCGCCTTGTGATACAAGGCGATCGCGGCCCGGTTGACCTCGGCGGTGTCCACGCTGCAACTGGTTTCGCCCTGCAAAGCCCGGTTCAGCAGGCGATAGCCCCAACCCTGGGCCAGGTGATCCGGATCGACCACCGTGCGATCAAGATGGATGCCGCCGTCCGGACGGCGCGACACCACCACAAGGCCTCGCAGCGCCTTGCCCTCGAACGCGCCCCAAATCCGCTCGCGGCAGGCGTGCACCGCGGCCAGGTCCGGCCACAGCAAGGGCAGATCGGGATAATTCAGCCACTTCACTTCCAGCCTGTGCGAAGCCAGCTGCACCTGCAGGGCTTGCCGCGCCTCATCCTCGTCGCCCTGATTCAGTTCCCTGACTTCGAACGGCAGTTGCATATCGTTTCCTTGTCTTCATCGAATGTCATCTCGCCGACGGAAAATCCCGCTTGTGTTCCATCGCGCAAAGCGGTATCAAGAACATGCGTTGCCGGCGCGCGCATCACCTGGCCATTATGACAGACAGTTTTCACTTGAGGCATGTCATGTCCTCGGCCCTGGCGATACGGCACAATCTCGATTGACCTCACGCTGGAGACCTCCCCATGCTCACGCTCGACACCCTGGGCGCGTCCGCCGCGCCCAGCTTCGATCAGCCGCTGGAAATGCTGCTGGCCTGCCATGACAAGATCCGCCGCTTCTGCGACCTGCTGGACAAGTTGCCGCCCTATATCGAGGAACACGGCGTGGACCAGGCCGCGCGCAATACCATAGACGACGTGGTGCGTTACTTCGACGTCGCCGGTCCCGCCCATCATACCGACGAGGAAGAAGAACTGTTCCCGCTGATAGAGGAGCGCGTGCCCACCGCCGCCTCGCGGCTGGAGCAGCTATCGGCCGAGCACGGCTATCTGCACTCGTGCTGGAACGCCATCCGCGATGACCTGATCGCGCTGCGCGACGGCGGCATCAAGCAGATCAGCAAGAGCGAACTGCAGGAGTTCGCGCGCCAATACCGCGAACACGCCGCCACCGAGGAAGCCTGGCTGTTCCCCACCGCCGCCAGCACCCTCAGCGCCGAGGAGTTGAAGCAAGCCGGCGCGCATATGGCGGAACGCCGCGCCCAGGCAAGCTGAGCCGGCGCGCCCCAAACAAAACGGGTTGCCCGCTTGCGCCGGCAACCCGTTGTTTTTCCAACCCGGCAGCTTAGGCGGTCAACTTCAGCAGCTGGGCGAAAGCGTCTTCGAACAATTTCAGGCCATCTTGCTGCAGCTTCTCGCCAGCGGCGGCCAGGTCGATGCCGGCGGCCTCCACCTCGGCCAACAAGGCCTTAGCCTGATCCATACCCACCGGCAGCGTCAGCGCGGCGGCGCCGTGGTCGCGGAAGCAGCTCAGCGTGGCGTCCGGCACGGTGTTGACGGTTTCGTCGCCGATCAGGCTTTCCACGTACAACACGTCGCTATAGGCGGCGTTCTTGGTGCCGGTGGACGCCCACAGCAGGAATTGCGGGCGGGCGCCGGCGGCGCGCAGCTTGGCGAACGCTTCGCCATGGAAGCGCTCCTGGTAGCGCGCGTAAGCCGCCTTGGACAGCGCGATCGCCACCTTGCCCTTGTGCGGCTCGGCCACTTGCGCGTCCAGCAGGCTGTCCACGCGCGACAGGAAGAAGCTGGCCACAGCCTTGACGCCGGCCACCGGCTGGCCGTCGGCCAAGCGCGCGGACAGGCCGGCGATGTAGGCGTCCCACACCGCTTCCACTTGCGGCAGCGAGAACAGCAAGGTGATGTTGACGTTGACGCCTTCGCGGGTCAGCGTCTGGAAGGCGCGGATGCCCTCGGCCGTGGCCGGGATCTTGATCATCGCGTTGGCGCGGCCGATTTCGGCCCACAGGCGGCGCGCGGCGGCCAGGGTGCCGGCTTCGTCGCGCGACAGTTCCGGCGACACTTCCAGGCTGACGTAGCCGTCGTTGCCCTGGCTGGCCTCGTATTGCGGCTGCAACAGGTCGCAGGCGGCCTGGATGTCGGCTACCACCAGCTTTTCGTAGCGCGCCTCCGCGGACAGCGAAGCATCCTGCTTCAGCACGGCCAGCTCGCCCTGATAGCTGGCATCAGTGCTGATCGCCTTGTAGAAGATGGCCGGATTCGAGGTGACGCCGGCGATGCCGTCGTCGGCCAGCAGGCGGGCCAGCTCGCCGGAGGCGATCAGTTCACGGGACAGATTGTCCAGCCAGATACGCTGGCCGAAGGGACGGATGGCTTGCAAACGGTTCATGGTGAGGCGTCCGGAATTGCTTGAGGTAAAGAGAGACATCGTAGCGCGCCGCCACCGCCGCGCCAAGAAAATTGTCGCGGCGGTTTGCGCTGGATCGAACGCGTCAGGCGGCTTGAGCGTCGTTGCGGCGCTCGCGCGGAAACACCACGCTGAAAGTGCTGCCCTTGTCCGGCTCGCTCTTGATTTCCAGCCGGGCATGATGGCGCGCCAGCACATGCTTGACGATGGCGAGGCCCAGGCCGGTGCCGCCGCTGCCGCGCGAGCGGCCGCGGTCGACGCGATAGAAGCGCTCGGTCAGCCGCGGAATGTGTTCGCGGGGAATGCCGATGCCGGTGTCGGTGACGGAAAAGCGCAAGAACTCGCCCTCGTCCTGCCAGGCCAGCGTGATGCAGCCGCCTTCCGGCGTGTAGCGCACCGCGTTGGACACCAGGTTGCCGAAGGCTGAGTGCAGCTCCTGGCTGCTGCCCCACAGGCCGCAATCGCAGTTGCGCAGCAACTTGACCTGGTGGCGGCCCTGCGACAGGCCTTCCGCCTCCACCATCAGCGTGTCCAGCATGTCGCGCATGTCCACGCGCTCCGAGCTGACGGCCTTGGGACTGTTCTCCAGTTTGGACAGCGTCAGCAGATCGTCCACCAGGCTCTGCATGCGCCGCGACTGCTCCATCATCATGGGCAGGAACTGGCGGAACATCTGGTCGTTCACCTCCGGCATGTCGCTGAGCGTTTCCAGGAAGCCGCCCACCACGGTCAGCGGCGTGCGCAGCTCGTGCGACACGTTGGCGACGAAATCGCGATGCACGGTCTGCACCCGCTCCAGCTGGGTGATGTCGCGCGTCAATAACAGCTTGCGCGTGGAGTCGAACGGCACCAATTGCAGCGAAATCACCAGCTCGCGCGGCTGGCTGAAGGTCAACATCAGCGGCTGGCTGAAGCTGGCGTTCTTCATATAGGCATGGAAAGACGGCTGGCGGATCAGGTTGAGGATCTGGTTGCCGACATCGCGCTTGCGGTCCAGGCCCAGATGCTCCACCGCCATGGGATTGACCCACTCGATGCGGTCCAGCTCGTCCAGCACCACCACGCCGTCCGGCATCGCCTCGCCGGCGTTGATGAAGCGCTCCAGCACATGGGTCAGCTTCTTCTTGCTCTGGCTTTGCGTGCGCATGGTACGGTACAGCGTCATGAACACGGTGTGCCAGACGCCGAAGCCGTCCGGCACGCGCTCCGCCACCGGATGACGCAGCCAGCGCATCAGCAAGGCGATGTGATAGAGATTGAAGGCCAGCCAGGCGCCCAGGCAGATCGCCAGCGCCACCAGCGCGTCGGTGCCGGAAGAGGCCGCCCAGAAGCCGCCGCTGATGACGGTGATGGCCACCAGCCACAACACGGTTCTTTGCAGGAATTCGCGCATCTCGGCCTACTGCTGCACGGAGAAGCGGTAGCCGGTGCCGCGCACGGTCTGGATCAGGCCGTCATGCTGGGTGCCCTCCAGCGCGCTGCGCAGGCGGCGGATATGCACGTCCACGGTGCGTTCCTCGACAAAGACGTGGTCGCCCCACACCTGGTCCAGCAGCTGGGCGCGCGAATGCACGCGCTCCGGATGGGTCATGAAGAAATGCAGCAGGCGGAATTCGGTCGGCCCCAGGTCGATCACATTGCCGTGGCCGGTCACGCGGTGCGTCACCGGGTCCAGGCGCAGGCCCTGCACGTCCACCGCGTCGTCGGTCATCTGCGGCGCGCGGCGGCGCAGCACGGCCTTGATCCGGGCCAGCAGTTCGCGCGGCGAAAACGGCTTGGTGATATAGTCGTCGGCGCCGGTTTCCAGGCCGATGATCTTGTCCTGCTCATCGGAACGGGCAGTCAGCATGATGATGGGGATATGACGGGTACGCTCGTCGGCGCGCAGGCGCTTGGCTACATCCACGCCGCTGGCGCCGGGCAGCATCCAGTCCAGCAGCACCAGATCGGGCAGCGCGTTCCTCACCAGCGTCAACGCCGCCTCGGCGGTGCCGGCTCGCAGCACGTGATGGCCGGCCTGGGCCAAATTGAAGGCGATCAGTTCCTGTATCGCCGGTTCGTCTTCCACGAGCAAGATATTGGCGGCCATGTTCGGCTATCCTCGGTTTGATTTTGTGGCAAGGATACAAACGGCAGATGACAGTAATATGACATGTCTTGTGCCATTCGCCGGCATTTTGCACCATCGCGGAGCGGCAATCCAGGCATAAAAAAAAACGGGCCTGCCGCTTGGGGCAGACCCGGAATGGTCGTCGTCAAAAACATTGATCTGACAAGAGACCAGGGACAAAGAGATCACCAGGACAGTCTCAAATGAGGGGGTCGAAGACTCGACTCATCCGCAACCAATCTTGGAGAGGAACGAGCGGCGGGACATGCCTTCCGTTCCTGATACGGCGTGCATTTTACGTAGCAAACCCGCTACGCGATCATATGAAAAGAAGGATTTATCTTTAATTCACCTTTTTTTCTATGTTTATTTCAACATTATGCCTTTGAATGAAAACATGGACAGATTTGACCGCAAAATCCTTGCCGCACTGCACGAAAATGCCAGGATCAGCTTCGCCGAACTGGCGCGGCGAGTGAACCTGTCGGCGCCGGCCGTGGCCGACCGCGTCGCCAAGCTGGAGCAGAGCGGCGTCATCACCGGCTACCGCGCGCAGATCGATCCGGCGCGCGTCGGCCTGCCCATCTCCTGCCTGATCGAACTGACAGTCAAGCACCTGGAGTACTACGTGGTGATAGACGAAATCCGCAACACGCCTGAGGTGATCGAGTGCGCGTCCATCACCGGCACCAGCGGCCTGATGATCAAGGTGGCGGTGGACACCATGACCGCGCTGCAGGCGCTGATCGCGCGGCTGATGCAGTTCGGCGATACCAAGACCTCCATCATCATCGACATGCCGGTGGCGCCGCGCATGCCCGTGCTGCACGAGGACGAATGAAAAAACGGCCGGGGCCCTTGCGGGCGCCGGCCGGAACAGAGAACAACTCTCCCTTACTCGATCAGGCTCAGCCTGCCACGTGCTTCACAAAGCGCAACATATTGCAGGTGTAACCGTATTCGTTGTCGTACCAGGCGACGACCTTGATGAAGGTCTTGTCCAACGCGATGCCGGCATCGGCGTCGAAAGTGGACGGCGCGGTGTTGCCGACGAAGTCGGTGGACACCACTTTTTCATCGGTGTAGCCCAGCACGCCCTTCAGTTCGCCCTCGGAAGCGGCCTTCATCGCCTTGCAGATGTCGGCGTAGTCGGCTTCCTTCTCCAGTTCCACGGTCAGGTCGACCACGGACACGTCGGAAGTCGGCACGCGGAAGGCCATGCCGGTCAGCTTCTTGTTCAGTTCCGGGATCACCTTGCCCACGGCCTTGGCTGCGCCGGTGGACGACGGAATGATGTTTTCCAGGATGCCGCGGCCGCCGCGCCAGTCTTTGGACGACGGGCCGTCAACGGTCTTCTGGGTGGCGGTGGCGGCGTGCACGGTGCTCATCAGGCCGCGCTTGATGCCCCAGTTGTCGTGCAGCACCTTGGCCACCGGTGCCAGGCAGTTGGTGGTGCAGGAAGCGGCGGAGACGATGGTTTCGCCGGCGTATTTGTCGTGGTTGACGCCGTAGACGAACATCGGGGTGTCATCCTTGGACGGCGCGGACTGCACCACTTTCTTGGCGCCGGCGTCGATGTGCTTCTGGCAGCCTTCCTTGGTCAGGAAGAAGCCGGTGCAGTCGATGACGATCTCGGCGTCCACTTCGTTCCACTTCAGATTGGCCGGATCTTTTTCCGCGGTCAGGCGGATGGTCTTGCCGTTGACCACCAGGCTGCCGCCCTCAACTTTGACGTCGCCCTGGAAGCGGCCGTGCACGGAGTCGTACTTCAGCATGTAGGCCAGGTATTCCGGATCGAGCAGGTCGTTGATGCCGACCACTTCCAGCTCGGGAAAATCCTTGGCGATAGCGCGGAACACCATGCGACCGATGCGACCGAAACCGTTGATACCGACTTTGATAGCCATGATGAAGTCTCCTTGTCAGCTTGTGACAGCTCAATGAATGGTTCGATGGTTGAAACGACGCCACCGAAATAAAGCGAATTCGGATCGCGGGGCGCAGCCGCCGCGACAGCCCTGAAAACAAAACAGCGCAAGGTCGTTTTCCCGCCTTGCGCTGTCACTTTCTACCCATTCGGCAATGTAATCAACACGCTACATCAAATGTTGGCCACTTTGCCTTATCAAGCTTGCAAAACCGCGGCATACGGGCCGGCATCCCCTTGCAGAACCACATGCAATACGTTAGCCGAAACCGAAGTCACGCCGCTGGCGCCCAGTTGCTGCAGGGCGGCCTGGTCCACGCGGGCGGCATCAGCCACTTCCACGCGCAGGCGGCTGCCCGCCACCACTTCCACCTTCAGCACATTGCCGGCGCCGCCCAGGGCGGCCAGCCAGCGCGCCTTGTCGATGCTGGCGCCCGTGGCGGCGGCGGCCGACACCAGCTTCTCGGCGGCGGCTTGCGGCGCCGGCGCGGCGGCTTCGCCCGCGGCCAAGGCGGTGCGGATTTCATCGGCGATCAGGTCGGCCTCCGGCCCCAACACCACTTGCACGCTGCCGGCGGCCGGTTTGATCAGGCCGCGCGAGCCCAGCGCCTTCAGCGCGGTTTCGTTGACCTTGTCATTGCTGGCCACTTGCAGACGCAGACGAGTGGTGCAGGCATCCACCAGCTTCAGGTTGGCGGCGCCGCCCAGCGCGTCGATGAAGGTGCGCGCGCGACCGGTGCCGGCCTTGACTTCCACTGCGGCAATCGCCACGTCCTCGCGGCCCGGGGTCTTCAGGTCGAACTTCTTGATGAAGAACACGAACAGCACGTAGTAGACGACAAAGTAGGCCGCGCCAATCGGCAGCAGCAGCAGCGGCTTGGTGGCCAAGCCAAAGTTCAGCACATAGTCGAACAGGCCGGCGGAGAAGCCGAAGCCCAGCTTGACGCCCAGCATCTGCATGATGGCCATGGCCAGGCCGGTCAGCACGGCGTGGATACCGTACAGCACCGGCGCCAGGAACATGAAGGCGAACTCGACGGGCTCGGTCACGCCGGTCAGCATGGCAGTCAGCGCCATGGAGAACAGCAGGCCGCCGACGGCCGCGCGGTTTTCCGGCTTGGCGGTGCGGTACATCGCCAGGCAGGCGGCCGGCAGGCCGAACATCATCACCGGGAAGAAGCCGGACATGAACATGCCCGCGCTCTTGTCGCCGGCGAAGAAGCGGGTCAGGTCGCCGTGCACCAGCTTGCCGGCGGCGTTGGTGAAATCACCCACCTGGAACCACACCATGGTATTCAGGATGTGGTGCAGACCGGTGACGATCAGGATGCGGTTGAGGATGCCGTAGAAGAACACGCCCACTTCGCCGGCGCCGATCAGCCACTTGCCGACGGTGTCGATGGCATGCTGGACCGGCGGCCAGACATAGCCCAACAACGCGCCCAATATCAGCATGGAAAAACCGGTGACGATGGGCACGAAGCGCTTGCCGCCGAAGAAAGCCAGGTAGCTGGGCAGCTTGATGTCCTTATAACGGTTGTACAGATAGCCGCCCACTAGGCCGGACAGGATGCCGGACAGCACGCCCATATTGATCTTGTCGTCTATCACCTTCAACACCGCGGTCAGCACCAGGAAACCGATGGCGCCGGCCAGGCCCGATGTGCCGTTGTTGTCCTTGGCGAAACCGACGGCCACGCCGATGGCGAAGATCAGCGCCAGGTTGCTGAAGATGGCGTCGCCGGCCTGCGCCATGATCTTGATGTCCAGCAGGTCGGGCTGGCCCAAGCGCAGCAGCAAGCCGGCCACCGGCAGCACGGCGATCGGCAGCATCAGGGCGCGCCCCAGCTGCTGAATGCCTGCGAATTTATTTAAAGTACTCACAAGATATCTCCCAGGTTAAATCTGGTGCCGTCTTGTCTAACGGCGGCTCCCCAGCGCTCTACAACTTAGACTCCCCGCGCCCGCTACAGGCCCAGGTCACAACATTCATCACCGTCCGCGGCCGACCTCGTCTCCCGGCCGCTTGCCTAGCCCCGCGCTGCCACGCGTCCATTCCGGCCGGCGGCGGACTCGCGGGGGGAGACGCCCCGCGAGCCGCCTCGGTCTGGAAGCGCCTCCGGCTCTGCCTCGCCTTCGGCGCGGCGGGGAAAACGGTTAGCCTGGCGCCTCAGCGGGTGCAGGTCACTTTGGACAGGTGGCGCGGCACATCCGGGTTCAGGCCGCGCGCCTCGGACAGGCGGGCCGCCATCAGATAGAAGCTCTGGATCGCCAGCAGCGGGTCCAGCGCCTCGTCGTCGGCCACCGCCAGCGTCAGGTCGCGGCTCTCCACATCGGCCGGCGCCGCCAGCAACACCTTGGCGCCGCGGCCGCGCATCTCGGCGGCCAGGGCGATCAGGCCCTGCTGCTCCGGGCCGCGCGGCGCGAAGATCAGCAGCGGGTAGCCTTCGTCGATCAGCGCCATCGGACCATGCTTGATCTCGGCGCCGGAGAAGGCCTCCGCCTGGATGGCGCAGGTTTCCTTGAATTTCAGCGCCGCTTCCAGCGCCACGGCGAAACCGAGGCCGCGGCCGACCACCATGATGCGTTCGGCCGGCTTCAGCACGTCGAGGGCGACGGACCAGTCCTGGGCGGCGGCCTCGCTCAGGCGCTTGGGCAGGTTTTCCAGCGCGGCCAGCAGGCCGGCGTCGTTCTGCCAGTGCGCCACCAGGCGCGCCACGGCGGACAGCGAGGTAATGTAGCTCTTGGTGGCCGCCACGCTCTTTTCCTCGCCGGCGCACAAGGGCGCCGCCCAGTGGCAGGCCTCGGCCAGCGGGGAGCCGGGCTTGTTGACCAAGGCCACGGTGTGCGCGCCGGCGGCGGACAGCGCCTTCATGGTGTCCACCAGGTCCGGGCTCTGGCCGGATTGCGACACCGCCACGGCCAGCTGGCCATCCACCGCCAGCGGCGACTGGTGCAGGGTGACGATGGACATCGGCAGCGACACCACCGGCACGCCCAGCCGCTGCATGGCCAGGTAGGCGAAGTAGCTGGCGGCGTGGTCCGAGCTGCCGCGCGCCACGGTCAGCGCCAGGCGCGGGCTGATGCGGGCCAGTTCGCGTCCCAGCGCGGCCAGGCCTTCATCGGCGTACATATGTTGCGCGGCCACCGCTTCGGCGGCGTACAGCGCTTCTTCAAGCATCAACGAGGCCAATTTCCTCTCCCTCAACGTAGACTTGCTGCAAATTCAGTTCCGCATCCATCACCACGATGTCGGCCCAAGCGCCGGCCTGCAGCCGGCCGCGGTCGGCCTGGCCCAGATAGTCGGCCGGGTACAGCGACAAGCGGTGAGAGGCGTCCGCCAGCGGCAGGCCTATCTTCACCAGATTGCGCAGCGCCTGGTCCATGGTCAGCGTACTGCCGGCCAGGGTGCCGTCGGCCAGCCTCACGCCGCCCATGCACTTGGTGACGGAGTGGGAGCCCAGCTTGTACTGGCCGTCCGGCATGCCGGCGGCGGCGGTGGAGTCGGTGACGCAATACAGCCGCGGAATGGCGCGCAGCGCGGTGCGGATGGCGCCCGGGTGGACGTGGAGCAAATCAGGTATCAGCTCGGCGTACTCGGCATGCGCCAGCGCCGCGCCCACCACGCCCGGCTCGCGATGATGCAGGCCGGTCATGGCATTGAAGAGGTGGGTGAAGCCGGACGCGCCCTGCTCCAGCGCGGACACGGCGTCCTCGTAGCTGCCCAGGGTATGGCCCATCTGCACCTTGACGCCCTGCTCGCTGAGCCAGCGGATGATGTCGAGGTGGCCGGGGATTTCCGGCGCCAGCGTGATCAGCGAGATCGGCGCCAGCGCGCGATAGCTGTCTATCTGCGCCATCGCCGCCTGGCAGGCGTCGTCGGGCTGGGCGCCCAGCTTGCCCGGGTTGATGTAGGGACCTTCCAGGTGCACGCCCAGCACGCGGCTGCCGGCCGGCGCGCGCTCCTTGCTGCAGCGGCCGATGTCCGCCAGCACGCGGGAGATTTCCTCCGGCGGCGCGGTCATGGTGGTGGCCAGCAAGGAGGTGGTGCCGAAACGGGCGTGCAGCCGGGCCACGTGGTGGACGGCATCGCCGCCCTCCATGATGTCCACGCCGCCGCCGCCGTGCACGTGCAAGTCGATGAAGCCGGGCAGGATATAACGTTCAGGCTGCCGGCCCGACGCCAGCTTGGCGTCGATCGCTGCGATGCGGCCATCGGCCGCCAGGCGCACGGCGCCGTCCATCCACCCGGAGGCGGTGAGGATGCGGCCCTGCAAGGTCTGGTTCTGGGTCATCGTTTCAGTTCGGCTACAAAGTCGTAATAATCGTTGCGGCAGTAGGTGTCGGTCAGCTCGATCGCCACGTTGTCGGCGTTGTAGCCGATACGGGTGATCAGCAGCATCGCCTCGCCCGGCCGGATGCCGGCCAACTGGGCGATTTCGCCCGAAGCGTTGACCGCCCGGATATGCTGCAAGGCGCGCACCACCGAATGTCCTGTCGCGTCCAGATGGGCGTACAGCGAAGTGCCCACTAACTGCGGGTCGGGTAAATACGCGACCGGCATCGTACTCATTTCAATCGCCATCACCACGCCGTCGGCGAGGCGCTGGCGCTTCAGCCGCGCCACCATCGAAGTCGGCGACAGCCCCAGCTTGATCACTTCCTCGTTGCTGGGCGGAAACACCCCGCGCTCCAGCCACACCGATGAAGGCACGAAGCCGCGCAGCCGCAGCTGCTCGGTGAAGCCGGTCAAGCGCGACAGCGGCTGCTCCAGCCTGGGCGTGATGAACGTGCCCGAGCCCTGGCGGCGGCGAATCATGCCCTGCTCCAGCAAGACGTCCATCGCCTTGCGCGCGGTCACCCGCGAAATGCCCAACTCTTCCGAAAACGTGCGCTCCGAAGGCAGGGCCTCGTCGGCCTGCCACCAGCCGGCGTTGATCGCGTCGGCCAGCTTGCGCGATAGCTGCAGATACAGCGGGGTGCTCAGGGTTTCATCCGGTTTCAATGCTTGCCAGCGGTTTTCCATGGTCGTCTGCAAGTGGTCTGAAAATTGCAGTGTATGCCTAGTCTTCCGCCGCCGGTATCCCATGCGGTTCTCACGCCCCGCGTAGTCTGCCTGCTACAGTGCGAACGTTAATACCACATTAATACCACGTCAATACCAATTTGCGCGCAAGCCGCGCCGCCCTTCATGTCTATGGCAACAAAACGACACGACCATGACTTGCGTCAGACAATCGCCCGCCTAGCCGGCCTGAAAACCGTCGCATTGCGCTGCAACAATTTGTTTTTGGCCAGAATTTTAGCCAGGCCCATCAAACAAGCCGGGATCCGGCAGGCACGCGCCGCCCGGAAATCCGCGGCCTCTCCGGCGATCAAGCCAGACTTTCCCCCTCTGGCGGAGATGCATACCAATCGCAGAAAAAAAACGCGGCCCTGACGGGCCGCGCAGCGGGAATGATGCAGGGGAAAGGAGTCGCCGGCCGCTCAACGCCGCCAGCTGATCAACAACACCGCCGCCACGATCACCGTCATGGCCAGCATCTCCTGAGCGCCGACATGCTCGCCCAGGAACAACGCGCCCAACAGCACGGCAATCACCGGATTGACGTAGGCGTAGCTGGTGGCGGCGGCCGCCGACACCGTTTTCAGCAGATAGAGGTAGGCGTTATAGGCAATCATGGAGCCGAACACCGTCAGGTAGAGCAGCGCGCCCCAGCCGGTCGCGCCGGGCCAGGCCTGCAAGCGCTCGCCAATGGCGAAGCTGGACAAGAGCAGCGCCAGCCCGCCGAAGATCATGGTCCAGGCGCTGCCCATCGCGCCCGGCGGCTGCGCCAGATGCTTGCTCCAGGCGGAGCCGAGTGCCCAGCCGGCCGAAGCCAGCACCAGCAGCAGCGCCCCCTGTGGACTGGCCCGCAGGCTGCTGCCCAGGTTCAGCAACACGATGCCGCACACGCCGAGCGCCATGCCGGCCCACTCCAGCGCGCGCGACTGATGGCCAAACCATCGGGCGAACAACAAGGTGAACAAGGGCACCGTCGCCACCACCAGCGCCGCCACGCCGGACGATACCTCCCGCTCGGCCATGGTCACCAGGCCATTGCCCACCGCCGGCATCAACACGCCCAGAATCGCCGCGCCGCGCAGCTGGCGCGCGTCTGGCCATGCCGCGCCGCGCCAGCGCAAAAAGCCCAGCATGATGCCGCCGGCCAGGGTGAAACGCAAACCGGCCATCAATAGCGGCGGCCACGACGCCACGCCGACGCGAATGGCCAGATAGGTGGAACCCCAGATGAAATACAGCGCCAGAAAGGCCGCCAGGGTCAGCGGCGCGAGACGTGAAAAAGGCATGGCTGCGTCCGAATCATTCGAACCCAAACCATGCCGTATGCAAGCGTAAACAGCAAGCGGCTCAGCGCATCGCCAGCCGCTGCAGGATATTGGAAAACTCTTCCATATAAGTGTCGAAGCGCGTGGCCAGCCGATCCACGTCGGTAGCGAAGCGGTTATAGGCCACCACCGCCGGGATGGCGGCGAACAGGCCGATGGCCGTGGCCACCAGCGCCTCGGCAATACCCGGCGCCACCGTGCTCAGCGTGGCCTGGCCGGCGTTGCCCAGGCCGATGAAGGCATGCATGATGCCCCATACCGTGCCGAACAGCCCGACATAGGGGCTGACCGAACCGACCGTCGCCAGGAAAGAGGTATGGCTGTCCAGCGCATCCAACTCGCGCTGCGCCGCCGCGCGCATGGCGCGGCGCGAGCCGTCCATGATGTCGGACAGCTCGGTGCCGGCTCGGCCGCGCTGCTTTAAGAACTCGGCGAAGCCAGACTGGAAGATGCGCTCCATGCCCACCGCATCGCTGCGGCGGCACACGTCCTCGTACAGGCGGTTCAGGTCCGCCCCGCTCCAGAAGTTGCGCTCGAACTCCTCGCTATGGCGCTTGGCCGCGCCCAACACCGCTATCTTGTTGAAAATCAGCGCCCAGGACAGCAGCGAGGTCAAGGCCAGGCCCGCCATCACCAATTGCACCAGCAGGCTGGCATTCAGGATCAGGCTGATGAATGAAATCTGTTGCACGTTGTGTTCCTCGGTTCACATGCGGCTAGCGTAACACGCGGCCGCTCTCCAAATCGATAATGGTCGATGGCTTGCGCCGCTTGCCGATGCGGCCCGGCAAGGTCAACACCTTGTCTTTAAATGCCTTGCGGCAGGCCTGCGCGGTTTTCAGCGATTTCTGGCCAGCGCGATTGGCCGAAGTCGACACCAAGGCCGTGCCCAACGAACGGCACAAGGCCGCCGCCTCGCCATGCGCCGTCACCCGCACCGCAATCTTGCAATGGCGCCCGCGCAAAGCCGGCGGCACACGCCGCGAGGCTGGCAGCAAAAAAGTGTATGGACCGGGCCAATAGCGCGCCAGTTCCGCGCGCTGCGCGGCGGAAAGCGGCCGCACCAGATGGCGGATCTGCTCGAAATCGGCGGCAATGACGATCAGCCCCTTGTGATTGGGCCGCGCCTTGATCGCCAGCACGCGGCGGATCGCCCGCACATCGAGCGGATGACAACCCAGGCCGTAACAGGATTCGGTGGAATAGGCGATCACGCCGCCATGGCGCAAGCGCGCCCGGGCGCGGTGCATAAGCAAAGCACCCGGGAGGCGGGACAAAGGAACCAAGCCTGAACTCATGGGGATTCAATGAAAAAGTAAGCCGCTATTGTAATGCCAACTCAACAGCAAAGCTCAGCTAGCGCAGCAAAATGCAATGCAGGCTGTTCTTGATCGTCCGGTGACAGCACACGGTCTGCCCCACCCCCTCCGCGCTCAACTCGCGCGACGACAGGTAAAGCGATGCTCTATCACCGACTGGCCTCGCTCATCCAGTCACATCAAATCCACGAGTCCCACGGCTTTGCAACCCAGCCAAGCTGGCAACTGCGATAAAACCCTCGCCGGTGCCGTCGTCATCTGTTACAACTCCGCGTGGCCACTTAACAGGCCGTTGAAAAACACGTCGATCTTGCCCCAACCCATTTCCGCATGAACAAAAATGGGCGGTTTCAGCGGGCAGAATGCCAATAAATCCGTTCTCTGCCTGGGTTTTCAGGCTGTTTGCCGGTTATCCGGCGATTTTGGGCGCAATACGCCCTATACATGCGATCCGCCCCAACAGCCGGACAGGCTGCCCATGCGGATCAGGTTATAGGTCGCAAACGCTAAAAAAGTTTGCCCGGCCAGTTTGGCCCGGCCGATCAGTTTGGTTTTGCGAAGGCCTCCGACGGTTTTCAGCCAGCCGAAGCATTCCTCGATCCGTTTGCGTCGCCGCTGGCTGATCGCGTAACCCTCATGGCGCGTGGTGCGGCTGTCGATGGCGCTGCCGACACGCTTGCGCGCCACGTGCGGCGTGATGCCCAAGTCTCTGCAGCCGTTCACGAAAGCCGGCGTGTCATAGCCCTTGTCCGCGCCGACGGTGCTGCCTTTCTTGGCATTGCGCAGCAACAGGTTCAGCGCTTCGATGTTTTCGGCGTGGCCATTGACCTCGGACACCGAGACGTCCACCACCAGACCGTTGCGGTTCTCGGTCAGGATATGGGCCATATGGCACAAGCGGCTGGCGTCGCCGGCGCTCTTGCGGGCCAGTCGCGCTTCCGGATCGGTTCGCGATTGATGCGTCTGGTTGCTTCGCTTCTCGCCCCGGAAATCGACGTCCGGGTTGCGCCCTGCGGGTGGGGACGTGTCGTCATCCTTGTGAACAAAGCTTTTGTGCGAAGCCCAGGCATCGATCAGCGTGCCGTCGACGCTGAAATGTTCGTCGCTGGTGAGCTTGCCCCACTCGGCCAGGCTGCGTACGCGAATGAAGAAGGCGCGGGCGACGTCTTCGGTAAACAAGCGGTCGCGATTTTGCGAGAAGGTCGAGTGATCCCAGACGCGGGCATCGGCGGAAAGGCCGACGAACCAGCGAAACAGCAGGTTGTAGTCCAGTTGCTCTACCAGCAGCCGCTCGGAGCGGATGGTGTAGAGCACTTGCAGCAGGGAGGCGCGCAGCAGATGTTCAGGCGGAATCGAAGGCCGCCCGACGCGGGAATATAAGCCGTCGAATACGTCATTCATCGAGCCGAGCACCAGGTCGACCATCTGGCGGATCTTGCGCAGCGGGTGATGAGCCGGGATGCGATCTTCCAGCTGGATGTAGCTGAACAGATTGGTCTGACTGTCGTTGCGGACGCCTCTCATCGGGTGCTTTCGCGGTTCGTTGGATGTTGATGATTATACCAAATGAATGGCTGTTGGTTTTTCAACGGCCTGTTAATGTGCATTCGCCACGTACTCTACGAGAAATCCATCAAGGCTCGCGCCACTGCCTGGAGCAGCTTAGGCTGATTCACTTTGGCCGTCAGCAAAGAGTCCGCTTCACGTGTCACAACGACCTTGGCGGCTACGTTTTCCTGACAGCCCATCGCATCTAGGCTGGCGGGGGCGGATCATGAGCGATATAGCGCCTCACTCTCGGCTCTGACACATCGACCAAGTAATCCATCAGCGCACCCATTCGGTCCCGTCAAAGTCCGAGAGTTGGCCTCAAACTGGGCAGGGATGGCAAGAGCTTTTCATACTAATACGAAGGTGGATTGCCCAGTATTCCAAGCGCAGCTCACGACAAATGAGAAACTGCAGTAGAGCTGCTGCTTTTTCTTGTATGGCTCACGGGTATCCCGCCGGATTTTGGCTCTGCCAGCGCCAGCTGTCTCGGCACATCTCATGCAAACCTCTCTCAGCCTTCCAGTCCAACTGCTCAGATGCTGAGCTAGGATCTGCCCAGCATTCCGCGATGTCTCCAGGTCGGCGCTCCACAATTTGATAAGGCACTTTCACACCGTTGACTTGCTCGAAAGTCTGGATCATTTCCAGCACGGAATAGCCCTTGCCGGTGCCCAGATTAACCGTCAATAGGCCGGGATTACGAGTCAGCGCCTCGACAGCCTTGACATGACCCGCAGCCAGATCCACCACGTGGATATAGTCGCGCACGCCAGTGCCGTCCATTGTGGGATAATCACTGCCAAACACCTTGAGCTCGGCTTGTTTGCCGCAGGCCACTTGGGTGATGAATGGCATCAGATTATTGGGAATGCCGTTAGGATCTTCGCCGATTTCGCCGCTTTCATGTGCGCCGATCGGGTTGAAATAACGCAGCAGCGCGATATTCCAGTCCGGCTCCGCCTTGGCAAAGTCACGCAGCATATCCTCGACGATCAACTTGCTGCGGCCGTAAGGGTTGGTCGCGGAGAGCGGGAAGGATTCCGTGATCGGGACCGAGGCCGGGTTGCCGTACACAGTAGCCGAGGAACTGAACACGAAGTTGCGCACGCCATATTGTTTCATCGCGCGCAGCAAAGCCAAGGTGCCCGTTACGTTGTTCTCGTAATATTCCAGCGGTTTGACCACCGACTCACCCACCGCTTTCAAGCCTGCAAAATGAATCACTGCTTGAATGGGATGCCGAAAAGCTGCCTGCAAAGCCTCTGGATCGCGGATATCGCCCTGAACGAAGGTCAGCGTCTTGCCGGTCAGTTTCTCCACGCGTCGCAAAGACTCCACCTTACTATTGCAAAGATTGTCCAGCACCACCAGCTCATAGCCGGCTTCCAGCAATTGCACGCAAGTATGGGAACCAATATAGCCGGCACCGCCTGTTACCAAAATCATATTATTCTCGCCTGATGACTATCGATAAGGATGGAGAAGTCTAGCGGATTCCGCATGACAAAACAGCACCCGCAGGTGCTGTTTTGTCTTTACGGTACAAGAACACCGATCAGTGCTTCCGCCCAATCGCCCGCGCGCCTATGTCGCGGCGGAATTGCTTGCCGGCGAACTCAATGGCATCAGCCAGTTGATAGGCCCGGCTCTGCGCCATCTTGACGCTGTCGCCCAGGCCCACCGCGCACAGCACGCGGCCGCCGCTGCTGCGCAGCTGGCCTTGCTCGTCCAGCGCAGTGCCGGCGTGGAACACGATGCCGTCTTCGCTCTCGGCGGGGATGCCGTGGATGGCGTCGCCCTTGCGCGGGGCGTCCGGGTAGCCGGCGGCGGCCAGCACCACGCCCAGCGCCACGCGGCGGTCCCATTCGGCTTCCACTTTGTCCAGCTTGCCGTTGACGCCGGCCTCCAGCAGCACGGTGAAGTCGGTCTTCAGCCGCGCCATGATGGGTTGGGTTTCCGGGTCGCCGAAGCGGCAGTTGAATTCGATCACCTTGGGGTGGCCGGCCTCGTCTATCATCAGGCCGGCATACAGGAAGCCGGTATAGCTGTGGCCGTCTTTCTTCATGCCCTGCACCACCGGCTGGATGATTTCGCGCATCACGCGGTTATGCACCGCCGGCGTCACCACCGGCGCCGGGCTGTAGGCGCCCATGCCGCCGGTGTTCGGCCCCTGGTCGTGGTCCAGCAGGCGCTTGTGGTCCTGGCTGGTGGCCATCGGCAGCACGTGCTCGCCGTCCACCATCACGATGAAGCTGGCTTCCTCGCCCGCCAGGAAATCCTCGATCACCACGCGGCTGCCGGCTTCGCCCATCTTGTTGCCCAGCAGCATGTCGTCGATGGCCGCGTGCGCCTCGTCCAGCGTCATCGCCACCACCACGCCCTTGCCGGCGGCCAGGCCGTCGGCCTTGATCACGATGGGCGCGCCCTTGCCGTCCACATAGGCACGCGCGGCGGCGGCGTCCGTGAAGGTTTGATAGTCCGCGGTGGGGATGCCATGGCGCTGCATGAAGGCCTTGGCGAAGTCCTTGGAGCTTTCCAGCTGCGCGCAATACTGCGTGGGGCCAAACACTTTCAGGCCCGCGCTGCGGAAGGCGTCCACCACGCCGGCGGCCAGCGGCGCTTCCGGGCCGACCACGGTCAGGTCGATTTTTTCTTCCTTGGCCAGGGCCAGCCACTCGGCCACGCCGTTGGCCGGCACATTGGTCAGATTGGCGTCCAGCGCGGTGCCGGCGTTGCCCGGCGCGACGAATACCTTGGACACGCGCTTGGACTTGGCGATGCGCCAGGCCAGCGCGTGTTCGCGGCCGCCTGAGCCGATCACGAGAACTTTCATGGGATTTCAGTCCTTATACAAGAGGGCGCGGCCGGCACGCGCCGGCCATCGCCGCCTTCACTTGGCGAATACCTGCATAGCATAGCGCCAAGTCGGTTGGATGGCCGCCGTTTCCGCATGCGGAAGACGGCGGCATTCGCCGAAAGCCAATTATCAATGGCGGAAGTGGCGCACGCCGGTCAACACCAGCGCGATGCCGTGCTCGTCCGCCGCGGCGAACACTTCTTCGTCGCGCATGGAGCCGCCCGGCTGGATGATGGCCTTGATGCCCTGCTCGGCGATGACGTCAATGCCGTCGCGGAACGGGAAGAAGGCGTCAGACGCCGCCACCGCGCCGGCCAGGCTCAGGCCGGCGTCCTGCGCCTTGCGCGCGGCGATGCGGGTGGAATCCACCCGGCTCATCTGGCCGGCGCCGATGCCGGCGGTCTGGCCATCCTTGCAGAACACGATGGCGTTGGACTTGACGAACTTGGCCACGCGCCAGGCGAACAGCAGGTCGGACATTTCCTGCGCCGTCGGCTGGCGCTTGCTGACCACGCGCAGCTCGTCCAGGCCCACGTTGCGGATATCAGGCGTCTGCACCAGCACGCCGCCACCCACGCGCTTCAGCTCGAAGCGGTTGGCGCCGGCCTGCAGCGGAATCTCCAGCACGCGCACATTCTTCTTGGCGGCGATGATGGCCTTGGCCTCGTCGCTGAAGGCCGGCGCGATCAGCACTTCCAGGAACTGGCCGGTCACGGCCTCCACCGTTTCCGCATCCACCGGACGGTTGAAGGCGATGATGCCGCCGAAGGCGCTGGTGGTGTCGGTGGCGAAGGCCAGCTTGTAGGCGGACAGCGTGTCCTGGGCGACGGCCACGCCGCACGGGTTGGCGTGCTTGACGATGACGCAGGCGGTCTGCTCGAAGGTTTTCACCGCCTCCCAGGCCGCGTCGGCGTCGGCGATGTTGTTGTAGGACAGCTCCTTGCCCTGTAGCTGCCGGTAGTGGGCAATGCTGCCGGCGGCCGGGTCCAGGTCGCGGTAGAAGGCGGCGGCCTGGTGCGGGTTCTCGCCGTAGCGCATGTCCTGCACCTTGATGAACTGCGCGTTCAGGCGGTTCGGGAAGGCCACGCGTTCCGGCTTGCCTTCCACCACGCCTGCGGCCAGGCTGGTCAGGTAGTTGGAGATGGCGCCGTCGTAGGCGGCGGTGTGGGTGAAGGCTTTCTTGGCCAGCTCGAAGCGGGTGGCCTTGGACAGCTGGCCGGCGTTGGCCTTCAGCTCGGCCGTCAGCGCGGCGTAGTCGTCGCTGTCGGTGACGATGGCGACGTGGGCCCAGTTCTTGGCGGCGGAGCGCACCATGGTCGGACCGCCGATGTCGATGTTCTCGATCGCGTCTTCCAGCGAGCAGTCCGGATTGGCGATGGTGGCTTCGAAGGGGTAGAGGTTGACGCAGACCAGGTCGATGTTGCCGATGCCGTGCTCGGCCATGGTGGCGACGTGCTCGGGCAGATCGCGCCGGCCCAGGATGCCGCCGTGCACCTTGGGATGCAAGGTCTTGACGCGGCCGTCCAGCATTTCGGGGAAGCCGGTGTAGTCGGACACTTCGGACACCGCCAGGCCGGCGTCCTGCAACA